>CANAXT010000052.1 GCA_947365915.1 uncultured Mycoplasmatota bacterium
GTTGATGAAACGGTAAACAATCATGAATAGTAAAGCGTTTAAAAAATAGTTTGATTGTTGTATTGGTTTTATATAGGGCCCTTTTTGGGATGAAAATTCTTTCATTTTTGTTCCTCCTTTGCTGTTTTTATGTAATGATCAATTGGTATCATGGATGGGCATACAAATGAACAAAGTTTACAGTTAATGCATTGTTCTATGGAAAATCGTTTTAGGTTTTTTTGTTTTAGTATGGCATCCATAATTAGTACTGGACTTAAGTTCATTGGACATACTTCGATACATTTTCCACATCTGATACAAGTATGTGTTTCCTTTTCTGTGATATTTTTCCAAGCACTAAATGTTTTGGTATCAACGGAAATAATTGTGTTTTCTGGGGTTTTGGGAACGCCCTGTAATAGTCCTCCTTGTAGTAGTAATACTTCTTTGGATCTTTTAAATTCTAGTTTGTTTAGTACTTCTTTTAAATAGGCACCAATTCTAACTTCTATATAACTGTTTTTTTTCCACATGTCTCCTGTAAATTGGACTAACATTTTGGTTTGTGGTCTTTTGTATTTTAGGGCTTGATATATGGCGCACAATGTACTTACATTAAATACGATAATTCCTTTTTCCATTGGTTCTTTTTTATAATAAATTTTTTTTAGTTCTTCGATTAGTTTTTTTGTATGTCCTAATGCGTAATATTCTTCCATTTCTATTAGTTTTATTTTGCTATCTTTTTCACATTGTTTCCATTCTTCTAGAAGTAGTTTTTGGTTGTTCGGAATAATGATTAATACTTCCATAAAGTTGTATGTTTCAATGAATACTTCAAGGATTTCTAGTAGTTGTTTTCGTTCCATTTTGAGCTGGAATGATTCTAAGTCGATATATGGTTCTTGTTTTAGGGCATTGATGATTAATGTTTTATAAATCTGGTCTGGTTTTAGTTTTTGATAGGGATCTTTTTCTTTTTCTCCAATATTTCTAATGCCTAGTTCAAATAGTTGTTTTGATATTTCTTCTTTGGTATATTCTTTTAGGTCATATTCTTTTATTTCATAGGTTCTAACTCTATTTTTAAAGTCATTTTTGATGGTGATGCCATTTGTATCTATATGGGTTACGATTCCACTAATGGTACTAAAAAGTGGAAAGTGGTCTTTTTTTCGAATGGCTATTTTTTCTTCTTGATAGACATAGTCTCCTTTTTTTATGATTGGTAGAAAGTTGTCTTTTAGGGAAATATAGATTTTATGTGGTTGATCAAATAAGATTATGTTGTTTGGGTTTTCTACTTTTTTTGGTTCTTCTATTTTCATTTTCATCATAAAAATTCCCCTTTCTTTTAGAAAAAAGATGCAGTTGTTATACTACATCTTTTTCGGTTTCTTTGATAATATAGATTGGTCTTGCTTTGGTTTCTAGATATGTTTTGGATAAGTAATATCCGCTAATCCCAAGGCAAAATAGTTGAACTCCACTTACTAGGAATATAATGCATGCGAGTGATGGCCATCCACTTACTGGGTCTCCCCATACGAGTGTTTTCAATATGATAATTAAAATTAGTATGAATGCGATTAGACAGAATAGGACTCCTAGAAATGCTGATAGTACAAGTGGCATGGTTGAGAAGGCAGTAATTCCATCAAAGGCATAGGTAAATAGTTTCCAAAAGCTCCATTTTGTTGTTCCTGCTACTCTTTCTTGGTTTTCATATTCGATCCATTTGGTATCAAATCCGACAAAGCTAAATAGTCCTTTTGAGTAACGGTTATATTCTTTCATGGATAAAACGGCATTTACCATTTGTCTTGTCATAAGTCTAAAGTCTCTTGCTCCTGATACCATTTCAATTTTTGAGAATTTTTGAATAATTCTATAGTACCATTTGGTACAAAATTTTCTAAAGAATGAGTAGCCATTTCTTGATGTACTTTTTGTTGCAACGCAATCATATTTTTCTTCTTTGATTAATCGGTACATTTCTTCTAATAGTTCTGGTGGGTCTTGTAAGTCTACATCCATTGTGGTTATATAGTCTCCTGTTGCATGTTCTAATCCTGCTAGCATAGCTGCTTCTTTTCCAAAGTTTCTAGAGAAGGATATGTATCTCACTTTTTTGTCTTTTAAAGCTAATTCTCTTATTTTTTCTAGTGTTTTGTCTTTTGATCCATCATTGATAAATATTAGTTCAAATGTTACTTGTTTTTTCATTTTTTCTATTGTTTTTGTAATTTCTTGATAAAAGATTGAAACGGTTTCTTCTTCGTTATAACAAGGAACTACAACACTAATTTTTTCCATTCTATCACTCCATGTTCACATTATAGCAAACTGTATATAAAAAAACAAGGCAGTTTATTGTCAAGAAATGTCAAAAAAAGAAACGAGTTCGTTTCTTATTCTGTTGGTGTATCTGGTGTGTCAGCTTTTTTACCACCACAAGTTACTTTTCCATCATTAATTTCGCAATTGATACCATTTACAACAAGACCTTCTGCTGTAAATGTTCCATCGTTTAAAGTTAATGTTCCAGCTGTTGGTGCTGTTCCACTTACTTTTAATGTTGCTTTTGCACTACCATTCATAACATCTTTTGCTGGATCTCCATGTTGCATTTCCATTTTTGGAAATGTAACAACTAATGGCATTTCATAACCGTCATCTAGTAAAGATTCAGTATAAGCTAATTTCATTGCTTCCATTACTCCATAAACACTATCTGCTGCTGCTGATTTTTTCGCTTTATTGATAATATTTAATACAATTGGAGTTGCAATAAGTGCGATGATCGCTAAAATAACGATTACTGCTAGTAACTCAATCAATGTAAAACCTTTTTGGTTACTCTTCATTTTCTTCCCTCCTCTATTTTACATACCTAGTATATCAAAATATTTATTGCTAGTCAATAAAATTCGACAAGGGTTGACAGTTATTTGTTATAAAATGGAAAAAGAAAAAGTAGTTTTAAATTCTACTTTCTTCTAAATGTTAGTCACCACATTTAACTTTTTGATCTGCATCAATTGTACAGCTAAGACCATTTACTTTAAGACCTGTTGCTGTAAATGTTCCATCATCTAAAGTTAATGTTCCTTCTGATGGTGCCGTTCCACTTACTTTCAATGTTACTTTTTCAGAACCATTCATGATATCTGCTGCTGGGTTTCCTTGTTGTAATGACATATCAGAAAATTTAACAGTTAATGGCATTGCATAACCTTCATCTAACAATGATTCAGTATAAGCTAACTTTAATGCTTCCATTGTTCCATAAACACTATCTGCTGCTGCTGATTTTTTCGCTTTTGTAATAATGTTTAATACAATTGGAGTTGCAATAAGTGCGATGATCGCTAAAATAACAATTACAGCTAGTAACTCAATCAATGTGAACCCTTTTTGGTTACTCTTCATTTTCTCACCTACCTCTACTATACTTAGTATAACAAACTGTTTTTTAATAGTCAAGTAAATTTAGTTTTTAAAAGGCGCAAAAAAAAGAATAGTTTTTTTCTATTCTCTATCTTAAGCACCACAAGTTACTTTTTGAGTAGCTGCTTCAATTGTACATGCAATACCATTTACGCTAACTGTTGCGGCTTCTCCTTCACTTGCTTTAAATGTAAATTTTCCTTCATCATCTAAAGTAAGAATTCCATCTGGGGATGTTCCACTTACTTTTACATCTTTATCACAACCACTTTTTGTACATGTTACTTCTAATGGTAATGTTTTTGCAGTTGTATCTAATAATGATTCAGTATAAGCTAATTTGATTGCTTCCATTGTTCCATAAACACTATCTGCTGCTGCTGATTTTTTCGCTTTATTGATAATATTTAATACAATTGGAGTTGCAATAAGTGCGATTATTGCTAAAATAACGATTACTGCTAGTAACTCAATCAATGTGAAACCTTTTTGGTTACTTTTCATTTTCTCACCTACCTCTACTATATTCAGTATAACAAACTGTTTTTTTTTAGTCAATAAAATTCTAAAATTATCACCAATATTACAGTAAAAGTGTAAAAGAAAAAGTAGTTTTTTATCCACAAACTACTTTTCCATCGGTTTGATTACAAGTAAGTCCATTTACTTTAACAGCTGTTACAGTAAAGTTTCCTTCATCATCTAGTTTGATTGTTCCAGACTCTGGTTTTGTTCCACTTACTTTTAATGTTTTTTCAGTATCTACATCTGCAGATTCTCCACTCATGATTTTGCTATTAGAAAAATCAACAGTCCATGGTAGTGGTTTTTGTTCTCCTGCATCTAATAATGATTCAGTATAAGCTAACTTTAATGCTTCCATTGTTCCATAAACACTATCTGCTGCTGCTGATTTTTTCGCTTTTGTAATAATGTTTAATACAATTGGAGTTGCAATAAGTGCGATGATCGCTAAAATAACGATTACTGCTAATAACTCAATCAATGTGAAACCTTTTTGATTACTCTTCATTTTATTCCCTCCTCTATCATGAATTCAGTATAACACTTCCAAAATAGATAGTCAATATTTTTAAAATTAATTTTTTTTATAGTGTAAACTTAAAATAAACTTAGTTGACTTGATTCATCCATGCCTTCAAAAATTCCCATTGCTCTCATTTTTTCGATTAATGTTGCAGATACTTTTCCTCTTTTTTGAACATCTTCGATACTAAAGAATGGGCGTTTTTCACGTTCTGATACTATGGTTTTTGCTACAGTATCTCCTAGTCCATCAATGGTCGAAAATGGAGGTATCATTGTATTATCATCGACTACTACGAATGTCGTTGCTTCACTTTTATTTAAATCTATAGGCGCAAATTTCATTCCTCTTGCTGTTGCTTCTAACGCTATTTTTAATGTTTCTAAAACGGCTGAATCTTTGTTGGTTGCTTCATATCCTTTGGCATTAATTTCAGCCATTTTTTCTTTGATGGCATTATATCCTTCCATCATTACCTCAATATCGTAATCGGTAATTCTAGCTGAAAAGTAAGTTGCGTAATAAATCACTGGCATGTGTACCTTAAACCAAGCAATCCGAAAGGCGCTGATTACGTAAGCTGCTGCATGGGCTTTTGGAAACATGTATTTGATTTTTCCACATGAATCAATAAACCAGTCTTCGATTCCTGCATTTTTCATGGTTTCTACATGTCCTGCCCATGTATCTGGGTCTTTACTTGCTTTTCCTTTACGAACAAATTCCATGATTTTGAATGCTTTGATTGGTTCTAATCCATTATACATTAGATACACCATGATATCGTCACGACAACCGATTACATTTTTAAATGGAACGACTTTATTACGTATTAATTCTTGCGCATTTCCAAGCCATACATCAGTACCATGTGATAGTCCTGAAATTTTAATTAATTCTGAAAATGTTTTTGGTTTGGTATCTACTAACATTCCAATTGTAAATGGGGTTCCAAATTCTGGTATTCCTAGTGTTCCTGTTGGACACATAATTTGGTCTGTACTTACTCCTAATGGTTCTGGGGATAAGAAAATTCCCATGGTTTCTTTGTCATCTAATGGTACTTTGGTAATATCCATACCAGTTATATCTTGTATCATACGAAGTTGAGTTGGATCTGAATGTCCTAAAATATCTAGTTTTAAGACATCTTCATCGATGGCGTGGTAATCAAAGTGGGTCGTTCTCCATGGTGAAGTCGCATCATCTGCTGGAAATTGGAATGGTGTGAAGTCAAAGACATCCATGTAATCTGGAATAACAACGATTCCTCCTGGATGTTGACCAGTTGTTCTTTTGACTCCTGTACAACCCATAGCAATGCGTTCTATTTCGGCGCTTCTCATCACTAAATTTTTATCTTCTAGATATCCTTTGACAAATCCAAAGGCTGTTTTTTCGGCTACTGTACCAATGGTCCCAGCTCGATATACATTGTCTACTCCAAATAGTACTTTGGTATAATCATGGGCTGATGCTTGGTTTAAATCGGAAAAGTTTAAATCGATATCTGGTACTTTATCGGCATTAAATCCAAGGAATGTGGCGAATGGCATGTCTTGTCCATCTTTAAACATTGGTTCTCCACATTTTGGACATGTTTTGTCTGGTAAATCAAATCCACTGGAATAGGTTGCTCCTAATGCGTTATGATTGTCATCTTCAAAAATACTGTGTTTACATTTTAAACAACGGTAATGTGCTGGTAGAGGATTTACTTCAGTGATTCCCATCATGGTTGCTACGAATGATGATCCGACTGAACCACGGGATCCTACTAAGTATCCATCATCGTTGGAATGCTTTACTAGTTTTTGGGCAATTAGGTAAATTACATCGAATCCTCCACCAATGATTCCTCCTAGACTTTTTTTGACTTTTTTTTCTAAGTCTTCTGTTTCTCCTTCACTTTTTAGATGTTCTCTAATTAAGTCTTTGATCGGTTCGAATCCTTTTAGGATAATGTCATGAAGTCTTCTGAAGGCTTCTTTTTTAAATTCTTCGCCTTCTAATTTTCCTTCTTTTTTTAAGTTTTCTTTAATGGTTTTAAATACACCGTCTCCATATAGTTCGGTTGCGATTCTTTCTTCTATGTTTTCTGGAAGTACGTCTCCATACCATTCTTTGGCTCTTGTGTATACTAAGTCTGTTACTGTTTCTACGGATTTGTCAATTTTGGGAGAGAATGGAACTCCTCCTGTTTCGATAATGACTTCGATAATTTCACACATGTCAGCAATTTTGTTTGGGTTATCAATAACGATACGTTTTATTGTTTCATCATCTAAAAATGAAAAGTCTTCTACCATTTCTCTGGTGGTTCTAAAGTGTTGACATGGAATTTCTTTGATATTATTTCGTGCTAGAGGGTGTCTTCCTCCTCCTGGGACTTTTTGGTTTACAATAATATTTCTATATATTTTATCTTCTCGATTTAGGTGATGTACATCTCCTGTTGCGACTGCTAGTTTTCCTGCTTCTTCGGTAACACGGATAATTTTTTTGATATGGTTAATGAGTTCTGCTTCGTTTGCAAAATCATTCATTTGTAATAAGTGGTTATATACTTCTGGTGGTTGTACTTCGACATAGTCATAGAAATTAATGATGTTACTTAGTTCTTCATCACTTTTACTTCTTCCTTCTGTGAATACTTCGCTTTCATAACAACCACTTCCTACTAGAATTCCTTCTCTCAATCTTTCTATTTCACTTCTTAGTATTCTTGGTGTTTTGTATAAATATTTGGTGTTGGCAAGACTGATAATTTTAAATAGGTTTTTGAGTCCTGTTTTGTTTTTGGCAATTAGATTTACATGGAATGGTCGTCCATATTTGTGAATTTCGTCTTTAGATACTAGTTTGTCTAAGTCTGAAATTTTTTCAAAGTTCATTCCTTCTAGTTTTCTCATCATTTTGTGGAAAACATAGGCGGTTGCTTCGGCATCGTAATCTCCTCTATGGTGTGATTCTTCGTCAAATGGAACATCGTAGCGTTTTACGAGCGCTGATAAGCTATGTCTGGCAAAAGAGTTATCCATGGTTCTGGATAGTTCTAATGTGTCGATTACGGTATTTGTAAATTCTCCTAGGTTATATTTTTGATGGGCCATTTCTAGAAATGATACATCGAATTTGGCGTTGTGGGCAACCATTGGAAGGTCTCCATACCATTCAATGAATCGTTTGATGGCGTTTTCTTCATTGTCTTTTCCTTTTAACATATCATCTGTAATGCTTGTTACTTCTGTTATTTTTTGTGGAAGTGGTCTTCCTGGGTTAATGAGTTCGTCATATTTGTCTATGATTTCTCCATTTAATATTTTGACTGCTCCAATTTCAATAATGGTATCTCCTCCACCTGCGTTGAATCCGGTTGTTTCAAAGTCAAAGACAACGTATGTGTTTTGAAGCAGGTTTGTGTCATTTGGTCTTACTACAATGCGAACTTCATCGTTAATCATAGTTAGTTCGGTTCCATAAAGGGCTTTGAATTTTTCATGTTCTTCTTTTCCTTTGTTGTAGTCTCTTACTAGGTGATAGACATGAGGGAATGCTTGAACACCGTTATGATCGGTAATGGCTATGGCTTTATGTCCCCATTCCATTGCTTGTTTGACAAGTTTTGTTTCGTCTACTACACCATCCATTTGGCTCATGAAGGTATGGGCATGAAGTTCTACTCGTTTAATTTCAGCGTCATCGATTCGTTTTTGAACTTCTTTTTTTAGTACGTTTATGTCTCTTATCATAAATGTTTGTTCTTTACTATAGGCATCATCTTTGATAGATCCTTTGAATTTAAACCATTTTCCTGCTTTTAATTGTTTTGATATGATTTTGAATTCTTCTTCATCGTTGACGAATATTTTTCCGTAAATGCTATCGGTGTAGTCGGTAATTTTTAAGGTGATGATTTTTAATTCGGTTCTGGTTTCTCTAATTTCAGTTCCAAAGATGTATCCTTCGATTGTAACGTTTGGTACTGGGGTTGAGATTTGTCTTAGTTCTGTTGCGACGGTTTCAATCATTGTTCCCATGATTACTTCTGGGTTGTCTGGTTCTTGAATGAGCGGTTTTCGTTTGAAGTCTTTTGGAATAAATTTTTTCTTTGGTTCTTCTACTATAGTTGGTTCTGGTTGGTTACATATTTCTTCATTGATTGCTGCCATTTTGCACGCTTCTATTTCTTGTTCGATTTCGTTATTAATGTCTGTGTTTACGTTAATCATCATAGATAGTGAAATTCCAAATTTCGAAAAGTCTTTTATAAATTTTGGTTCTAGTTCTTCTAGTTTCATTTGTTCGATTTTGTTTCCTACGACAATGGTAAGGATATTATTTTGATATTCTGCTTGATAGTCTTTTAGTATTTCTAGGCTTGGTGTTTCTTCTGTGTATTGTTCTAAAAGATAATAATAGTATTCTATTACTGCTTCTTTGTTTATGTTTTTTATGTGAAATGTTGCTTCTACTTTTTTGATGTTTGGAAATGCTTCTTTTATTTTTGTTAAAAAAAGTTGCGCGATATTGGTAGGGAGTAGGTTTTCTAATGTGATTTCAAAGCAATAGTGAATGTCTTTTTGACTACATATAATTCTTTCTATGTTTCCGTTTTCGAAGTATGTTCTTTCGTTTTGTGGGAAATCCATTTGATCTAATAAAATTGTTAGTTTATTTTGCATATTACCACCTGTTTATTAGTATAACAAATATTGGTTCAAATAGAAAGAAATGTGAGGTTAATTTTAGAAAAAAAGAGTATTTTATTACTCTTAATCTAGAAGGACATAATGTTCAATAATTAATCTTCTCTTTTATTATAAAAATTATTCTGCAGCTTCTAAACAAAATTGAAAAAATTCTTCAAAATTGGTATCTTTAACCGTTGACAAATTTTTCATCAATTCTTCAATTGAAATTGCATCGCTTTTTCCGTATTTATCATTAGTCGGAAACAATTTAATATATTCTTTTTTTCGATTTTTTCCTACTTTTTTAAATGGAACTTTCGCTTTTGTTAATATTGTTTCTAACTCTGGAGTATTGTGAATTGGAACAATGTATTTATATGCCCAATGATTTTTAAACATCTCTTTGTTTCTATATTTTGTTCTTTGTTCGTCATTAACACAATCATCAGTATCCATTATTATAAATATTTTAAAATCATCACTTAAGTTTTTTCCATCTTTAATAAGTTCAACATCCTCAAAGTTTCTAATAAAGGAATTATAACTTTTGAATTTTTTATTATTTAATAGTTTCATTAGTCCTGTAATTTGAATTGAGTTTTCTCCATTTTTTTCACTTATAATCTCCATTTTTAACCTTAAATTATTTTTTACATATTGACATATTTGTTTTTCTGATTTTCCATGCACTATCACAATAGTTTTTAAATATACTAATTTTTTCATCATAATTCTATTTATTTTAAATTGTCAATTAATTCCTCAAAATCAATATCCATTGTCATCGGAATTCCTCCATACATACCATTTAGATATTTTTTTCTTGGATTGATATTTTTATGGACATGTCCCGAAAATTCTGTGATAGCTACTAGTTCTTTTTCTGCATCTTTATTTGCTCTAAAAATATATATATTTTCCTTTGGAATGTCAGATTCTATTAATAGTGTGTTATGCGTGGTAATAATTAGTTGTCCTTTTAAATATTTTGAAATACTCTCTAACATATTACTTACTAATAAGTCGTGTATACCTTTGTCTAATTCATCAATAACGACAGTATCTCCTTCACATGCAGATATAAAATATGGTATCAAATCTAAAATATTTTGAGTTCCAGTAGATTCTAAATTAAAATCTACAGAAACAATTTTTCCATATATCTTTTTTTTCGAAAATAGCTTATAATTTATTTTTTTATCTTTCATATTTTTTTC
>CANAXT010000053.1 GCA_947365915.1 uncultured Mycoplasmatota bacterium
ATCGTTTCATTACAAAGCGTTTTAACAGACAAAAAAACAAGAGGAATATTCGGAGAAGTCAACTTAAAACATATCTTAACAAGTGTTTTTGGAGAAAACAACAACAATATCTATGCCCTACAATATGGTCTAGAAAATGGAACCATTGCCGATTGTATGCTGTTCGCACCAGAACCCTTAGGAAACATAGCCATTGACTCCAAATTTCCACTCGAAAACTACCAAGCAATGGTAAACAAAGAAAACAGTGAAATAGTCAGAAACAACGCCGAAAAACTATTTAAAACAGACATGAAAAAACACATAGACGCTATCGCCAACAAATACATTATCCCAGGAGTAACATCAGATCAAGCTATACTATTTTTACCAGCAGAAGCCATATTCGCAGAAGTAAACGCATATCATCAAGATATCATCGACTATGCATATACTAAAAAAGTATGGATCACATCACCAACAACTCTAATCAGTACCTTAACAACCATACAAATCATCATGAAAAACATAGAACGAGACAAATACGCAAGCGTGATCCATCAAGAACTAAGACTATTAGATACCGAATTCAAACGATACAAAGAACGTTGGGACAAACTATATAGAAGTATAGAAACCGTTAGCAAAGATGTCAAAGACATCCACACAACAACCAACAAAATCAGCAAGCGATTTGACCTAATCAATGGCGTAGAAATGGAGAAATTAACATATGAAGATGAAGAAATGGAATAACCTATTCATTAGTTTATTATTACTATTAAATACAGGATTTTTATTAAAAATGATTTTATCAGGACAAAACAATAGAATACTAGTAACCCTTTCCGTATATCTAATTATTTGGATTCCAAAAATCATTCGCCACAAAGTAATCTTTCCAGACTATATGGAACTTGTATATATTATTTTTGTCTTTTTCGCCCAATTCCTAGGAAGCGTAGTAGGACTTTATTCCACAATCTATTGGTTTGACTCATTTGTTCACTTCTGCTCAGGAATATTAACAGGAGTACTTGCAATAACCATATTATTTTGGTTTAAAAAATACGACGACAAAAGCATTTTATTTAATATATTCTTTATGATCGCATTTTCCTTAATGGTCGCATCACTTTGGGAATTTTACGAATTTACTTCAGACAAAATACTAAACGGAGACACACAAAAAGTATTAGAAACAGGAGTTGGAGATACCATGAAAGACATGATAGTAGCTTTCCTAGGATCCATTTTAACAGCTATTTATTACGCATATGAAAAATGTTGTACAAAAAAACAACTATTTTATCACTTAGAAAAAGCATTCAGGTGGAAACATGCGTGATGTAGAAAGAAGAGAAGCTTGGTTAAAAGAACTAAAAGAACTAAGACGTGAACTATTAGAAAAAAAAGAAGGAAATACAAATACCAAAGGAAAAACATTTCAAAAATCAACCAACTCGATTGCTTCTAAAATGTATTCAGACAACAAAAATGAAGCAGCCAAAATACAAGTTTTAATGCTAGCTTTATTGACTCTTTTATTTGAAACAATATTCTTTGTTGGCAGCTACCTAATATTCAAGTAAAACAAATGACAACAAAACAAACAAAATATTTTATTTTCAATCAAAATTTCCTATAATAGAAATAGAGGTGAAACATATGGAAGAACAGATTTTAGATATTTTAAAACAAGATAACAGAGCATTCACTGTTTATGAACTAAATGATGCATTAGGCTTAAAAACAGTAGATGAACTAAAAGAACTATTAAAAGCACTAAATAACTTAGAAGACAACTTAAAAATTTATCGTACCAAAAAAGATAGTTACTTATTATTTAACAATAGTCATATGAAACTAGGAACATTAATTGCAAATAAAAAAGGATATGGATTTGTAGACATAGAAGGAGACGAAGATGTTTTCATAGCCCCACCGAATATGAATGGAGCTATTCATGGAGATAAAGTCGTAGTAGAAATTACAAATCAAAAAGGAGACGAACTAGAAGGAAAAATAGTTAGAATTGTAAACCGTGAAATCAAAGAAATGGTAGGAGAATACTATGAAGAAGATGGAATTGGATATATTGACCTAGATGACGAAAAAATAAAATTAGTGATTGAAATTGACAAAGACAAATCTATGAGCGCAATGCCAGGACATAAAGTACTAGTAAAAATACTTGGAAAAATAAAAGACAATCATTATAAAGGGGAAATATTAAGAATCCTAGGACATAAAAACGATCCAGGAGTAGACATTTTATCCATTGCCATGAAATATAACATCCATGATGAATTTACAGAAGAAGTCATGGAAGAAGTAGAAAACATACCTGACCATGTATCCAAAGAAGAACTAGAAAATAGAAAAGACTTAAGAGAAGAATGCATTTTTACAATCGATGGCGATGACACCAAAGATATTGATGATGCCATTTCCATAAAAAAGAGAGAAAACGGGAACTATGAACTAGGTGTTCATATCGCAGATGTCAGTTATTATGTAAAAGAAGGAACCAAATTAGATGAAGAAGCATATGAAAGAGGAACCAGTGTTTATCTAGCAGATCGTGTTATTCCAATGCTACCACATAAACTATCTAATGGAATCTGTTCATTAAATCCAAATGTAGATAGACTATCAATGTCCTGTGTCATGGAAATAGATCAAAACGGAAAAATAATCGACTATGAAATATTTGAAAGTGTCATTCGTTCTAAAAAACAAATGACATATAAATGTGTTAACTCCATATTAGAAGAACACAAAACCCCAGAAGGATATGAACCATTTGTAGAACAATTAAACCAAATGAAAGAACTTGCCTGCATTCTTAGAAGAGAAAAAGAATCAAGAGGTTATATTGATTTTGAAATCGATGAATCTAAAATTATTGTAGATGAAACAGGAAAAGCGATTGATGTTGTATTAAGAAATAGAGGAACAGGAGAGAAACTCATTGAAGACTTTATGATAGCAGCCAATGAAACGGTAGCAACTCATATCTATTTCATGGAATTACCATTCCTATATCGAATTCATGGAGAACCAAGCGAAGAAAAAATACAAAAATTCTTAGACTTTATCGGAATTTTAGGATATACAGTCAAAGGAAAAGTAAAAGACATTCATCCACGAACTATGCAAGATATTTTAGCGCAATTAAAAGACAAAAAAGAATTTCATATTTTATCTTCTATGTTACTTAGAAGCATGCAGAAAGCAGTATATGATAAAAACAACATAGGACACTTCGGTTTAGCAAGCAAATACTATACACACTTCACTTCACCAATTAGACGTTATCCAGATACAACTGTTCATAGGTTACTTAGACTTTACCTATTCAAAAATAAAATGGATAAAGACACATTAAATTATTGGGATAATCGTTTAACCTTTATTGGAGAACATACATCAGAAAGAGAACGTGCTTCTATTGAATGTGAACGAGAAGTTGATGATATGAAAAAAGCCGAATATATGCTTGATCACATTGGGGAAAAATATACAGGTATTGTTAGTAGTGTCGTAAACTTTGGAATGTTTGTAGAACTACCAAACTTAGTGGAAGGACTTGTTCGATTGGATGATTTAAAAGGAGATCACTACTTCTTTGATGAAGCAACATTTTCAATTCGTGGAGAAAAAGACAAAAGAGGATATCGACTAGGAGATACAGTCAATGTTACAGTAGTAAGCGCAAGTAAAGAAGCTAAAACTGTAGATTTTATTATTACAGAGGAGGAAAAAGATGGAAAAGACGGCATATGAAATATTAGGAGTTAGTCCAAATGCATCAGATCAAGAAATCAAAAAAGCATACCATACTTTGGTACGCAACGTGCATAGCGATGTAACAGATTTAAAGGATTTAACACCAGAAGAAAGAAAAAAATATGATGAGCTTATAAGAGAATATACAGGAGCTTATGGAAAAATATCAAAAGGAAAAAGAGCAGAATATGATAGAACTTTAAATTTAAGAAAAGGAAGTGCTAAAGTAAACAAATCCTCAAATGGAAATCAATCATTTGCACAAGGATTTGATCAATTATTTGATCAATTATTTCAAGATGTTTTTGTAAGAGGATACTCATTTTATGGAAGTAAAACGACGAGTCCAGATGAAAAAAGAAAACAAGAATATTTCAGATTAAAATCTAAAAAAGAAGCATTAGAAAAAAAATTACGAAATCTACAATGGGAAGAAGGGCAAAAGCAAAGAGAAAACAGTTCTGTTAATCCATTACAAATTGAGATGGACATTAGAGTCATTCATTCATCAATAAATGAATTAGAAATCAAAAAACAAAATGAAATAACTTTTGTTCAAATGGACTATACAAGTAAAATGAATAAACCACTTGTTACAAAAAGAAAAAAAGAACAATTGCAAGATGAAATGAATGCAAAAATCACACAAATAAATGCAAACTATCAAGCTTTAATAGAAGAGAAGAAAGCACAAATAATAGAATTAGAAAGAAAAATAAAAGAACAAGAAGAAACAAAAAATGAAGCAATCGAAAATAATCCAGAAATCAGAAAAACAAAAGCGAGTATTGAACAAATTAAGATAAAATTAGATGAATTAGCACAACAACTAGGTTACCAAACTCAAACGGCTTCCTATCAAAGTAGTCATGCCACATATAAATAGAATATTGAAAAATATTCTTTTTCATAGACAAAAATTATGATATGATAAAAAAGGAAGTGATACTTATGATAGAAATCCAAAATCGAAAAGCAAAATTTGATTATGAAATCATAGAAACAATAGAAGCTGGTTTGGTACTAACAGGAACAGAAATCAAATCATTACGCGCTGGAAAAGCCAATTTAAAAGATAGTTATGCAATTATTAGAAACCTAGAAGCATTTTTATTAAACATGCATATTAGTGAGTATGATCATGGAAACATTTTTAATCATGATGAAACAAGAACAAGAAAACTATTATTACACAAAAAAGAAATTATAAAACTAAATGATAAAGTAAGATTACAAGGATTCACATTAGTTCCTTTAAAAGTATATATCAAAGGCAATTATGCCAAAGTATTATTAGGTGTTGGAAAAGGGAAAAAATTGTATGACAAAAGAGAAACTATGAAAGAACGAGATATGAAAAGAGAAATGAATAAAGCCTTAAAATATCGATAGTTGCGTATTCTATTTGTTTATGGTATAATGCATTCACGGGGATGTCCAGGTTTCGACAGGATATTCAGGCCTTAAAGGGCAAGTCGGAGGTACACGTTACGTACAAAACTTAAATTAAACGCAAAAAAATCAAATAATGTATTTAGTGGGGCATACGCTCCAACTTTCGCTTAATCGGATTTAAGCAAATACAGCTCTCTTTTATTCTTTTCCCACGGGAATTTAAGAGGGCTCAAATGAGTGGGATATATTTTAACTTTTCCTAACAGTTAAAATGAATCATTTAGGATTACTAATATTAGGGTTGTTAGTTCCTATCTAATATTAGGACACTTCTGAACTAACTAAACTTGTAGAACTTTTCTGTGAGAATATTTTGGACAGGAGTTCAATTCTCCTCATCTCCACCAATATAAAAATTTTCTTTGAATATCAAAGGTTTTAATATTTTTACAACAATAGTTACAATAAAAACATGAAAGATTTGGTCACTCGTCATTAAAAAAAAATTTTACTGTATCAGTTTACCTAGATTGTTATCAATAAAAGAGCTTGCTAAAAAAATGTTATCGTATTGATTGAATAAAAGAGGTTGTTATGATATTGAAAATATCGACCAATGCTATAAAATGAAATATATATTAGTAAGAAATATAGTTATGAAGATTAATTTGATAAAATTAAATTAGAATAGGGAGTGATATTATGTTAGATGCCACTAGTATTGCAAAGTATTTTATTTCGAAAGATAAAGATAGAATTTTATTCAACAAAAATGTAGTAACTTATAATGATAGAATTTGTTATGAGGGCAATGTTAGACTTAATAAGTATCTGTTTTTATCACAAGTTGTATTTTTAGCAAAATATGGAAAAAAGTTATTCCAAGAAGACTTTGTTGCCTATGATAATGGACCAGTGATAGAGGAAATTATGTCCTCATATGGAAGATTAATTGCTAAAAATGAAGATATTAAATTAGATAAGGATACCGAGTGTTTCTTAGATAAGATTTATTTTTCATTAGAAAATGCTACATACGAAGAACTAATAGAGATTACACATGAAGATCCAGAATGGATTAAATTAAGCCAAGATACATATAATGCTCCAATCATGAATTTAGAAGATAATATTGATATTTATAAAAAAAGATATAAAGGATTAATTTCAGCACTTAAAATATGAACAATTCAGAATTAAAAGTAGGGCAAGTTTTATGGCTAAAAGTAAGATATCAAATTGATCAGGTATCTAATATGAAACATCCAATGCTTATTGCCAGTATAAATGAAGAATATATAGAAATAATCGCATTAGATAAAACAGCAGGTAAACTGTAGAACTTATATCGTATGTACAATCGCTATATCAACAGTGAACAACCTAAGGAAACTGTCATTTCTGAAGATAGTTATGCGCAACTGAATACGAAATTAACAATTGAAAATTTTGAACAATTGAAATATGCAAGAAGAACTACAGATTTATTATCAAAGAAAAAGTTAGATGAAATTTTATCAGATTATGTTGAATATCAAACATTAAATATAATACGTGAAGAACGTATTGTACATATGAATAAAGAAGAAATTTTATATTTGAACGATGATCTAGAAGAAACTACTAAAGTAGGCGTTTAATATAAAGTTTCTTTTTATATATTATAAAACAATGTGCATTTTATTTACTTGCAAATTGATTTATGATATATTTAGTTGGTGATTATTATAGAACCAGTAAAAGTGAAAGAGTTACCTATAGATTATAAAATAGATAAAGAACTATTAAAATTATTGTCAGAGGAAAACGTAAAATATGGAGAATACAAATCTTATTTAAAAAATGTTGAATTTGATTCAAAATTTAAAAAGAGTTGTTGAATATTCTAAGGATTATCTTGAATCAAATTTCGAAATTAATTTATTATTTGTTAATGATATTCATAAAATCTTATTAGATAGTGTTAAGGGAAATGAACGAGATAGTTCATTAAGCAAATAAGTTATTGATATTTAATGCTATAATAGATAAAAGAATATTTGAAAGGAGAATATTAATGTTACAAAATATTAACGTTGGGGCAGTAGTTAATTTCACTGATTTTATATTTGAAAGTAGAGACATTGTAGAAAATGATGATATTTATGAGAGGATAAATGGGAAAAGCTACATAAAAAATTCTGATGTTTATTTAGATGAGCTCGCTTATATTAAAATGTTACATTATAACTATGATGGTAATGTGACAGTTGGTGAGATGATTGTAAATAAAGCAATTCTTAATGAAACAAGAGAAATTTTTTCTACCTTATTTATTTTTAAATACCAAATTCACTCTATGCGTTTAATTGATGATTTTTGGATAGAGGGAGATGCATTGCAAGCAGATAGAAATAGTATCTCTCACAATAATAGTAGTTGTTTCTGTTACCGAAGAATAGCCAAGCAGGAAAAACTATCTAATCATGCCTTAGGCATTGCAATCGATATTAACCCATTAGATAATCCTTGCACGCCAAGAAACAAAGATGGCTCTTTTGATGATAGTCTTTTATCTGACTATGAAAAAAATACTTTAATAAATAGGAAGGATAAGGCTAAAGTTAATAGACATATAATAACTCTTGGAGATATTGCTTGTACAGTATTTGATAGTGTAGGATTTGAGTGTGGTGGAATATGGCCCCTTCAGAATGAAAAGTGGCCCAGTGATTGGCAACATTTTGAACCAAATGCTGAAAAGATGCCTATAGTAATAAAAAGAATAGAAGAAAAAAAGCTAGAGAGAAAGCATCAATAATTGCATATTTAAGAGATGCTGTTTCAAAAGGCTTTGATGGAAGAGAAGTGTTGAAAAGTATTTGTACCCATGAAAGATATTGTATACCATGGTATGATTTAAGAAAAATTAGTGTAGGTAATTTAAAAGAATATTAAACATTTCAAATTAGCAATGCAGATTATCAAATAACAAAAAGAGGAAGGTGATAACCTATGTTTAAAACCGCAGTTGATTTTAAAATTGGACAATTAAATACCTTAGAAGAACAATTATTTGAAATCACAGAAGAAAGTCAACATCTTGAATTTAGTATTGCTGGAAAAAAGAATAATGATTCTTATTCTTTAAACTTTATAGCATTTATCAACTTAGAAGAAATGTTGAAATTTAAATTAAACGAACACATAAATTTTATTCAGTATGTAGATGATGGAGATATTGTATTTGGAAAAAATGGAATATATGATACAAATACTGAGATAAAAATGGATATTATGAGATATCTATCAAATCATTTTATTCTAGTAATCGAATTTAAAGGCCACGATAACATAGTGGGTTATCTTGAACTTAGTTTTTCAGTTAAAAATAGCAAATAAATGTATCATTACTATATAAAATTTAAATACCTTTTTTGCGAAATTTCACAATATATGATAATATATAAAGAAATTTAGGAGGAAAAAGAAATGTTTGGAATTAATGATATATTAGGTAGAGCTTTTTTCAAAAAAGAATTAACGGAAGAAGAAAAGTGGAAAATATTAAATTCTAAAAGAATTGATAGAAAAGTGATAAAATATTTAATGGGTAAATTAAGTAACTTACATATCAAAATATCAGGCGAAAATGAAGGAAACTTATTTGAATTGATGTCAGCAGGGAAACTGGAAGGGTGGTGTTGGCAGACAACAGAATCAGCAATTGTATTTTTGAATGATGATGATTACATCGAAAGAGGAAATTTAAAGATTGATGACAGAATTCCAGGATATTATCATTCTTGGATATGCTTTCAATTTAATGGTACAGAATATGTTTTGGATCCTTGCCTAGATTTTTTGTGCAAAAAAGTGACTATACAAGAATATTTGAAGTTGATGTAAAAGGAAAAGTAAGTGCAAAAGAAGTAAGAGAAGAACTAATTATACAAATTACTACACCTAAAAAAGAAGATAATTCAGAAACCCATCAAGCATATCAAACCTTTTTGAAAAGCTTTTTAGGAGAATCCTATAATCGTTATATAGAAAACAAAAAAGAAGAAGTTATAGTTCATGGTCCAGAAGATGTGATGACACCATTATATAGAAATGGTGCAGGTTATAAGGCAGAAATAGAAAATGGAAAAATAAAAAAATTAACAGTAAATTATCGTTATACAGATTGTTAAAATACATTATTTCTCTTTCCAAAAAAGATTATTCAAATGAATTTATTAAGCAAATAAATATTTTTGATTTTTTAATGAATGATGACTTTTAAAAGACATTATGGAGGATAGGTATGAATGAAATTAAAATTAGAAAAAATAATGACAATCAAATAGAAAAAGAACTAAGTTTAAATTTACACAAATTTAACCAAAAAAATTGCAAATATATCAATGAACATTCCGATAATCAACATAACGATAAAATAATTGCCAATTTTGTAGTTTATGATAAAGATGAGGTTATTGGAGGAGCAATTGGATGGATCCAATATCAATGGTATTTTTTAGACCAACTGTGGATAAATGAAAAATATAGAAAACAAAAAATTGGATCAAAGATAATGAAAGAAATAGAAGCAGTAGCACAAGAAAATCAATGCATTGGAATTAGAACAGAAACATGGAGTTTTCAGGCAAGAGGCTTCTATGAAAAAAATGGCTTTGAAGTATATGCACAATTAAATGATAGTCCACCAGGAGTAATTGAATACTTTTTGAAAAAAATTTTATAGTTGAATTACATTGTACTTGATTGTAATAAAATCAAAAAATGGAGCAATGAAAAATAAGATTTGGAGGAAATTCTAATGAAAAAAACTATCATTTATGATTTTGATGGAACATTGACCCCATATGCGTTACCTAAGTTTGAAATTTTAGAAAAATGTGGATTAAAACATGGAGTTCATAATCCTTACTTTTTAGAATTATCACAAAAAAGAGCGAAAGAAGCGAATATTGATTTATATAAAGCACTATATGATATATACTTTGAAATAATTAAAAATGCTGGATTCAAATTGACAGATGAAAATTTCTCATTAGGATATGATAAAGTAGATTACAATCCTGGTGTAAGAGAATTTCTAAATA
>CANAXT010000054.1 GCA_947365915.1 uncultured Mycoplasmatota bacterium
CATAGAAAAAGATAGGTGTCTTTTCCTATCTGTCTATTTTTATGGGTACAATTTAAAAGAAATCGAACCAAATAAATGGGCATGGCATGGTGGCCATGTGATAGCAGGAGAGACAAATATAGAAGCCATAATGAGAGAAACAAAAGAAGAATTAGGAATTATCTTATCCAAAGATCAGATCAAATTATTAGTAGAACTAAAAAGAGAAAAAATGCCAAACAGACAATTTACAACAGTATACTATTCAAACTGCAATTTAAACATTGATGATTTTCATATTCAAAAAGAAGAACTATCAGAAATAAAATGGTTTAAATTTAAAGAATTTCAAAACATGATTAATAGCAATCATCCAGACATGATGTTTAAAAATAACGAAAACACAAATAAAATTATCCATGCCTTAGAAAATATAAAATAAAAAATGGCATTACGAAGAGAAAAACAAAGATTGGAAGTGAAGAAATTGAGAAAATTAATAATATTAAGAGGAGCTATGGGATGTGGGAAAAGTACATTTATCAAAGAACATAAATTAGAAACATTCACACTGAGCTCTGATCAAATAAGACTTATGTTTAATGCCCCACAAATGAATATCAATTATTCAGAAGAAATTCCACAATTTAATAACAAAAAAATATGGGAACTATTATATTCGATATTAGAAGAACGAATGAAAAAAGGAGAATTTACAATTATTGATGCAGTTCATGCATCAAATGAATCTCTTACAACCTATAAGAAATTAGCAGACAAATATCGATATAGACTATATATCTTAGATTTTACACATCTCCCAAAAGAAGAAGTCTATAAAAGAAACGCAAATAGGGAAAAATATAAAATAGTTCCAAATGAATCAATTGATAGAGTATATAAAATGTTTTCCAAAGAAAAAATATCATCAGCCTTTAAAATAATAAGACCAGAAAACTTTAACGAAATAATTACAAATAATCCAAAAGACTTAAATAAATATGACCAAGTTCATATCATTGGAGACATTCATGGATGCTATACCGCATTACAACAATACTTTAAAGAAAATCCCATCAATAAAAATGATGCATATATTTTTATTGGTGATTACTTCGATAGAGGAATTAGGAACTATGAAACATTTAAACTATTAAACGATCTATCAAATAATGAAAACATGACATTTTTAGTTGGAAATCATGAAGACAAACTATACAAATATGCCTGTAAAGACGAATTTAAAATGGATTATGATATCAAAAATACAATCAAAGAATTTGAAGAAAAAGGAATTAAAAGAAGTGAAATTAGAGGTTTTATAAAAAAACTATCACAAA
The DNA here is from genome assembly GCA_947365915.1 of uncultured Mycoplasmatota bacterium. GTDB lineage: Bacteria > Bacillota_I > Bacilli_A > RF39 > UBA660 > MGBC102946. The sequence continues at coordinate 1,320 of CANAXT010000054.1, forward strand.
TATCGTATATTGAGTTTGGCAAAAATACATACCTAATTACCCATGGAGGAATTCCTTATATTCCAGAAAAATCATTAGATTTTTACAGTACAAACACTTTTATATATGGTGTTGATAAATATGATGTCGATATAGACAAAATTTATAACAATTTTATGAAAAACCAAGAACATAAAATCTATCAAGTGCATGGCCACAGAAACTTATATAAAATCAAATACAACAAATATAAATATTCCTTAAACTTAGAAGGGGACATTGAACATGGAGGATATCTTCGAGTACTAACAATCAATAAAAATGGAGAACTGAAAATTACACAAATTAAAAATGAAATATACAATCCTAATTTAATAGAAGAAACAAATGTATACAATTTAATAGAAAGCCTAAAACAAAATAAATATATATTTGAAAAAGACTTAGGAGATGGAATCTACTCCTTTAACTTTTCAAAAGAAGCGTTTTATAATAAAATTTGGGATCATATCATCACAAAAGCCAGAGGATTATTTATAGATGTCAACACCAATAAAATTCTAGCCAGAAGCTATAATAAATTTTTTAATATTAACGAAAGAAAAGAAACAGAAATAAAAAATATAGAAAAAACATTACAATATCCAGTAAAATTTTACTTAAAATACAACGGATTTTTAGGAATACTATCTGTAAAAGATAACGAATTTTTTTTCGCATCTAAAACAACCAATACAGGAGAATACGTAGATTATTTTAAAACATTATTTTATAAGATATTTAATGAACCACAAATAAATGCAATTAAAAACAAAATAATTACAGATAACGTAACCTTTGTATTTGAAGTAATAGATCATATCCATGACCCACATATTATTGAATACAAAGAATCTAAAATTGTTTTGTTAGACATGATATACAATACAACAGATTATTCTAAAATACCATATGAAGAATTAAAAAAATTCGCTGATGACAATAGAATAGAAGTAAAAGAATTAATATATACATCACATGATTTAGACTCTTTTAAAAATATATATGAAAACATAAATGCAATAGACTATAAATGGAACAAAGAGTATATAGAAGGATTTGTAATAGAAGACAACAATCATTTTATGGTAAAAACCAAATCTTACTACTATAACAAGTGGAAATACTTAAGATCAAAAATGGAAGCCGCTTTAAAAAATAATAATTATAAATCTAAAGATAGAGATGAATTAGAAAATGAATTTATGCAATACTTAAAAGCGAAATATGAAAATAAAGAATTTGACATAAAAAAAGTAAATATTATTACAGAAAGAAATGAATTTGAAAAAAATATAAACAATGAAAATGACTGATGTTTTCCTAAAAAACAATATAAAACTATGTTAAAATATATGTAGAAATAAAAAAAGCCAATTACAAAATAATCGCCATTTTAGGAATAGAGCAATCCCCATCTTGCTGCGTAAACTACATATATACAAACCATGGAAACCAAAACCGAAGAGGAATATTTATGGAAAAATTATATGATATGACAAAAGAGTATAACATACCCATTATCGGCATCAACCGTAGATATATTAATAAATCGCTCAAACAATTGGAATCAGTTATAAACCAAATTTATAAAACCCCATAAAAAGGTTAAATATTATGAATAATATCATATATTTCTTTCCAACTATAAACTCTCTGAACTTGATTATCCATATAATACCGATTGTATTTTGCATCAAAACAAAGTATCCTCATATCATTTTTTAGTGATTCCATATTAGAAACAGAGTCTTCAATCATAACATCAATTTGATGGTCCAAACAATCCCGTAACTTATTTAAATTAGAAAACACAATTTTATCATATACAATATGATTCTGATTCAACCACTTGACGATCAGTTTCTCCATGTTTTTTTGTCTATTAATACCATCTTTCACAATTTGACTATCATATGTCCTAGCCGTAATAATAATAATTTTATTTCCATCATCCCTTAATTTCTGTATGACAATACTTGCTTGATCTCGAACCTTCACTGTTCTGGCATATACTTCCCAATACTGATCCCAAAAACGATTGCTATCTTCCTTACATAAAAAGCCATAAATTGAATTTACACCCATGGTATCATCAAACCCTAAATGGTTTTCTTCTGTATATTTTTTACCACTAGTAGCTATATAATGTTCTAAATCAGTAAGAACACCATCAATATCAATTCCAATAGTCATTATGATCACCATAGATAGTATAATATAAATAAATACAAAAAACAATTTTAAAATCAAAAAAATAAATATGATACAATATAAATATAACTTTCCAAACAAGAGGTGATATTATTTGAACATTTATAAGCAACTAAACCAAATAACAAACTATATTGATGAACACTTAGAAGACAAAATAGATGACACCTTTTTAGCGCATTTCCTAGGTGTCAACACCTATACCATGAAACGAATATTTGTAATGATAGCAGGAATCTCATTATCAGAATACATTAGAAAACGAAGACTATCTAATGCTGGATATGACCTATATCATCAAAAACAAAAAATTATAGATATCGCCTTCAAATATCAATACGAAAATGCAACCTCATTTTCAAGAGCATTTGAAAAATTTCATGGAATCAAACCCAGCTTAGTAAATAAACAAACAAAACTAAAAAACTATCCAAAAATAATATTTAACGAAGATATCATCATCACGACAGAATTAGATTACGAGATCATAGAATTAAAAGAAATACACTTATATGGCATAAGCATCAAAACAAACAACAATCAAATAAAAAGAGATGCTCCAGCTTTTTTTGAACAAACAGAAAAAAAATACGGAAAAATAGAATATGGAATGATTACATATGATCAATCACGAGAAGAAACCCAAAAATACTATTGCCTATATAACAGAGTAATAGATCGATTTGAACACATAACAATACCATCCAGTAAATGGCTAAAATTTAAAATTGGATCACAAAACCCAAAAGAAATACAAGAAATATCACAAAAATTTTATAGAGAATTCTTACCTTCTTGCAAATATAACCTAAAAGAACTACCAGAACTAGAACATTACCATGATGACGTTACTGACTTTCTAGTAGCAATCGACTAAACTGACAAAACTGATCATAAAAAAATCAGTTTTTTTATTTTTAATTTTGTTACAATCAATGTTGAGGTGGCAAATATGGAAAAAACAAGAGAAATTTATCTAACAAAACCATATGTAACAAAAGAAGAATGGCTCCAACTAATAAAAACCATATCCAACTATAATGGAATACTAAAAAAATGGAAAATAATTGTTACCAATGAAAACAATCAAATTCGATACTTTGTCAAAACTAAATGCACCTTACCAACAACCATAAACCACTTAAACTCCTATTTACTAAAAGAACAAAAAAATAGAAACCTACCAAAATCAAAATACACATTTTTTACCTTTCTAAAACTAGATAGTAATATCATAGACTTAATAAATAAAAACCAAATCAAAAATAAAGGTACCTTAGAAACTCTAGAAATAAGCTTTTTAAGACTATCTCAAAATAAAATAATACCGAAAATAAAATATTATATAAACAAAAATGGAACCATAAAAAAATATAAAACCATTTTTACACTACCAACCAACTTATTGTCCGTAGACTTTGAAGGAAACAAACGATACTTTTATAAAAGCGCCCCCAAATACTTAGAAATCAGTAAAATATTACACTTATTAAATACAGATCCTTATAATGCCTTACTATTGATAGACACATTCCCATATTTACAAGGAAACTTTTATCTAAGACAAAGCAACTTCAGCTTCGACAAACATTCAATTATTATAGGATCATCAGGCTGTGGAAAATCAAAACTGATTAGCTCACTAATTTATAACACTTATAAAAATGAAAACCAAAAATATAAAATCATCGTTATTGACCCACACGCATCATTAGAAACAGACATCGGTGGTATTGGAAAAGTAATTGACTTTAAAGACAAATTAAACAGTATCGATCTATTTATAAACCATAATGATGACACCACCGTATCCACAGAATTACTATTAGACTTATTTAAATCTTTAATTGCTGACCAATACAACTCTAAACTAGAAAGAGTACTCAGACATTCCATATATCTATTACTAACAAACCAATCCTTTCATTTTAAAAACCTAAAAAAAATAATTTTGGACTTAGAATTTAGAAATGAATTAATAAAAAAAATGAAATATCACTTACCAGAGAGTGTAATTGATTTCTTCTTATCAGACTTTAACGACTTAAAAACAAAATCATATGGAGAAGCAATATCACCCATTATAGGATTCATAGATGAAATGGAAATGATTCCATCATTAAATAACAATGACCAATTAGAAAACTTAAAAAATACCATTGATCAAAATTTTCTAACCCTATTCTCTCTTGATAGAACCAAACTAGGAGATAAAGTAACCAAAACCATAGCTGGACTCATCATGCAACAACTTATGACAATTGCTCAAACAGGGGAAATGAAAGAACACATGATCTTTATTATAGATGAAGTAGCAGTCGTAGAAAATCCCATTTTATCTAGATATTTATCAGAAATGAGAAAATATAATGTATCCTTAATTCTAGCAAGTCAATACTTTAATCAAATATCAACAGAATTAAAACAATCTATATTCGCAAACACAATCAATTATTTTATCTTTAGAGTTTCCAAACTAGATGCCAATATTTTAGTAGACAACTTTAATATGAAAATACCACTAGATGATACCAAAGAAAGAAAAATAAAACTACTAACAGAACTAAACAATAGAGAATGTATTGTCAGAATCGATTCCAATGGAATATTACTTCCAGCTTTTAAAGCAAGCACATTAAATTACACAAGTATACCAAGAATAAAAGAAGAAATAAAAAGGATAGAAACTGGTTCTAAAGAAGAAACAAAGCCCCAAAAAAACAACTTTAAAATAAATGCGAATATTAACTTAAAAGACATAATGATATCAAATTCAACAAACAAGAAAGGTGTGTAGAAAAATGAATGATACAAAAGCATTAGAAATAATTAATAAAATTTTTAAAAACGTATTTGAAAAAGAAAATAACTATACCTTAAACGACATATTAGAAAAATTTGCCTTTGACATAAAATTACCAAAACAAGTTTTAGACTCTACAACCAATGAAATCACCTGGGCAGACTCCATTAGTAGTGGCCGATTTATAACCAATGCAAATATGGAAAAAAGAGATCAAAGCGATAATTGGATGCTTCCGAAAAAAGAAATCAACAACTTACAAGAACTTATAGACATATGGAATAATATTAATCTAACTACAACAGAAAGAGTTTATGACTCAATTAATGTCATAAAAAGTGATACCATTTATAGATGTGAAAATGTTTATAGAAGTACAGGTTGTAGTGATTCCAAAAATATCATCTATTGTGATTCTTGTGCCAATAGTGAATTTTTACTTGCAAGTAATCGATCTGGAAACTGTAACTTTTGCCTTAGAACAGATGACTCCAAAGACTGTAGCAACAGTTATAATGTGATTTGTTCTAACAAAGTAAGCAATTCTTTATTTATACAGGATTGTTTCAATCTGCACGAATGTATCTTTTGTTCACATATAGCCTCGAAAAAATTTTGTATTGCTAACATGCAATTTGAAGAACAAGAATATTACGAAATTAAAAATATTATTATAGATTGGATATTAAACTCATAAAACCTAGATAGAAAATGTATAATATGATAAAATAATAAAAAAGTTCACAAAGATAGAAATAGAATACTTTAAACGAGGAAATAATATGAAAATTGTAAAAAGACAAGAAATATACGATTTATATTGGTATTTTGCCTTTGAAAGACAAAATATATTTATAAAAAAACAAGAAAAATTGGATGCCCCTTGGACAAAAGATCCAATATTACAGCAATACAAATTTTGTAATGCTTACAGAGTCAATGATAGAGTGAGCCAATATTTATTGAAAAACATCATTTATAATGGAAAACAATATGAAGCAAAAGACATGATTTTTAGGATTATCTTATTTAAACTATTTAATAAAGAATCAACATGGGAATTATTATTAGAACATGTAGAAGATATTACACTAGAAACATTTGATATAAACAAATTTTCAAAAATATTGAATGAAGCAATCAAACAAAGAAAAAAAATTTACAATGATGCTTACATTAGTTGTGCCAATAAAGCATATGGATTTGATCGTAAACATGATAACCATTTAGCGCTCCTAAAACAGATGTTTCTAAAAGACAAAATATATGAAAAAATAATAGAATGCAAAACAATGAAGGAAGCTTTTAATATCTTAAAATCATATCCATTAATTGGAAACTTTATGGCTTATCAATTAGTAACAGACATCAATTATAGTGAAGTTACCAATTTTAGTGAACATGAATTTACAATAGCAGGACCAGGATCAAAACGAGGAATCAAAAAATGTTTTATAGAGTCTAGTACAGATGAAGAGATGATCAAATATATGTATGATCATCAAGAAGAAGAATTTAGAAGATTAGGATATAAGTTTAAAAAAATAGGGAATAGAAAATTACAATTGATTGATTGTCAAAACTTATTTTGTGAATTAGACAAATACTGTAGAGTTGCCAAACCAGAATTAAAATCCAATCGGAAGAAAATCAAAAAGAAATATATTCAAAAATTAGAACCAATTGAATATATATATCCACCCAAATGGAATATAAAAAAAGAACAATAAATGTTCATAAATTCTCTTTGATTTCTGGAAACAAATCATATAAATTATATCCTAGTAAATCATCAAAATATTGTTTTAATTTATAAGTTTCTTTTACATGATATTGTGTATTATAATAAGCTCCTCTACGCGTAATAACATCGATCAGTCTTTTATCAACAGTCGTAATCACATTGGTACACATTAAATCACATAAATTGATAATTTTATCATAAATCGTATATTTATGATTTTTTATAAATTCTGTTCGAAAAGGAATATTTCTAGGTATCCCAGCTGCAGTACATAAATAGTCATTATTTAAGTAAGAATGAGTCAAACAAATATTATAATAATCTTCATCATATCCCAGTTCTTTTAAATAAAGATATCCATTCATAATGTGATCTTGATAATCTCCAACTAATTTTCCAATATCGTGAATATAACCAAGAGCTCGTGCTTTTTCCACATCTAAATTTAAAGCTTCAGCAATTCTAGCAGCACAGTTACCAGCACAAATAGAGTGGTAAATCCAACCATCATCTATTGTTTTTCCTTTTGCATTTTCCAACATTTCTAATGCTTTGTCACTTGTTAATCTCATGTTATCGCCTCCGTCAACATTCCCATTTTAGCAAATTTTTTCCATTTTCTCAATATAAAAATTTCTCTTTCGATGTCTAATTTAAATAAAAGCTTTTACTTGAAATAGATAAAAAGAATCCTAGTTTTCACTAAGATTTTCAATTTCTGTCTTTGTTAGACCAGTAACTTCCATAATAAAGTTAATATCGGTATTTTTTTCTAACATTTTTTGTACAATTTCTGTTTTTGCTTTTACAGCACCTTCAGCTTCGCCAACGTTTTTTCCATCTTCAAAACCATCACGACGTCCTTGATCAAGTAAAGCCCATTCTTTGTCATAAGCTTCTCCAAAACTTTCATCCCTTGAAACTTGAATAGCTTCTTCAATATATTCTTCCATAATCGGATCTCCTTTTCCTAGTTCTTTAGAGACTTCAATATTTTTTTCTATTAGTGTGAGTAGAACTCGTTCTAATTCTGTTAAACTCTCTACTCCACTAGTATACCATTTTTTTCGAATATTGGGAATATAGATTTGAATAATAATGATTTTATCTGTGAGAATGATGCCTTGATCATTTTGTAGATAATAGGGATCAATTAATAAATCATTTTCTTCAAAAGCGAAGTTGTTTAGATTTAATTGTATGATTTTAGAGTATTCATATTCGGTTCCTACTTTCACTTTTTCAGCAAATAATCGATGTGCATACTCTTGATTGCGAAGCATAGTTTCATAGCTATCATTGTTGTTTACTTCAATATTTATGGTTGTATCTTCAATATGAGCAACATAATCTGCGTTTTCTCCCTTATCTTGCCTGTGTTTTTTGTCTAATTCATTTTTTTCTAGTTTTAGGTTTTGTAAAAGGTATTCATAATCAGTGTCTAAGATGCAGGAAAGAAGTCTACAAGAGTATTTGAGACGATTTTGCTGAAACAGCATGGATTTCATCATGATGTCAGATAGAATTGATGCTTTTTCGTCTTCATTTAATGGACCTGGCTTTATTCTGTACTCACGATCAATTTTTCCATCATAAAGTAAATTTAATTTTTTATTGTTTAATATAAAATTTTTTAACATTTTTTCACCTCTGATGAACAGGGTAACAGGAGATAAGGGGAATGTAAAAAGGGAGAAATGGAGAATTTGAAGAGTATAGATATAGATAAGCAAAATAAAATGATGTAAAAAAAGAAAAAAAATGCAAATTAATTT
>CANAXT010000055.1 GCA_947365915.1 uncultured Mycoplasmatota bacterium
AAGGTTTTACTTTGATAGAGTTGCTTGCAGTAATAATTATAATAGGAGTGATTGCTTTAATTGTGTCTCCGATTATTTTGAATGTAGTTGGTAAGTCTAAAAAGGCTGCATTTGAACGGAGTATTGATGGAATTATAGAAGCAGTACGGATTGATTTATCAGATGATGATTTTTTGGTCCCTCGAGAATATTTTTATGAGGGGTCGAATTTAAGTTTATTAACGGTTAATGATAAAAAACGGGATGAGATTGTTAAAATTAGTGGACGGATAGATGGAAATGGATTTATATATGTAGATGGTGATGGAAATATTACGATTAATAATATTTGTAATAAAGAATATTGTGCGAATGGAAAAGAAGAGAATGTAGAGATTACTAAAAATCCTACTGGAAAAGTGCCAGATTTAAATAGAGAAGATCCAGTGATTAGTTTGAATGGAGATTCTACTATCTATGTAGAATTAGATGGTGTATATAAAGAGCTTGGAGCAGTAGCAAGAACAAAAGGTGGAGATCCTTTAGAATATACGACTGAGATTAGAAAGAATAATGAAGTTGTGACTAATATAGATACTTCAGTAGAGGGAACATATATCATTACTTATCGGACAAGTAATAATGAGAAGACAGTGTCTGTAGAACGGGGAGTAGTTGTGCTAGACATGTTACCAATGATAACAATGACAGAGAGTAATGAAACTTATGTAAAAGAAAAGGAGGTTTTAATTAGTGTAAGTGGAATAAGACCAAATAAAGTAGAAGGTTTTATATATGAGATTAAAAAAGATGGAACGAGTATCAAAACTGAAACGGTATCAGGATTAACTAAGACTTTAACATTAAATGAAACAGGAATATATGAAGTGATAGTAAGTGTAACAGATAATAATGGACATAGGAATACATTAAGTAAAACTTATAAAATAGATGTAACAAAACCAAGCATTACAGTACCAGAAAATACAATATTAAAAATAACAGAAGTAACAAGTTATAATGTATTAGAAGGAATAACAGTAAGTGATAATAGTGGAATAGAACCAACAGTAGAAACAACAGGAAGTTTAACCGCAATATTAGGAGAACAAACGGTCACTTATAAAGTAATAGATCAAGCAGGGAATGAGGAAACAGTAGAACGTAAGTTTACAATAGTAGAAGCAGAAGGACCAATATTGAACTTTAGTAATGCAAGTACAGGAAATGTTTGGACAAAAGCCCAAACAATAAAGGCAACAGCAACAGATAATAGTAATTTAAAAACATTTACATATGAAGTAGTGAAAGATGGAACATCAAAAGGAGTAGAAAGTGTAAGTGTAAGTGGAAAAAGTGCAGAAGTAAATATCCCTCTAAATGAAAGTGGAATATACGTAATCAAATTAACAGGAAGTGATGAATACGGAAATCCGAGCACTCTCTCAAGTGGAGAATATAAAATAGATGTAACAGAACCTAGTGTAGGAAGTGTAACCCCAAGTGGAACGATGGGAAGTAATGGATGGTATACAAGTGATGTAACATTCAGTATAACAAATGGATCGGATACATTGTCAGGCCATAAGAGTACAACAGTAAGTCCAACAAGTCTAACAAGTAATGGGGCAGGAACAAGTGTGGTTGTCACAACTACAGATAATGCAGGAAATACAAAGTCAGCGACATATGGACCATACAAAGTAGATAAAACAAGACCAACGTTTAAAGCAAAAAGTACAGGAAGTGTAACAGTAAACAAAGGATCAAGTAATGCGGTCCAGAGTACATACTTTGATACACCGACATGGAGTGTGAGTGGAACAGGAACAGTAAGTTGTACAGCAAGTAATACAAGTTCATTGGCAGTAGGAACTCACACAGTAACATGTACAGCAACAGGAGTAAATGGATTAACACAGAGTGCAAGTAAAACAATAATAATAAAAGCACCAAATGTAGATACAACAGGAGCGCAAAAACCAACATTAACAAATGGATTAATCCCAATCAAATGGAATGGAAGTGCATGGATAAGAGCAGATAGTGAGAATGGATCAGGAGCAAATCAATGGTATGACTACAATACCCAAATGTGGGCGAATGCAGCTTCAGTAACAAGTAGTTATAGGAATGCCTCAGTAGGGTCAACAATACCAGAGAGTGCAATAAATGCATACTTTGTATGGATCCCAAGATATGAGTATCAATATACAAATTTAGGAAGTAGTTATGCAGGAGGAAGTCAGACCCAACCCGGTCAGATAAATATTAATTTTATAGCAACGTCAAAGACAAGTCCAAGTAGTAATTATAAAATCCATCCAGCGTTTACATTTGGGTCAACACAACTAGCAGGGTTCTGGGTAGGAAAATTCGAGACAAGTGCAGCATCAGGAAGCTCATGTTTTACGAGTCCAAGCACAAGTAATTGTAATAATACAAGTCAAACACCATATATAAAACCAAATGTAAATTCATTAAGATATATGCAAGTAAGTAATATGTTTACAACAGCGCAGAAGTTCAGTGCAAGTGGAAATAGTTATGGAATAAGCACGTCAGCAGATGCGCATATGATGAAGAATAGTGAATGGGGAGCAGTAGCGTACTTGTCACAAAGTAAATATGGAAAAAGAGGAAATAGTAGTTATAGTGGAGCAAATAAAGAAGTATATATAAATAACTATTGGAATAGTAATACATATACAGGGTGTAGTGCGGGAGCGCCAAGTACAAGTCAGGCATCATCATGTGCGTATACATATGAGAAATCGACAGGAGGAACAGGAGCGTCAACAAGTGGAACAGTATACGGAGTATACGACATGAGTGGAGGAGCATATGAATACGTAATGGGAGTATATAGTCAGACAATAGGATCATCAGGATTTAGTAGTTTACCGAATAGTAAATATTATGATAATTATACAAGTAGTACAGCAACAACAGCATGTAACTCAGGAATATGTTACGGCCATGCATTAAGTGAGACGAGCGGATGGTATTCCGATGCCGCCTACTTCGTCAGTTCGACTTACCCGTGGTTCCTACGTGGCGGGAGGTTTGGCGATACGACGTATGCAGGAGTGTTCCACTTCATCTACACGGCTGGCGCTGGTAGTGCGTACGACAGCTACTCGTTTCGGGTGGTAGTGCTCGGGTAATCGTTGTGAGGCATGGAACTATCTTATGTGTAGTGTTAAAAAAGAAGAAAAAACTTTGGCACGAACAACCATGAACGAAAGGACACTAGAACGAAGAGATAGATTAGATTAATTTGAGAAAACGTTTTAAGGGATGTGAAAAGAACGTACGATAGAGGACGTTCTTTTCTGAACTTATTTTTTATTTTGTAACTATGTAGTATAAATGGTAAAATAAAAACTGATAAAAAATTCCAACTGATGATTTTATCTTTTTTTGTATAGACATTGACTTTTTTCATACAATATAGTAATATGAATATATGAATAATTATTCATATGAAAGAAGGTTAATATGGAAGAAGCATTAAATGAATTGGCCCAATTTTATAAAATTATGGGAGATGAAACAAGATTACGTATCTTGAAATTATTAGAAGATCAAGAATTCAATGTTGGTGAAATTTCAGAATCTTTGCAAATGAATCAATCTGCAGTTTCACATCAATTACAACTATTAAGATATCATGATTTGGTAAAAACAAGAAAAAGTGGTAAAGAAGTATATTATTCTTTAAAAGATGATCATGTATCTATTATTTTTAAATATGGATTGGAACATATTATGGAAAGGAAAGAAAGATGAAAAATCGAATTATTATTTCTACAATTTTATTTGTGATTGGAATATTATTGGATTCTATGATTTTTATGATTGCAAGTTATCTGATTATTGGATATGAAGTATTAATAGAATCTTTCAAAAATATTATCAAAGGTGAACTTTTTGATGAAAATTTTTTAATGACGATTGCGTCATTAGGTGCTTTTTTGATTGGTTCAGTGGTAGAAGGAACAACTGTTATGTTGTTATTTCAAATTGGTGAATTTTTACAAGAAAAAGCAATATCAAAATCTCGAAAATCCATTTCTGATTTAATGGAATTAAAGAGTGATTGTGCCCGAATTGGAAATGATTTCGTTCCATTAGAAGAAGTACATATTGGAGATCTTATGGTTGTCCAAGCTGGAGAAAAAATACCACTCGATGGAACAGTAGTAGAAGGAAAAGCAAATATTGATACCAAAGCGCTTACAGGAGAAGCGAAGCCTTTATTTGTAGAAAAAGGAAGTTCTATTTTAAGTGGATGTTTTAATTTAGATGGTGTAATTACTGTTAAAGTAGATAAATTGGTAGAAGATTCTACAGTTACTAGAATTTTAAAATTGATTGAACAAGAGAGTGATAAAAAAACAAAAACGGAGAAATTTATGACTCGTTTTTCTAGAGTTTATACCCCTATTGTGGTGATACTTGCTTTTTTGATTGCGTTGATTCCTAGTTTGATTACTGGTGATTATCATACGTGGATTTATCGGTCGATTGTCTTTTTGGTATTATCTTGTCCATGTGCTTTGGTAATATCGATTCCTCTTGGGTTCTTTTACGGGATTGGAAGATGTTCTAAAATAGGGATGCTTGTAAAAGGAAGTACAGAACTTGAAATGTTATCTAAGATAAAATCAATGGCGTTTGATAAAACTGGGACTTTAACGGAAGGTGTTTTTGAAGTCACACAAATTGAATTAGAAAAAAAAAAATTTTTGGATTATGTTTGTTCTTTGGAAAAAAAATCAAATCACCCAATTACAAGTGCTTTGTTAAAATTAGATTTTCAGGCTTTTCCAGTTTCTGAGGTTGTTGAATATGCTGGAATGGGAATAGAAGGAAAAGTAAAAGAAAAAGAGGTTTTGATTGGAAATCAAAAATTGTTTCATAAAAAAAATATTGTGGTAGAGAAAGTTGATTATATTGGAACGATTTTGTATGTTGCAGTAGATCAACAGTATGTAGGCTACATTGTAATATCTGATCGTTTAAAGGAAGATACTAAGAAAGCGATTGGAGAGTTGAAGCAATATATTGGATATAGTGCAGTAATATCGGGTGATAAAAAAGAGACTGTGGAATCAATAAAAAATGAGTTACAGCTTGATGAATGTTATTTTGAATTGCTTCCAGATGGAAAGGTAAATGTGATGAAGGAAATGATACAAAAACAACAAAGACCGTTAGCCTTTGTTGGAGATGGTATGAATGATGCTCCTGTTTTGGCACTTTCCGATTTGGGGATTTCCATGGGTGGAATTGGAAGTGACGCTGCAATAGAAGCTAGTGATATTGTAATTATGAATGATCATTTGTCTTTGATTCCAGAGGGGATCAAAATTGCTAGACAATCTATTTTTGTGATTCGGTTGAATATTGTTTTAGCGCTTTTTACAAAAATAGTAGTGTTATTATTGGGGATTTTTGGAATTTCTTCGATTTGGTTTGCTATATTTGCAGATGTTGGAGTTACATTGTTAGCCATTTTTAATACATTAATATTAAGAAAATAGTTTGGAAAAAGCTAGTATAAAGAATATCAGTGCAGTCAGCCATGAAAAATCATATTTGGTATTGTGGAGATGTTTTCCAATCCATAAACCAATTAGAAAAGCTAATATGTTTAATACAAATGTGAGTGCTAGAAAAAATGGAATTGAAATATTAGAAAGACCGAAGCCAAAACCAGAAAGCAAAGAATCAAAAGACAGTGCGAAAGCTAAAAAAATTGCTTCTTTTATGGATAATGAAGAGGAGTGATCAAGATCTGCTTTTAGTTCATCAAAATAAATATCGATGACAAAATGGATTTCTTTAAAATTGAAAGAAAATATTTTTTCTTTTTTTGTTTTGACTAAGAAATGAATGAGATTGGAAAGTCCTAGTAGAAAAAGCAAAGAAAATGATAATAATGATGATAGTAAAGGGTTGATATGTTGTTTTAATGTAGATGCAAATAAAAGAGAAAAAGAAAGAAACAGTGTACCAATAAAACTGATGACGATGATCGACCGTTTTGGAACTTTGATTTTGTTTGCTCCATATGTAATACTTGCTAAAAAAGAGTCCAGTACAAGAACGAAAGAAAATAAAATAGTCGATAACATAACATCACCTATATTAATAGATGTGTTTTGTCTTATTTTTGAAAGTACAAATACCTAGGAATAGTTATTTTATTTTTTTATATACTATATTGAAGGGGATTTTATATGGTAAAATTGATATTGAAAGGGTTTATTGTTGGACTTGGAAAAATTATTCCCGGAGTGAGTGGCGGTATGCTTGCTATGTCTCTTGGTATTTATGAGGATGCGACATTGGCAGTAGCACATTTTTTTCGGGATGTGAAAAAAAATAGTTTGTTTTTAGGTTTACTTGGGATTGGTGTTATTTTAGCGATTGTTGGTATGAGTGGTGTGATTGAATTTTGTTTGTTTCAATTTTATTTGCCGACGATGTTATTATTTATTGGATTAATGTTAGGTGGTTTTTCGTCTATTAGGAAAGAGGTAGAAGGGACTTCTTGGAAGTGTTATTTTTGGTATTTGGTGATTCCTTTTGTGTTGATGTTGGTTTTGTCTTTTACGCAGAGTCATCAGGTTTTTATTTATGACGGAAGTTTGAAAAGTATTTTGTGTTTATTTTTGTTTGGTGTGATTGATGCTGTTACAATGATTGTTCCAGGGGTGAGTGGGACCGCGATTTTAATGTTGCTGGGTTGTTATACGATGTTACTTGAAACGTTTCAACATTTGTTTGATTTTACTACTTCTATCCCAGTTTTAGTTCCTTTTGGTTTTGGAATTTTGGTTGGAGCATTGATTACAATTAAGATTGTTTCTTATTTGATCGAGAGGCATTCTATTTCGTTTTACTATATGATTCTTTCGTTTTTTCTTTCTTCTGTTTTGCTTTTGTTTTTTCAAACACTAAAGTACCATTATTCTATTGCTACTGTGTTGATTAGTTTTGTTTGTTTTTTGATTGGATATTTTGTATCGAAAGTTTTAGATTTGCATTATAACTCTTAGAATCTGTGTTATACTAGTAATGGTGGTAATATGAGAGAACAATATGATGATTTGATTTTGATTTATTCTAATAAAGAAGATGGGAATATGTCAAAAAAGTATGGTTTGGAGGCGGATTCTAATCGTAAGCGATTTATTGCGAAAATGGGGTTAGAATTGAATCGTTTTTTGTTGATGCAAGCGGATAATCAGGATCATGTTGTGGAGTTAAAAGAAGAGGTAATAGATACTCCAGATTTATATTATAAGTTGGTCGAAGCGGATGCAATTATTTGTAAGTATCCTAATGTGTTTTTGTATCTTAATTTTGGAGATTGTATTCCTTTTACAATATATGATCGAAAAAATCATGTGTTTGCATTTGCCCATTTGGGTTGGAGAAGTACTTATTTGGATTTGCACCAAAAATTATTTTCTATTTTTAGGGAACAGTATAATTCTAGGCTTTCTGATTTGATGATTCATATTGGACCATGTATTAAAAAGGAGAGTTATTTGCTTTCTACTCCAAAACAAATGGAAGAGGAAAAGTGGAAACCTTATATTAGTCATGTGAAAGATGATCTTTATTCTATTGATTTATCTGGTTATGTAAGAGATTTTTTTCTTACTTCTGGTTTGTCAGAAAGTCAGATTCATATTGTTCCTGTTGATACTGGTAGTGATTCTAGTTATTTTTCTCATTATCGTTCAACTTTAACAGGAGAAGTAGAGGGACGTTTCTTTTTTGGAGTAGGAATGGAATAAAATGTCTTTTTTTTTATATAATTTATTAGAGGTGTTTGAAATGGAAAAGAAATTGCCAAAAGTGTTTGCGAATAAAATTGATAAGGAGCTTCATAATAATGAACGGGTGTATGTATCTAATCGGGAAGAAGAATGTCCTAGTGTGGAAGTAGAAGGGATGAATGTGAATCAGAAGATCAATACGATTTTTAAGTCTAAGAATTATATTTATAAGGCAGATGTGGAGATTAAACAGAATGGTGGAACGGTTGTGAAGAAAATTATTGGCAGGAATGGGGATCGTTTGATTACGATTGATAATGAGATTATTCCGATTCATACGATTGAGGATATTCGGTTAGTGAATGAAAAATAACGCGTGGGCGTTATTTTTTTCGATATTTGAATTTGTACTTAATGTCTACTTGTATGTTTTCTAGATTTGTTAAATTTTCCATGCTGTCGTTTAGTGTTGTTTCGAATTCTTGTTTGTTTACGTATTTGTCTAGTTTTAGGAATGATTTCATAGAGTATGGTATACGGAATCTTGAGTATGTTTTTTCTTTTTGTTCACGGTACCATGTGTTGGTGTCATCTAGGTGGTTTTTGTCACTATATGATGACCATTCTGTGTAGATTAGTAGTTCTTCATCTCGTTTGTTGTAAGTACTGGAACTTGGAACGGAAACATATCCTGTGTAGTTTCTTTTTTCTCCGTTATACCATCTCCATTTTTTATCTTTGTATCGATGTAGAGAGATGGTAGTTTCTTCTTTTTTGTCGTATTTTTTGTCTGGTTGTTCTGGTGTATAGCTTCCACTATTCCAGTATATTTTTTTCTTTCCTTTTTCATAATACCATCGATATCCTGTTGTTGTGTCAATGGTTCGGTAAGATTTTTTTTCTGGGTAATCTGGTGACCATTCTGTCCATTCTGTACTAATTTCAGTAGAGGTGTCTTTTTTGCTATAGCCATCTGGTTGTTCTGATGAGAAGTCGCTATAGTTCCCCCCTTTGTCTTGATAGTATTTCCACTTTTTGTCACGATAGCTGTACCACGTTTGGTCATCTTTTTCGTACTCAATAATAGTTGCTTCTTCTGGAATGGTTGGAAGTTTTGTTTTGTCTTTTGGTAAAGCAACAAAATAGTCTTTGTCAATTTCTCCTAGTTCATCTTCTGGAATCCAATTTGACCAAGCTGAACGGTAGTTTGCAAGTTCATAATAGTTATAGTAAGGAATGACGTCAATTAAGTATTTTTTTGATGGAAGCTTGTCTGTTTCTTTGGACCATTTTTGATAACGATTGTTGGTAGAGCAATAGTTGCAGTTGGTGATATCAAATGTTTTGATATATTCTTTTTTGTATTTTGTGATTTTTATGGTACCAGAGCAGGTTTGTTCTTTTATTGTTGGTTTTTTTGTTTCGTCTTTAAATATTTCGTCAATATTGAGGGTGATGGAATCTCCTTCTATTTTTGGTAATAGGTTGTTTTTTTCTGCATATTTTTCAGCACGCGTTAAGATTAATTTTTCTATGTTGTTACATGTTTTTCCTTTGTTGCTTTGGTATATGATGAGTCCTATAGCTAGACTGATTAATCCAATTACAATGATAATAATGATTGAATGGTTTTGTTTTTCGATGTATTCTGATGATCCATCATAGGAGTTTCCTTTGGGTCTTTTTTTATATTTTTTTAGATTCATGTTATCACATCCTTGTATAACTATAACATAGAATTGAGGTTTGTTCAATATTGAAGTGTTGATAAATTGCTTAAAAGATGATGGAGATTTGGATTGTGTAAATGAGGTATTTATAATATAATAGGAAAAGGAGGCATTACTATGAAACCAGTACCAGTAGGAGTAGATGATTTTAAGGATTTGATTACAGAAGACTATTATTATGTAGATAA
>CANAXT010000056.1 GCA_947365915.1 uncultured Mycoplasmatota bacterium
CAGTTGGTAGAGCATCCGGCTGTTAACCGGCAGGTCGTAGGTCCGAGTCCTACATCAGGCGCCATTAAGATAATTAAATAAGTCCTTTTTTAGGACTTATTTTTGTATAATGAAAGGATTGATAAAATGGATGTAAAAGAATTATATGATCAAATTGAAACCTATAAAAATAAAGAAGTGACATTACAAGGATGGATTAAAAATCATAGGAAACAAAAAGAATTTGGTTTTTTAGATTTTTCAGATGGAACAACATTTAAAAATGTTCAAATTGTATATGATAATCATTTAGATAATTTTAATGAGATTTCTAAATTATCAGTTGGAAGTGCGGTTACAGTGACTGGAGTTGTTATTGATTCAAGTGGAAAACAAGATTTTGAGATTCAGCTTAAATCTATCAAAAAAGAAGGAGATTGTCCAGATGATTATCCATTACAGCCGAAACGTCATACGCGAGAATTTTTAAGAGAAATCGCTTATTTAAGACCAAGAACCAATTTGTTTGGTGCGGTTTTTAGGGTTCGAAGCGTTGCTGCTCATGCAATACATACGTATTTTCAAGATCGAGGATACGTGTATGTTCATACTCCATTAATTACAGCCAATGATGGAGAAGGCGCAGGAGAGATGTTTCATTTAACGACGTTTGATCTAGAACAAGTTCCAAAAGATGATAAAGGAAATGTTGATTATAAGAATGATTTTTTTGGTCAAAAAGTAGGATTAACTGTGACTGGTCAATTGGAAGGTGAAACGTTTGCGATGGCGTATAAAAAAATTTATACATTTGGTCCAACTTTTCGTGCTGAAAATTCTAATACCAAAACACATGCTTCTGAGTTTTGGATGATTGAACCAGAAATTGCTTTTTGTGATTTAAATCAACTAATGGATATCGAAGAAGATATGTTGAAGTTTGTGGTAAAGGAAGTCATGGAAAAGTGTCATGATGAGATTGTTTTCTTTGATTCCTTTGTGGAAAAAGGTTTGATCGATAAATTAAATGTATTATTAAATAATAAAGCAGTTCGTATTTCTCATAAAGAAGCGATTGATATTTTAATTGCTGCGCATAAAAATTTTGAGTATGAACCAAAACAAGGAGAAGACTTGGCAAAGGAACATGAAAAATATTTGACTGAAGAACATTTTAAAGCTCCTGTATTTATTACGAATTGGCCAAAAGATATTAAAGCATTTTATATGAAACTAAATGAGGATTTAGAAACAGTGGCAGCGGTTGATTTGTTAGTTCCTGGTTCAGGAGAATTGATGGGTGGAAGTCAAAGGGAAGAAGACTATGAAAAGCTAAAGAAACGAATGCAAGAACTTCATGTCAAAGAAGAAGGATTAGAATGGTATATGAATTTGCGCAAATACGGTGGTTGTGTTCATTCTGGATTTGGTATGGGATTTGAACGTTTGCTTATGTATTTAACTGGGGTAGATAATATTCGGGATGTAATTCCTTATCCTAGGACACCAAAAAATTGTGATTTTTAATTTACAATTTTTTTTTCTAATGTTATACTAAAGTTAGAATAAGGGTGATAAAAATGGATGTTTTAGAGCAAAATGAAATTGAGACTGCAGTGAATCATTTAGGAATTATTTATGTGAATCAATTGGATGAATCTATGATTGCAGAATTAAAAAAGAAACTTTTTGAAAGTGGTCATGAGTCTTCTTATTTGGTTCGAGAAATTCGGGAGTTATGGAAATATGATTTAGGTAAGTTGAACTCTTTTTTAGAAAGATATGGTGTGAAGGAAAAATCACTATTGGATTCATCAATTGCAAAACTCAATTTGGTTAGGAACATTCCGAGGTCTGTTTTTATAGAGAAGCAGTTTAAGAGACAGGAACCACTTGAGGAATTTATTTTTGATGAGATTAAGCCATTAATTGAGGTAATAGGAGAACAAGAAATTTGTGATTTGAAGAAAGTGACTGCAGGAATGACTGAGGAAGAAATGGTAGAGTATTTAAGATTGCATGGGAAAAGTGCGGAACAAATTGTGAAAATTCTTTCTATGATACAGAAATTAGAAAAAGATTCAGAAATTGTGTTTGAACAATCGAAACAAATGGTTTTAAAAAATCCTAAAATGGCTGCTTTTATCGATAGTCTTACTTTGGCTTTTTTGGTGGGTGCGTTTAGTGGTATTTTGTTTTTTGTTGTTCTTCGTTTGTTTTTAAATGCTTTATATTAATGATTAGTTATCCATCATAAAATAGGAAAAATATACGTAATTTTGTGTTAAGTATATTTTTTTCTTAAAAAATATGTGAAATTATTATAAAATAGTGTAAAATATAGGTAGGTGATGAAAATGAAAAAAAACACAGGATTTACATTAGTAGAGTTATTAGGAATTTTAGGAATCATTGCAACCATTTTGGTATTTGTTATGCCATCTCTTATTGGTATGTTGAAAAGAGATGAAGAAAAAGAATACAATCGTTTCCTAAAAGATCTTTATTTA
The DNA here is from genome assembly GCA_947365915.1 of uncultured Mycoplasmatota bacterium. GTDB lineage: Bacteria > Bacillota_I > Bacilli_A > RF39 > UBA660 > MGBC102946. The sequence goes on from CANAXT010000056.1 coordinate 2,490, forward strand.
GCTACGGAATCTTATGTAGAATTAAATTCAGATTCATACCCAGATTTAAAAACAGCAGGGGGGTCTTATACCATTACAATGAAAGAGTTAATTGATAATGGATATATTAAGAGTTCTACATTAAATCCTAGAACAGAAAAAGTTGTTACAGAATCAGATACTATTAAAATCACCAAACAATCAGACGGTAGCTATAAATATCAATATACCGTAGGCTAGAAAGAGGGAGAAAATGAAAAAAAGTATTAGAGATTATGATTTAGAGGGGAAAACAGTTATTATTCGTGTTGACTTCAATGTGCCAATGAAAAATGGTGTGATTACTGATGACAATCGTATTGTGGAAAGTTTGGAAACGATAAATTATGCTACTTCACATGGTGCTAAGGTTGTATTATTGTCACATTTGGGTAGAATAAAAACAGAAGAGGATAAAAAAGGAAAATCTTTGGCTCCAGTGGCAGCGCGTTTGGATCAATTACTTGGTGGAGGAATGGTTACATTTGTTTCTGAAACAAGAGGATCTTTGGTAGAAAAAGCGATATCAGAAGCAAAATTTGGAGATGTTGTGTTATTAGAAAATACACGTTTTGAAGATGTGAATGGGAAAAAAGAAAGTAAAAATGATTCATCATTAGGTGCTTATTGGGCTAGTTTGGGAGATCTTTATATTAATGATGCTTTTGGAACTGCTCATAGAGCGCATGCTTCTAATGTAGGAATTGCGTCACTTCTTCCAAGTGGAGTAGGTTTTTTAGTTGAAAAGGAGCTTAATTGTTTGGTACCAGCGATAGAAGAACCTGAAAAGCCATTTACTGTAATATTAGGTGGAGCGAAAGTGAGTGATAAAATTGGTGTCGTTCGTAATCTAGTTAAAAAAGCAGATTTTATTGCAGTTGGTGGTGGTATGTCGAATACATTTTTAAAAGCCATGGGTTATGAATTAGGTGCTTCTTTGGTAGATGATGAAAACTTACAATTTTGTAATGAAATTTTGAGTCAATATCGTGATAAAATAATATTACCAGTTGATTTTGTTTGTACTACGAATATTGAAAGTAATCAAGGAGAATTGGTAAAATTAGGACATATTAAACCGGATCAAATGGCTGTGGATGTTGGCCCTGAGACAGTTCAACTTTTCAGACAATATTTGGATATTAGCAAAACAATTATTTGGAATGGTACTCTTGGTGTGACTGAATATTCAAGTTTTAGTGATGGTACAAAGGCAATTTGTGAAATTTTAAAAGCAAATGATGGAGTAACAATTCTAGGTGGAGGCGATACTGCAGCAGCTGCAATTAATTTTGGTTATAAAAATGCTTTCACTCATATTTCAACTGGAGGGGGAGCATCTTTGGATTTATTAGCAGGTGAAACTTTACCAGGGATTGCTGCAATTGATGATGTTTGTCCTCAAAAACGTATGTCAATGTAAACTACATAAAAGCAACTAAAAGGGATGATATTATGAACAAAAAATTAAAAAGCAAAATAAGTATTTTATTACTTATTCTAGTAACAATTGGTGTACTTTATTTTGCGCTTAAAGATGATTTTTATGATATCATCCAAACTATTTTTAAGATTAATGTTTTTTGGCTTTTGGTTGCTTTGTTTTTAATATTTGGCTATTGGTATATGAAATCGTTGGTTTTATATCAAACAGCCAGACATTTTAAAAAGGATTATAAAATGTCACAAGCATTTCGCAATATTTTGTTGACACAATTTTTTAATGGTATCACTCCATTTGCAAGTGGTGGCCAACCATTTCAAATTTATTCTTTAAAAAAAGATGGAATTCGTTATACAGATGGAACCAATATTATTATTCAAGATTTTATTGTTTATCAGATTGCTTTGGTAGTACTTGGAATTATTGCAATTGTATCCAATTATTTTTGTCATTTTTATCCAGAGGTAGGATTGTTAAAGCATTTGGTTACACTTGGTTTTATTATTAATACATTGGTAATTGTGGTATTATTTGCTGTAGCATTTGCGAAAAAGATCAATTATTTTATTGTGGAAAAAGCAATTCGATTATTATCTAAAATTAAATTCATAAAGGATCCAGAAAAGACAAGAGAAAAGTGGAAGGATTATGTCAGTAGGTTTCATAGTGGGGCAGTTATTTTGATGAAAGATAAAAAGCATTTTTTTAAGTTGATTCTTTGGAGTTTTTTAGGATTGATTAGTTTATATATGATTCCTATGGTTATCTTATTTGGTTTGGGAGATTATCACAGTTTGTCTGCTACTATTACAGTTATTACTTCAGCTTATGTTATGCTGGTTGGTTCATTTGTTCCAATTCCTGGAGGAACTGGTGGATTAGAATATAGTTTTATGGCTTTTTATGGAAATTTCATTCAAGGAAGTATACTAAAAGCGGTAATGTTGATTTGGAGATTTATTACTTATTATTTTGGAATTATGATTGGAATTCTAGCGCTTAATACAAAGGAGAAACGATAATTTATGAGAATTGGAATTTTTACAGATACATATCCTCCTTATATTAATGGAGTTTCTACTAGTATTGTTATGTTAAAGGGAGCTTTAGAAAAATTAGGTCATCAGGTGTTTATTGTAACTGTAAATAATGAAAATATGTCTTATAAGTATGAAAAAGATGTGATTCGTATTCCTGGAATTCCAATTGGTATTTATGATTATCGATTGACGAGTATTTATCCAATTCGAGTCATTAATAAAATTAAAAATTGGAATTTGGATGTGATTCATTCTCAAACAGAATTTGGTATTGGAACATTTGCTAGGTTATTTGCGAAACAATTACAAATTCCACTTGTTCATACTTATCATACGATGTATGAAGATTATGTACATTATATTACGAAAGGATATTTCAATAAAGAAGCAAAAAAAGTAGTGGAATATTTAACGAAATTTTATTGTGATAAAACAGCTACGGAGTTAATTGTTCCAACGAAAAAAGCATATGATTTATTTAAAGATAAGTATAAAGTGGATCGAAATGTCTATGTTATTCCAACAGGTATTGAAGTCGAACGCTTTTATAAGGAAAAGTTTAAGAGAGATCAAGTTTTGGATTTTAGAAAACAATTGTCGATTGATGAAAATGATTTTGTTATATTATTTGTTGGAAGGTTAGGAAAAGAGAAAAGTGTTGATGTTTTGATTGAAGGTCAAAAAGATATTGTCAAAAAGCATAAAAATGTGAAGTTGATGATAGTGGGTGATGGTCCAGATATGGATTATTTTAAAAGTTTAGTGTCTAAGTATGGACTAGAAAAAAATGTAATTTTTACTGGAAAAGTTTCATATGATGATATTCCGCTTTATTATCAAGCTGCTTCTGTTTTCGCAACTGCTTCTAAAACAGAAACACAGGGGTTAACAGTGATTGAAGCAATGGCAGCATCTCTTCCTGTTTTGGCGGTAGATGATGATAGTTTTAGAATTGCTGTGGTGGATGAGTTAAATGGATATTTGTTTCAAGATCAAAATGAATATGTCGAAAAGGTCGATTATTTGATTCGTCATTTAGAGATACAAAAGAAAATGAGTAAACAAGCGCGTAATAGCGCAGAAATGCATTCTTCTAAATATTTCGCAGAGCGAGTATTAGAGGTATATCGTACTGCGATTGATACTAGTGGGGAGAATAAAGATAAATTGGTTGGTACGATTGAAGGAGTAATAAAGAGAGGGTTTTATGAAAAGTGAAAAATTAATTGTTGGAAATATGAAAATGAATTTGTCAGCAACAGAGATATCTGAATATTTAAAAAAGTTTCAATTTGACGACCCACAAGATCAAGTTGTGATATGTCCGAGTGCTGTTTATATTCCATATTTTTTGAAACAACCTTATAAGGTAGGTATTCAAAATGTGTTTTTTAGAGACAAGGGTGCTTATACTGGTGAAATATCTGTTTCGCAAGTGGCATCGCTTGGAATTGAGTATGTAATTGTAGGACATAGTGAGCGGAGAATTTATTTTAAGGAATCAGATCAAGATATTAATAAAAAGGTTATTAGTGCTTTAAAATATGGATTCACTGTGATTTTATGTATTGGAGAAACTGCTGAGGAGAAGGGTTTGTTAAAAACAGCTCGTGTGCTCAAGCGTCAGTTGTTAAATTGTCTGCGCAATGTGGATACTCATTATTTTTCAAAGATTATCATTGCTTACGAGCCAGTTTGGGCGATTGGTAGTGATGTGACACCAACTTTAATGGAAATAGAAGAGACGATTCAATATATTAAAGGAATTGTGCTACAATATTTTGGTCATGAGGATATTCGAGTCATGTATGGTGGTAGTGTGAATTCTAAGAATATTGAAGAGTTAAATCAAATTTCGAATGTTTCAGGATTTTTGGTTGGTGGTGCGAGTATTCGTGCTGAAGAGTTTTTAAAAATTATAGAAGTTACCGTAAAAAAGTAGCTTTTTTTCTATTTTTCGACAAAACTAGAAGTTTTTCGCTATAGTCAAAATTGTAGTATCAGTTGTATAATAAGAACATAGCAAAGGAAGTATAGAGAGGGAGATTGTGATGAATAAAATAAAAGTCTTAATGGTAGACGATAATCTAAATTTAGTAGGAATGGTGAAGGAGTATTTTAAGAATCATGAGTCCATAGAAGTTGTAAAGGAAGCTTATGATGGAGAACAGGGAATTGAAGTAATTGATCGTGAGAAAGATCACTATGATGTGATTGTACTTGATTTAATTATGCCTAAAAAGGATGGAATGTATGTATTAGAGGAGATGAAGAAACGCGGAATTTCAAAGAAGGTGATTGTAGCGACTAGCTATAATGCAGCGGATGTCATTCGTGAGGTTTCTGAGTATGGAGTTAGTTATTTTATTTTAAAACCGTTTGAGTTGCCTGATCTTGAGAAAAGAATATTAGAAACAAATAAGAAGAAGGAAGTTTCTAAAAGTATTGATTTTTATTATAATAATTTACAGGTTTCTATTACAAAGATGCTACATGAGTTGGGCATTCCTTCTCATATTAAGGGATATCAATATATTAGGGAAGGTATTGGAATTATTTTTGAACGTCCTGAAACGATTGGTGGGATTACAAAGGAACTTTATCCTGAGTTAGCGAATAAGTTTGATACGACGGTTTCTAGAGTGGAAAGAGCGATTCGTCATGCGATAGAGGTTAGTTGGAATCGTGGGAATTGGGCTTTGATGGAGGAGATATTTGGTCATAGTGTTGATATTGATAAGGCAAAACCAACGAATTCTGAGTTTATTGTTACAATAGCAGATAAGCTTCGTTTGGATTTTCATAAGGTTGGTTGTTAATAATAGACATATTTTTTCATTTTTGGTATAATCTAAAGTGAAGGATGTGTATTGTATGGATGAAAAAAATATTGATAACACCTCAGAATATCAGACTCATGTGGAAGAGCCACAAAAAAAGGTGGAGACATTTGATAATAAGACAGTGACTTCATTAGGGTCTCATAAGAAAAGTAAGAAAGTTCCTATTATAATTGGTATTGTTGCTGTAGTTGCACTTATAGTGGTTGGTCTTGTTTTTTATTTCTTGCGTTCTAATTCTAAGTATATGTTTGCGAAGTCGTTAGATCAATGGATGGATAGTTTTGAAAAAATAGTAGAACCTTCTACTGATTTAGATTCTAATATTCCTGATGATTTTACGATGAAAGGCACTGGAAGTATTAAAGTGAATTCTCCATATCTTTCTTTGCTTAAGGAAAGTGAAGAATATGGTGATATTGTTGGTATGATTGAAAAGTTAAATGATGTTACTTTTTATGGGGAAACAAAAATCAAAAAAAGCGAGAAAAAGGGATCTATTAATTTTTCTGCTGTTTTAAAGGATGAAACGTTATTTGATTTTACTTATGTAAATCAAAATAGTAAGCAATATCTTTTATTAAAAGGTGTGTTTGAAAAGTATTTAGAGTTAGAAGAAGAAACGGATATGTTTGCAAATCAATCTGATCGTGAAAAAATGTTAGAAGATATGGAATATGTTTGGGGTTTTATGAAGAAAAGTTTTCAAAAGAATATAAAATCTTCGTATTTTACTGAGACGGGTGAGAAAATAGAGGTTGATGGTAAAGAGGTTTCTACTACAAAAATGACTTTAAATTTGGATGGTAAGAATGGAACTGAGTTATTGTCTAATATTGTTTCTGATTTGAAGTCAGATAAAAGGGCCAATGGTTTTCTTGTAAGTATGTATCCAGAGTTTAAAGATTTTAAGGTAGAAAGTTCTACTGATAAGGATGGTCTTTATTATTCTGTTTATGTTACAAAGGGAGTTAAAAAGATTGTAAAGTCATCTATTTATGATGATGAGATTGCAATTAATCATGTGACTGGAAAGAATGATGTGTTTGAAGTAGTGGAAAATGGAAAAGTGATTGCGAAAGCTACTTTAAAGGAAGAAAAAGATGGTTTTAGTATAGATATTGAAAATCCTTCTGATAAGTCAATGATTATTCGTATTACTGGTACGAAACAGGGAGATAAAGTTGTTTATGCTCTTAATGTAAAAGCTAGTGAGGAGATTGAATTGATTGGTTCTATGGATTTGTCTGTTACTACAAAAGATGATGTTAGAAATGAACAGGTAGGTATGTCTTTATCTATGAAGTATCAAGGTAATGAAATTGGTACTATTGATGTGAATTTTGGTGGAGATATTGTTAAGGGTGCTACTATTGAGGAGATTAAGGATTCTGTTCCTATGAGTAGTTTGTCTGAGGAAGATCAAAATAAGATTTTAGAGTTTTTTGGACAAATGGTTATGAAGTTGTCATAGAAAAGCGTTTTATCGTTTTTTTTTTTGGAAAAATTTTAAAGAAACTATATAGTTACAAAACGACAAATTTTGATATTAAAAAGGTATACTATGTTTATAGAATAGATTTCAGAAAATGTGCACTTTATTTTGAGTTTTTTTAATTTTTGAAATCTTAAGAGAGGCTAACTATTAAAAGTCAATAGTTTTTCTTAAAAAAATTAATATGGAA
>CANAXT010000057.1 GCA_947365915.1 uncultured Mycoplasmatota bacterium
TGTTTTAATTAGTGTGAGTGGAATAAGACCAAATAAAGTAGAAGGTTTTTCATATGAAATTAAGAAAGATGGAACAAGTATTGGGACAGAGACAGTTACAGGTTTAACAAAGACAATTACTTTGAATGAAACAGGAATCTATGAAGTGGTTGTCAGTGTGACAGATAATAATGGTCATAGTAATACATTAAGTAAAAATTATAAAATAGATCGGTCAAAACCAAGTATAACAGTACCAGAAAATACAGTGATCAAAATAACAGAAGTAACAGGATATGATTTGATGACTGGAGTAGTAGTGAGTGATAATGTCGATTCTAGTCCAAAAGTAGAAATGACAGGTGGACTATCTGCAATATTAGGAGAACAGTCAGTTACTTATAAAGTAGTAGATCAAGCAGGAAATGAAGAAAGTGTAGTGAGAAAATTTACAGTAGTAGAAGCAGAAGGACCAATATTGAATTTTAGTAATGTAGGAAGTGAGCTTTGGACACAAGATCAAACAATCACAGTAACAGCAACCGATAATAGTAATTTAAAAACATTTACTTATGAAGTGATTAAAGATAGTACTTCAAAAGGTGTAAGTAATGTAGAAGTAAGTGGAAAGAGTGCTTCTGTAGATATACCTTTAAATGAAAGTGGAATCTATGTAATAAAATTAACAGGAAGTGATGAGTACGGAAATGGTACAATTCTCTCTAGTGGAGAATACAAGATAGATGTGACAGAACCTACTTATACAGTAAAATCGACTGATTCAGAGACTATTTTAGAAGGAGCAAGCAATGTACTTACTGATTACTTTAATATACCAGTATGGGGAATTAGTGGAACAGGAAGTGTAGTTTGTAAGAATGGAAATACAACTGTCACAAATACCAGTTCATTAGCAGTAGGGACCCATACAATAACATGTACAGCAACAGGAAATACAGGGCTAAAAAAATCGGCAAGTAAAACAATTATTGCAAAAGTAGAATATTCAGATGCAACAGGAGCTAATAAACCAACTTTATCGAACGGATTAATTCCAATCAAATGGAATGGAAGCACATGGATAAGAGCAGATGTAACAAATAAAAAAGGTCCAAATGAGTGGTACGATTATAGCAAACAAATGTGGGCGAATGCAGCAAGTGTAACAAGCAGTTACAGAAGTGTAGCAGTAGGTGATTCTATACCGGAGAGTGCGATAAATGCCTATTTTGTATGGATCCCAAGATATGAATACGATTATATCAACATAGCAAATTATGCAGGAGGAACAGCCGAACAACCAGGAGAAATTAAAGTGAATTTCATAACAACAAGTAATACAAGTCCAAGTAGTAATTATAAAATCCACCCAGCATTTACATTTGGAAGTAGAGAATTAGCAGGAATATGGATAGGAAAATTTGAAACAACAGGAAGCGCAGAGGTTCCAACAATAAAACCAAACTTAAGTTCATTAAGAAATCAAAATGTAAGTACTCAGTTTGCAACATCACAGAAATTCAGTGCATCAGGAAATAGTTATGGAATAAGTACAAGTGCAGATGCGCATATGATGAAAAATAGTGAATGGGGAGCAGTAGCATACTTATCACAAAGTAAATATGGAAAATATGGAAATAGTAGTTATAGTGGAGCAGAAAAGCAAGTATATATAAATAATTCTAATGATTATATAACAGGATGTAGTTTAGGAGCGCTAAGCACTTCGAATAGTACGTCATGTGCATATACATACGAAAAGAGTTTAGGCGGAACAGGAGCAAGTACGTCAGGAACAATATATGGAATATATGACATGAGTGGAGGAGCATATGAATATGTAATGGGAGTATACAATAGTACAATAAAGTATGCAGGATTTAGTAGTTTACCAAAAAATAAGTATTATGATAATTATACCTCAACAACAGTAACGTCAGCATGTAATAATGGAATATGTTATGGACATGCCCTAAGTGAGACAAGTGGATGGTATTCTGATAGCGCCAAATTTGTCAGTTTGGATAGCCCATGGTTCATTCGTGGCGGGTATTTTGGTTATGTGCCGGATGCAGGAGTGTTCAGCTTCAGATTCACGAGTCCAGATCTTGCTGGAGGTGCAAACGGCAATTTCTCTTTCCGAGTAGTCCTATTAGACTAATTATAAAAAGATTCAATTCTAATGAATCTTTTTTTTTAATCATTTTTGCCTTTATTTTTAAACAAATTTCACACACTTATTAAAAAAATGTTAAAAAGTAGTTGACAAAATAAAATCTTTTTCATATAATGTTAATAACAGAACGGCCAATCTGTTTATATTAAAGCAAACACATATTAACAAAATGGTAAAAAGAAGGTGAATGATATGACAAAAAACATCGAATATTACTTAGGACGATACTTCAGTAGAATAATGAAACAACAAGGCGAATTTCTATTTTCTCATATTACCTGTCCAATAGAATACTATGATCCAAACCACAAAATACACTACATAGATGAACAAGGATACATAAAAGAACGCTTTGAAGCAAGAACAATAAAAGAAGATATTGGTATTACAATCCCATTATTTGTTCCAAATGGAGCACTTTCTAGTTATGGACAATACCTGCAAATCAATCATATGCATTTAAAAACCAGAATCCATATTGAAACAAAAGAAAACATAGAACCTATTGATCAAGCTATAAACGAAATTCTACAACAAATAGGAACCATCATTAGTGAAGAAACACTAGATTTCGCATTAAAAGACCTAGGATACACAAATTACCAATTTCACTTCCAAAACCTAGGAAGCTTAGGAGATGGAAGAATCGTAACCAGATTTACTGGAACTATTCCAAAAACAAATAGCGAAATAGGAGAACTAGTAACCGATCAAAACAAATCAGAACAACTAGAACAACTCTACCAACAAAATAAACTCCCATTTAAAATAAAACGATATCAAGAAACTGAGACAGAAGAATTTGATTTTCAAAACAGAAATTGGATTCGAAAACAAACAAACACAAATGAACATCATTGGATCATGATAAAACAAAACGAAAGAGGTGAGAACCATGTTAAGCGAAAAATGGAGATTTAAAAAAACAAAATCACTACAGCTTCACTTTGATAAACAAGAAACCATAGATTACGGAATCTTCTATCTTATAGAACCCTATACCGTAAAAAAATACAAAGGGAGAATACAAGAAAAAAATAGTACTTTAACACTCTCCCATTGGGAGATATTAGAACAAATCCCTTGTCACACGATAGAACCACCAACAACCATAGGAAAACAATACCAATTTCCAAAAGACCCAATCGAAGTAATTGAACAAGACGCAAATAGAGAAGCTTACATCGTAGATGCTCTAGAATCTGTAAACTATTACCAAGAAAAAGACGAAAACGGATTCTATGGAACTACCTTAGAAACCACCAACTACTTCAGAATTGGACAAAAAGAACAAACAAAAACGGTAGCCAAAATCTACCAATTAAATTTAAAAAATGTTATTAACAAATAGATAGGAAGAGATAAAATGAAAAAAAGATTAATTGTCGTAATCGACATGATAAACGGATTTATAAACGAAGGGAACCTACATGACCCTTACATCAACCATATCACAAAAGGCATTAAAGACCTAATCGAAGAAGGAATCAAAAGAAACGATGACATCATTGCCTTTCGAGACTGTCATGATAAAAACGACCCTGAATTTGAAAACTACCCAGTTCACGGTCTAAAAGGAACCAGTGAAAGTGAACTTATACCAGAACTAAAACCATACCAACACCAAATGATCGACATCCCAAAAACCACAACTAACGGATTTGAAACCGAACAATTTAAAAAATTTTATAAACCAGAAGAATATGAAGAAATAATAGTAGTCGGATGTTGTACTGACATCTGTATTACGGACTTCGCTACTTCACTAGCATATTACCACAAAACCAACAACTTAAAAACTTTAATCACCGTACCAGAACACTTAGTAGAAACATTTGATGGACCAAACCATGAAAGAAATAAAATGAATGAAATCGGATTCCAAAAACTAAAACAAGCAGGAATCCAAATAAAGAAAGAAGGAAAAAAAATGAACCCAATTATGTCAACAGATCGCTATGAATTTACCATGGCAAACGGATACTTTGAAGCTGGAAAAAAGAACGAAATCGCATATTTCGATGTATTTTTTAGAAGAAACCCATTAAAAAATGGATACACCATTATGGCAGGATTAGACCAAATCATACAAACAGTAAAAGACTTACACTTCGAAGAAGAAGATATCGAATACTTTAGAAAGCAAGGAATCTATTCAGAAGAATTCTTGGAATATTTAAAAAACTTTCAATTTAAAGGAGACATCTATGCCATACCAGATGGAACACCAATTTTCCCAAATGAACCGGTTATCACTGTAAGAGCCAACTTAATCGAATCACAAATTTTAGAAACCATACTACTTAGTCACTTCAATAGTGCTTCCTTAGTCGCAACAGCAGCCAAACGAATCGTCTTAGAAGCAAATAAACCAGTGATGGAATTTGGAAGCAGAAGATCACACACAATGGCAGCCGTAGATGCAGGCAAAAACGCATATCTAGCAGGATGTGTAGGAACTTCCAATGAAATGACAGGCGCTTATTATGGCGTTCCAACACTAGGAACCATGGCCCATTCTTGGATCACAGCCTTTGATAGCGAATACGAAGCCTTTCTAACCTATGCCAAACATAATAAAGATAACACTGTATTCCTAGTAGACACCTATGACACATTAAAAACAGGAATCCCAAATGCCATCAAAGTTGCCCAAAACTACTTAACCCCAAACAATATACCATTTAAAGGAATCAGAATTGATAGTGGAGACCTTGCCTACCTATCCAAAGAAGCCAGAAAAATGCTAGATGAAGCAGGATATAAAGATGCCAAAATTTGCTTATCCAATGGATTAACAGCCGAAACCATAAGAGACTTAAACCAACAAGGTGTAGAGGTCGATTCTTATGGAGTAGGAGATAATATCGCAGCCCCATTAGACCGTTTAGGAGGCGTATACAAATTAGTTGCCCTAGAAAAACAAGGTGAAATCACCCCTAAAATCAAAGTCAGTAGTGACAAAATAAAAACCATCAACCCAGGCTATAAAAAAGTATATCGCTTCTATGACAAAAAAACAGGATACGCCCTAGGAGATGTCGTCGCTTTATCTCATGAAATGATACCAAAAGACACATTTACCCTAATCGACCCAAACGAAGAATGGAAAAGAAAAGAAATCAAAGACTACGAAATAAGAGAACTACAAGTTCCAATCTTTCAAAACGGAACCCTAGTATATCAAGAACCTTCATTAGAAAAAAGAAGAGATTACTGCACAGAACAGATGAATACCTTATACGATGAAGTAAAACGAATCGAAAAACCACACAAATATTATGTTGACTTAACAGAAGAACTTTTAAAACTCAAAAAAGAATTAATTGAAGCTACTACCGAAAAAGGATACCAAAAGAAACTAGGTGGACTATGATCAGAAAAGAAAAACTAGAAGAATTAAAAAGCTATATCGAAGAACTAAAAACAATCAAAACAGAAATACTACAATCAGAATCACAATTCTTAACAATAGAAAAAGCAAGATACTACTTAAATAACGGAAAAACCATCACAAGAGAACAAATCAAAAAACAAAACCAAGATGGAAGTGCAGCCTTAATCCTTCCCGTTACCAAAACCGGAAAAATCGTACTCGTAGTAGAACCTAGAATCGGTTCTAAAAAAACAGTAGCAGTAGGACTACCAGCTGGATATATCGAAAAAAACGAAAACCCATTAACAAGCGCCAAAAGAGAACTAAAAGAAGAAACAGGTTATGTCTGTTCTAGGTATTATTTACTTGCAAAATACTATCAAGATCCAGGAATCAGTAGAGCCTATAACTACGCTTACTTAGGACTAGAAGCCGAAAAAAAAGAAACACAATCTCTAGATCCAGGTGAATTTGTAAGATTTCTAGAATGCGATTATGAAGAAGCTCTAGAACTCATCAAACTAGGATTCATAGAAGACTTACAAGCCCAATTTGCCCTAGAAAAAGCCAAACAATACTTATTAACAAGATAGGAGGAAAACATATGTTAAAAGAAATAAAAAAGAGAACCTTTACAAACGGAGTCTGTTATGCCTTACAAACCGAAGATGGTTTCCCATTAGAAGTAACCGATACATTCCTACCATTTTATACAAAAGATGCGATCGGAAAAAAACAAAACAAACTAAACAATTATGACTTAAAAGATCGAACAGAACGATGGATGATTGGCGTATCTTGCATGTCTGGATGCCCAGTACACTGTAAATTTTGTGCCACAGGAAATTTAAAAAAATATCGAAACTTAACAGCCGACGAAATCGTAGAACAAGTAGAATTCATCATTAATAAAAATCCAGAATATGACCCTAAAAAAGCCAAAGAATTCAAAATCAACTACACAAGAATGGGAGAACCGTTTTTAAATATTGAAGCCGTAAAAGAAGCCATATTAAAAATTGATCAAAAATACCCATTTGTACATCACTACATTTCTACAATCGGAATAAAAGATAGTGACTTTAGCTTTATCAAAGACAATATTACACTCCAAATTTCCTTACATTCACTAGATCCAAAAAAAAGAAACTGGTTAATCCCATTTCATAACAAACTTACCATTGAAGAACTAGGACAAATAAGAACCCAAAGTCGATTAAAAACGACAATCAACTTAACACTTGTCAATTTAGAAGACTTTGATATCGAAAAACTAAATACATATTTTAACCCCAAATATTTCTTTATAAAACTTTCCCCAATTAATGAAAATAGTGTATCTGAAAAAAATCACTTGGGTAGTGGCGTCATAAAAGGAAAGAACTTAGTGTAATGGCAACAAAAGAAAAAATATTCAGATACCGAATTATAACCAACTTGAACTGTAATATGAATGAATCAACAGGACCAAATGGAAATTGTTACTTTTGCTATCAGCCTTGCAAAGAAGCCAAAATGTTAGACTATGAAACAGCACGAAAAACAATGGAAAAAGTAGGTACTCTAAAACGAGCTACCATCATGGGTGGAGAAGCCACAATCAGAGAAGATTTAACAGACTTTATCGCTTTAGCGCACCAATACGTAAAAGAAGACATCTGCTTAGTAACAAATGGTATTTTATTAAACGAAGAAAGAATCAAAAGCTATAAAAACGCTGGACTCACTGAAGTAGCCATTTCCATCTCCTCAAAAGAACAATACCAAAGAAGACGAGAACAAGCCCTTCTTTGTAAACAAATCATACCAAATACTCGAATTAACATTCCAAAATGTAGAGAATCAACAGGTGACAAATTAGTAGAACTCCTAAAACTAATTTTAACAGATGGATTTTATGTAATCGTCTGTGAAGACTTAATGGGAAGATATGGTGACTTTGACTTTCAAACAAAATTAGGATCAGAACAAATAAAAAATGATGGCTGTAACTTTTATGATTACATGTGGGAAGGACATCAATTTGGAGTATTTGGAAACTATACTGGATATGATGACACAGACATCATCATAACACCAATTGGAAATTTTTGTCAGTGGGAAAAATATTGCGCAAAAGTAGACAATCATTCATTAAGCAAAATAGAAAGCAGTGTCGATAAAGATGCCAAAAAATATATTAAAAATTGACTTTGGTAGTGGATATAACCCAAAAAGAGGATACAAAACTTGTGACATCACTTATGCCCCCTTTTTAGATTTTGTTTATGACGGAAAACAAATTATCGGTTGTAAAAAAAACAAAGTAGATGAATTTTATTTACGCAATGTAGTCCATCATATCCCCAACTTAAAAGAAACATTTATGTTATTACATCATTACTTAAAGAAAAATGGAACCATTAAAATTGTAGAAGTTCGAAAAGAACATTATCCGCAAAATGTCATTTTAGATATCATTTGGTATCGCTATGTAATCCCAAGATATGAAATCTGGTTTAGCACGCACTATAGGAATTATTTTGAAACCTTAAAAGAAACCGGGTTTACTTTGAAAAACCATTATTTTAAAGAAGAAAAGGAGGTGACAATATGGAAAAAATCATAGAACAACTAGAAAATTATGGTTACGATTATGCAGTTGCAATTGCAACGATAGCAGAAATTAAAGCAGGAGCTGCATGTGGTCAATTAAGTATTATTACAGAATAGGAGGAAAAAATATGACATTTAATGCCAAAGAAGAAAAACAAAAAATCATAACGTTTATTAGAGACTATTATCAAAAAAACCATGTCGATGGAGCAATCATTGGCATCAGTGGAGGAAAAGATAGTGGAGTTGTTGCAGGACTATTTGTAGAAGCTTTAGGAAGTGAAAATGTAATCGGCCTTACACTTCCTTGCCATTCAAAAGAAACAGACCAAAAAGATGCCCAATTAGTAAGCAACCATTACCACTTTCCACTCTATAATTTTGACTTAACAAACATCTATGATGCCTTCAAAAAAGAACTTGGAAACATTCAAGACTTCACAGAAGAAGAAACCAAAGAAAGTGATATCAACTTAAAACCACGTCTTAGAATGTCTACATTATACTATTTCGCAGCTCTTTTCTCAAAACTCCAAAATAAAACATATTTAGTCGCAGGAACCAGCAACAAATGTGAACTATATGTAGGATATTTTACCAAAGGAGGAGACAGTGTTCATGATATCTCACCAATTGCGGACTTTACGGTAGAAGAAGTCATACAGTTAGGAAAAGAACTAAACGTTCCTGAAAAAGTTTTACATAAAACTCCAAACGATGGATTGTCAAATAAAACAGATGAAGAAAAACTAGGAGTTACTTATAAAGCCATTGCCGACTATATAAAAGATCCTAAAAAAGTAAGCGACAAAGACAAAAAAACAATTGAAAAACTACATAACAACAGCACTCACAAATTTGTAATACCAACCTATCGGAGAACAAAATGAACGTAAAACTATTTGTAAATCAAAATCCATTTTCCAAAAACGTAGCGCACGAATTAACCCAAATATTAAAACAACACCATTTTAAAATTGATAAAACGAACTATGAAATTGCCATTTCCATTGGTGGAGATGGCGCTTTCCTTAGAATGGTGAAAAAAACAAAATTCAACCCAAATATTTACTATATTGGAATTCATACTGGAACACTAGGATTCTTACCCGAAGTTCTTCCAACCGAATTAGAAGACTTTGTCTGTTACTTAGAAAACCAAAAATATCAAATTGATGAAATTGGAATATTAGAAACTACTGTAGAATGTGAAGAAAATTCCAAACAATTTTTATCTCTCAACGAAATTGTCGTAAGAGATAAAAAATTAAATAGTGTCACCTTAGATATTGAGATCGAACATGAATTATTAGAACGATTTAACAAAATAAGCAAGAAGTCACCCATCTTCTATAAGTGGAGTGATGAATT
>CANAXT010000058.1 GCA_947365915.1 uncultured Mycoplasmatota bacterium
ATAAAACTAGATGCAGAAAGAACTGGAGAAAAAAGGGGAGAAGCAAGAGGAAAAAGATCAGGCTTAAAATTAGGAAAAAAACAAGCTAAAATGGAGATGGCTCGAGATTTGTTAGAGCAAGGAATCGATATCAATGTGATTATGAAAGTAACTAATTTAACCGAAAAACAAATTAGACAGTTTCAGTAGAAATTGTTTTTTTTTGAAAAATTTATTTGTTACTATATAGTTACAAAACGACAAAGTTGTCGATAGAGAAAAGATAGTGTTAGTATAGATATAGAAAGTTAGACAACTGTGAAGCACGGGAGGAGTATTTAGTTTTTATAGTCGTGCTGGAATATATGGAAATTTCTCGTTCCGAGTAGTATTATTTGATTAATTGATAGGAAGGAATAATTTGGTTATTTCTTTTTTTCTAATTATGATATAATAGAAAGGCATAGAAAATTGGAAACATAGAAAAGTATAGAAAAGTATAGAAAAGCTAGGATGTGAAGAAATGTATAAAATATTAAATAATATAAAAGATCCAAATGATATAAAAAAATTGACATTAGAAGATTTAAACATTTTATCAGAAGATATTCGATTATTTTTATTAGAACATGTATCAAAAACAGGAGGTCATTTAAGTTCTAATTTGGGAATTGTAGAACTTACATTGTCTCTTTTTAAAACATTTGATTTTAATTATGACAAAATTGTTTTTGATGTGGGACATCAGTGTTATCCATATAAAATACTAACGGGTAGAAAAGATGAATTTGATAGTTTAAGACAATTTGGAGGTATTAGTGGATTTCCAAAACGACAAGAAAGTCTGTATGATTTTTTTGATACAGGGCATAGTAGTACTTCCATTTCAGCAGCTTTAGGAATGGCTAGGGCAAGAGATTTAAAGCATGAAAAACATCAGGTGATTGCAGTTATTGGAGATGGAGCTTTAACTGGTGGAGAAGCCTTTGAAGCACTCAATGATCTTGGTTTTCATAAAACGAAAATGTTAATTATTTTAAATGATAATGGAATGGCGATTTCTAAAAACGTTGGAGGGATGTCTAATTATTTAACTCATATTCGATTAAATCCAAAATACAATCAATTAAGGAAGAAAATCAAAGGCAAATTAAACAAACGAGAAAGTAATGTATTTACAAAAGCAATCCGAAAAATGAAAGATAGTTTTAAAGAATTATTTTTAAATTCTTTGTTTTTTGACGATTTAGGACTTCGTTATATTGGTCCAATTGATGGTCATGATTTAAAAGAATTAAACCGTGTAATGAAACAAGTATCAGTTTTAGATGAACCTGTTGTTTTACACGTTATCACGGAAAAAGGAAAAGGATATAAGCTTGCAGAAGAACATCCTAATGAATATCATGGAGTAGGAAAATTTGATGTGATTACTGGAGTTCAAAAAAGTAAGCAACTAACTTATTCTGATGCGCTTGGGGAATCTTTGGTAAAATTAGCTAGACATGATAAAAAAATAGTTGCGATTACGGCTGCTATGGCAGGGGGGACTGGGTTAGAAGAATTTTCTAATCAATATCCTGATCGTTTCTTTGATGTTGGAATTGCAGAACAACATGCTGTTACTTTAGCAGCAGGACTTGCTAGCACACATTTAAAACCTGTATTTGCTGTTTATTCTACATTTTTACAGCGCGCTATTGATCAAATTATTCATGATGTTTGTATGCAAGAATTGCCTGTCGTTTTTGGAATTGATCGAGCAGGAATTGTTGGAAATGATGGGGAGACACATCAAGGTGTTTTTGATATTAGTTATTTATCTATGATTCCCAATATTACTGTTCTAGCGCCTAAATGTCCAGAAGAAATGGAAGCTTTTTTGACTTATGCGTTTTTCTTATCGAAACCAGTTGCGATAAGATATCCAAGGGGAGGTGCTAATTATCCTTTTAAACCTTTAAAAGAGCTTCGTATGAATAAATGGGAAATTTTAGATGATGGGGAAGATATTGTTCTTTTAGCAGTTGGAAATATGTGTGGTGTTGCGATGCAAGTAAAAGAGAAACTGAAATCTTTAAAAATGAATCCAATGGTAATTCAAGCTACTTTTATAAAACCACTCGATATTAAAATGTTGAAGCAGTTATGTGAAAAGAATTACCGAATTGTTACATTAGAAGATGGAAGTTTGATTGGTGGCTTTGGTAGTGAGGTATTAAGAACAATAAATTCATTAGGAATTTCATCTTTTGTTTTATCAATTGGTTATGAAGATCATTTTATTCATCATGGAAATGTAGAACAACTTTATAAAGAAGAACAAGTCGATGTAGATCAAATTGTAAAAAAAATCGAACGATTTGTTCGTAATGAGAATTATCAAAGATCTTGATTGTTATGAAGATCTTTTTTGTTATTTTAATTCGTTGATGTAAAAACTTCTATATTTTTAAGTGGTGAAATCATGGTAAAAGGTAAAATAGAATATTATTTATTGTACATTTTAAAATATTGTTAATTGAAATAAAATGCCTAAAGTGGCAAAAATTTTCAATGGAGGCAAATATGAAAGAGATTAAAAGAAATATTTATTTAGATCGATTAATTAGTAGAAAAGAAAATGGATTGATTAAAATATTAACAGGAATAAGAAGATGTGGAAAATCATATCTATTAGATTCTTTATTTAAAAATTATTTACTTGAAACTGGTGCCGATCAGGATCATATTATTAAATTAGAGTTAGATCGAGAGGAAAATAAACAATATCGTGATATGAAAGAAATTTAGATGTTTATGTTACAGGAAGTAATTCTAAATTTTTATCGACTGATATTATTACCGAATTTAGGGGAAGAGGAGATGAAATTAAAGTATTTCCTCTGTCTTTTTCTGAATTTGTAGAATCTTTTTCTGGAGATAAGTATGAGGCATGGAATGAATATGTATTATATGGAGGATTGCCACTTATTTTATCAAAAAAGACAGATGAAGGAAAATCAAAATATTTAAAAGATTTGTTTGAACAAACTTATATTAAAGATATTATCGAACGAAATAATATTGGAAGGATTGATATTGTTGATTCTATTATTAATATGTTGGCGTCTTCAGTTGGCTTTTTAACGAATCCAAAAAAAATATATGATGCATTTGTAAGCAATGGTGAAAAAAGATTATCTTTTAATACAGTTAATTCTTATATTCGATATATAGAAGACTCATTTATTGTTAATAAGTCTGATCGTTATGATGTAAAAGGCAAAAAATATATTCAAACACCACAAAAATATTATTTTTCTGATATTGGTCTTCGTAATGCAAGATTAAATTTTAGACAACAAGAGGAAAATTATATTATGGAGAATATTATATATAATGAATTAGTTGTTCGAGGATATAATGTTGATGTAGGTGTGGTTGAAGTTAGAGATGATAAGAAAAATCGAAAACAATTGGAAGTTGATTTTGTATGCAATTTAGGAAATAAACGATATTATGTGCAGTCAGCGCTTAATTTAGATACAAGAGAAAAAACCATTCAAGAAGAACGCCCATTAATGAATATTAATGATAATTTTAAAAAAATTATTGTTGTAAAAAGTAATATGAAACATTGGTTTACTGAGGAAGGCATTTTAGTGGTTGGAATACAAGAGTTTTTGTTAAATCAAAATAGTTTAGATTTATAAGTTATACATTAGTTTTTCTTTATAACATTTATAGAACAAAATTTCGCTTTTTAAATCGTTTTCTATTTACTTTTTTTGAATTTCTCTATATAATAGTATTGATTTTCTTTTTCCTATAAAATGGAAATAAAAAAATGATAAGGTATGTGCTATAATATGGATCAAAGAAAGAGGTAGAAGTATGGATAAAATTATTGTAAAAGGGGCAAGAGAAAATAATTTAAAAAATATTTCAATTGAGCTTCCAAAAAATAAATTAATTGTTATGACAGGAGTCAGTGGTTCTGGAAAAAGTAGTCTTGCTTTTGATACGATTTATGCAGAAGGACAGAGAAGATATGTAGAGAGTTTAAGTGCTTATGCAAGACAGTTTTTGGGTGGTAGTGAAAAGCCAGATGTCGATAGCATTGAAGGGCTTAGTCCATCGATTAGTATCGATCAAAAAACAACGAATAAAAACCCTAGAAGTACAGTTGGAACAGTGACTGAAATTTATGATTATTTACGGTTATTATTTGCGAGAATTGGCGTTCCATATTGTCCAGTTCACAATCGTCCAATTACTAGTCAAAGCATTGAAGAAATGACAAATCAGATTTTGAATTTAGAAGTCGGAACTAAAATTAGAGTACTTAGTCCAGTTGTTCATGGAGAAAAGGGAACATTTAAAGATTTACTCGAACATTTGAAAAAAGATGGATACGTAAGAGCGAGAGTGGATGGAGTAGAACATGAACTTACAGAGACAATTGAATTAGAAAAAAATAAAAAACACAATATTGAAGTGATTATTGACCGACTTATTATTAAAGAAGAAGTTCGAAGTAGACTTTATGAAGCGATTGAGTTATCTACAAAATTGGCTCATGGAAAATGTGTAATTGATGTTGTTTCTAAAGAGGAAATTGTGATGAGTGAATCTTATGCTTGTCCTGATTGTGACTTTTCTTTGCCAGAATTAGAACCTCGTATGTTTTCTTTTAATGCACCTTATGGGGCTTGTTCAGAATGTAAAGGACTTGGAGTAAAATTAAAAATCGATGAAAACTTAGTGATTCCTAATCGAAATTTGAGTATTCATGAAGGTGCGATTGTTTCTTTAAATTTGAGTGATGAACAAAGTATCTATAGTACACAAATAGAAACCGTTTCTAAATTTTATGATATTGATTTGGATATGCCTGTTAAAGATTTGGATAAAAAGAAATTAGACATTATTTTGTATGGATCTAAAGATATATTGGAATTTCATTACGTTTCGAAAACAGGAAATACTAGAAATAGCAAAGATTTTTATGAAGGTGTAATTCCTAATTTAGAGCGCAGGTATATGGAAACAAAGAGTGGTTGGATTCGTGATTGGATTGAACAATTTATGACAGAACTTACATGTCCTACTTGTCATGGGGCAAGATTAGATGAATCTGTTTTATCAGTTTTGGTTGGAAAGAAAAATATTTACGAATTAACCCTTCTTAGTATTGGTGATTTGGCTCAATTTTTTACCAAATTAAAATTAAATAAAGAACAAGAAGAAATTTCTAGATTAATCATTAAAGAAATTAATTCGAGACTTACTTTTTTGATTAATGTTGGGCTTTCTTATTTAACACTTGCTCGTAGTGCGGCAACATTGTCTGGTGGAGAAGCACAGCGAATTCGTCTTGCAACGCAAATTGGTTCAAGGTTAACAGGTGTTCTTTATGTATTAGATGAACCAAGTATTGGACTTCATCAGAGAGATAATAATAAATTGATTCATTCGTTACAAGAAATGAGAGATTTGGGAAACACTTTGATTGTTGTAGAACATGATACCGATACGATGTTAGCAAGTGATTATTTAGTAGATATAGGACCAAAAGCAGGACTTCATGGAGGTACGGTTGTTGCGGAAGGAACTCCAGAAGAAGTGATGAAAAATCCGGATAGTCTAACTGGAAGATATTTATCTGGGAAAGAAAAAATAGAGGTTCCGAAAACAAGAAGAAAAGGAAATAAATTGTTTTTGGAAGTTAAGGGAGCGAAAGAAAATAATTTAAAAAATATCAATGTGAAGATTCCACTTGGAACATTTACTTGTGTTACTGGGGTCAGTGGTTCTGGAAAGAGTACGTTGGTAAATGAAATTATTTATAAAGCAGTCTTTAATAGTGTATATAAGGGAAGAGAAAAAGTAGGTGTTTGTAAAGCAATTAAGGGACTAGAACATATTGATAAAGTCATTGATATTTCGCAGACACCAATTGGAAGAACGCCAAGAAGTAATCCTGCAACTTATACAGGTGTGTTTGATGATATTCGTGATGTTTTTACAAATACGAAAGAAGCCAAAATTCGAGGGTATGAAAAAAGTAGATTCTCTTTTAATGTGAAAGGTGGAAGATGTGAAGCCTGTTCTGGTGATGGAGTCAAGAAAATAGAAATGCATTTTTTACCAGATGTCTATGTACCTTGTGAAGTATGTGGTGGAACAAGATATAATCGTGAAACATTAGAAATTAAATTTAAAGGAAAAAATATTTATGATGTCCTTGAAATGAGAGTAGAAGAAGCAATCGAGTTTTTTGATGCTTTCCCGAAAATTAAGAATAAACTACAAGTACTTATGGATGTTGGACTATCTTATATTAAGTTAGGGCAAAGTGCTCCTACTTTATCTGGTGGAGAAGCTGGAAGAGTAAAACTCGCGAAGGAACTTCAAAAGAAACCAACTGGAAAGAGTTTATTTATTTTGGATGAACCTACGACTGGACTTCATGCCGATGATATTAAGAAGTTATTAGTCATTTTACAAAGAATTGTGGACAATGGAGATACTGTTTTGGTAATTGAACACAATTTAGATGTGATTAAGGTAGCAGATCATATTATTGATTTGGGACCAGAAGGTGGAGATGGAGGCGGAACTGTAATTGCAGCTTGTTCTCCAGAAGAACTTGTCAAAGTAAAGGAAAGCTATACAGGTGAATTTTTGAAGCCATTATTGAAGTAAGTTTTTACTTCTTTTTCTTTTTGTGATATAATCAAAGAACAAAGGGAGTTGGTTATATGGGAAAACAAAGACATAAAAAAGTAGAGAGAATTGTATCTGAACATAATAATACGAGTATTATTTTAAAGGTACTTGCTTGGCTATGCTTTATATCAGGATTGGTAGTAGGATGTATTTGGGCGAAAACGATTGATGAATATTGGGTTGGCCTTGCAATATTAGCAATTTGGGCAGGCGGAGCAATTTTTGTTTTTTTGATTTTTTATACGATTGCCGAGATTGTTCAAATTATGCATGATATTCGAAAACAAGTTGTCATTATGGCATCTAGAAAGTAGGTGGAATCATGAATTTTGATTATCAATTAAGTGAATCTGATGAAAAATATTTTTTGAAAGAACGTCATAGAAAAACAAATTTGTTATATTTTGTTTTGTTTGCACTATTTTATTTGGCGATTAATATTCCAATGATGATGAAGCGTTTTTGGGTCTTTTTGACCATTTATATTTTGTTTGTATTATTGCTTATTGTGGTATTGTGGGTATGTAATTTTGTATTTACGATCATTGAATTAAAAATGAGGCAAAAAGGGCGGAAAGAGGAATATGCAAAATACCATTTTAGTGTGACAAAAAGAGGAATTACACAAACGTTTGGTTCTATGAAAAAAGAGGTATTATGGGAAAATATTAAAAAAGTAAAAATTCGAAAAGATTATATTTTTGTGGAGCCAAAAAAGAATGATATTGCGTTTTTATTTCAAAAGAAAGCGCTGAAAGATGATTATCAGAAGTTAGTGGATACAATAGAAAAGAATATGAAAGTGAAAAATCCAAAGTAATGGATTTTTTTCTTTGGAATCTTGCTTCTTTTTTTTTCTTTATTATGTTACAATGAATAAGAAGGTGAAATATGAAGAAAATAATAGAGAATGTTCCTAAAGTGGAACTCCATCTTCATTTAGATGGTTCTGTTCGAGTAGAAACTGTTGCAGAGTTATTGCATATGGATAAGGAAGTTGTTTATTCAAAAATGGTGTGTGATTCATACACAAAATCGTTAACTGATTATTTGTCAAAGTTTGAGTTACCATTAAAAGTGATGCAAACAAAAGATAATTTGAAACGAATTATGAAGGAATTATTGGAAGATTTAAAAAAGGAGCATGTTATTTATGTAGAAGTTCGTTTTGCGCCTCTTTTACATATGGATATGGGACTTACCATGGAAGAAGTGGTGGAATCTCTTATTGATGGTATGAGGGAAGTTACTGGAATTGAGTGCAATTTGATTCTTTGTTGTATGAGACAAGCTGGGAATGGGGGCAGAAATTTAGAAACGATTGAGATTGCGAAAAAGTTTTTGAATTCAGGTGTTGTTGCGGTTGATCTTGCTGGAGATGAATCCAAATATCCAACGGATCAATTTCAAGTTTTATTTGATAAAATTAGAAAAGAACAGATTCCTTATACGATTCATGCTGGAGAGGCAGATGATTATCACAGTATTTTGTCAGCTATTCAGTTGGGTGCTAAACGGATTGGACATGGCATTGCTGCTATTCAAAATGAAGAGACAATGCAAATCTTAAAAGATCATGATATTTTGTTAGAGGTTTGTCCAGAGAGTAATTTGAATACAAAAATCGTTTCTGACAAAAAGGATCACCCATTAAAAGAATTGTACTGGCAAGTACCAGTATCAGTCAATACAGATAATCGAACTGTTTCTAATATTACGTTAAGTAAAGAATATGAAGATGCCATTCGTTTATTTGGTTTTACGCTCGATGATATTAAGAAGTGTAATTTAAATGCAGTGAAGCATTCATTTATTGGTGAAGAAAAAAAAGAAGCATTATGTCATGCTATAGAGGAGGGATTTTATGACGCCACACATTGAAGCTAAAAAAGGAGAAATCGCATCGGTTGTGATTATGCCTGGAGATCCACTTCGGGCACGTATGATTGCGGAAAAATATTTAGAAAATGCGAAATTGGTTACAGCTGTTCGAGGAATATTAGGGTTTACAGGAACTTATAAAGGAAAAGAAGTGACAGTTATAGCATCTGGAATGGGATGTCCTAGTATTGGTATTTATTCTTATGAATTATATCATGAATATGAAGTGGATTCGATTATTCGAATTGGTTCAGTAGGAGCTTATACAAAAGATTTGAATTTATATGATGTTGTTTTGGTGGATTCTGTTTATTCTGATTCTACTTTTGCTAAGGTTCAAAATGGTACAGATGATTCTATTATGTACCCGAATTTGGAATTAAATGAAGCAATTTCTAAAACGGCTTTAAAAAGACAAATTCCACTTGCAACAGGGAAGATTTATTGTAGTGATGTGTTTTATTCTGATATAATTGATTTTAGAAAAATGTATCGTGAAAATCATTGTATTGGTGTAGAAATGGAAAGTTTTGCTTTATTTCATAATGCCAATCAATTGCATAAAAAAGCAGCTTGCTTATTAACTGTATCTAATAATTTTGAAACTGGAGCCGAAACGACTTCTGAAGAACGTCAAAAAGCTTTTTTGGGTATGATTGAACTTGCTTTAGAAACAAGTTTGACCTTATAAAATCTCTATTTTTACATATACTATGAAAGAGGTGAATCAGATGGATTATCAAAAATGTGAAAATGCTGCATATCGTTTGCACACAATAAAAACAGATCAATT
>CANAXT010000059.1 GCA_947365915.1 uncultured Mycoplasmatota bacterium
CAAAATAATATAGTTTCTCCTTCTTTGAATAAGAATAATCCATATAATGGACAAATAACACCTGTTATTGATTATAAAAAAATTATTGATGAATATAAATGGGGAAAACCAGAAACTTTATATGATCATTTTAATAGGCATGGGAAAGAAATTTTGGCTAAAGATTATGTTGATTATGCATTGAAATCACAAGATCTTTATAAAAACAGAATTCAACATCAAATGAAAATTGGGCGAGATGGGATTGGACGAGTTTATGATGAAACAAATAATTTATTTGGTTCCTACAATGCAGATGGTACTACTCGAACATTCCTTAAGCCTGTAGGAAAGAATTATTGGAATAACCAACAGCATAAATAAAATGAATTAAAATATTTATGATAGGAGAATTTGTTATGGAAGAACATGAAAGTTTTTTGAGAAAAACATGTAATTATAATAATCATATATTATATCAAGCGATTGATACTTTTGATCAAGCCAAACAAACAAAAGGTTCATATGTGATTTTTGAAGGTGATTATGGTGGAATTATATATCTTACTTGTCCTATGGCATTAGTAAGTTGTACTGAGAGTGAATTGCAAGAACTTTTAGAATATATTGATACATTTTATTGGAATGATTTAGATGGTGTGAATATATTTTATGAAATTTTGCATAATGGTCAGTGTGTAACAGGGGGATTGTGTGGTGGACAAGCTACAGATGATATTTGGATTCATCCAGAAGTAAAAAAATTAGGATTGGATAGTTTGATAAAGAAACGATTAACTAAATCTGATAATTAACATATTAGAAAATTTTGATTTTTCAAGTAAAAAGCTAATCAATTGATTGGCTTTTCTTATATATAAATGTTTTGAAAATTCTTTGAATGGAAATGGGAAGAAAACGATTTATACGTATGATAAGATGAATCATGAGTTAACGGAAAAGGATTCATTAGGTCAGGTAGAAACGAAAGTCTATAATACGAATGGAACGTTAAAGAAAAAAACAGATCGTAATGGGAATGTGATTTTGTATACTTATGATGTGTTTGATCGTTTGATCAAAGAAAATGATATTATTTATCAATATGATGGAAATGACAATTTATTAAAGATTGTTAAAGGTGATCATTCGATTGTTCGTGAGTATGATAGCTTGAACCGAGTTACGAAGAAAACAGAGGATGGTTTAGTAACTACGTTTGTATATAATGGTTATAAAGAAGAAACAACGGATCCAAAACAGAATAAGACTGTGAAGAAGTATAACAAAGCTGGTAGGTTAATAGAAGTAGAAAATGAAGCTAGTTATGTTTATAATTTGGATGGTACTGTGAATAAGGTTACGTATCAAAATGGTAGTGTTACAGATTATCAGTATGTGCGCCCAGAAAAGGGTTAATAGTCTAGTAGGTGGAAATCCTACCTAGTAAAGTCTAGCCAACAACTAGTAGTGAGTCTTTGGAACGAAACTGGTAACAGTTAGTTTAAGTGTAAGATAACAAGGAAATAGGGTTAGTATTGAGCCCCGAAATAATAAGAGAAACTAGAAAGACGACGTTTTGTATTGAACGAAAGTCAATATTTAGTTATTCGCTATGGCAAGAATAATTGGATTTCTATGGGGTCTGAGACCTAATCATGTTTTACACAGTGACTATTATATCAACTGGGGAGAGACTATCACTTCTCTAATCCGAAAGTGGGCAATGAGCCAATCGGTAAAACAAATGAATGTGAGTATGACAAACAACTACAAACGGGAGAATGTCAAAAGAGTGATAGCCAGTCAGATGTATCCATAGTACTGATGATACTGTATCAATAAATACAGAGTAAGGAAGGGATATACATAATATAGTTCTTGTTAAAAGAAACATTATCGCTATGCAAGGAGGGATAAATAATGTCAACTAAAATAACAAGAATAAATCAAATAGCAATAGAAAAACCACAAGAAGTTTTTACCTCAATTTATCATTTAATCAACTACGAATTACTGAAAGAATGTTTTGATGAATTAGATGGAAATAAAGCAACAGGACTAGATAAGGTTACGAAAGATATGTATTTAATGAATTTAGACGAAAATCTAAACATCTTAGTAGATAAACTTAAAACGAAGTCTTATCGACCTAGTCCAGCCAGAAAGGTTAGTATTCCTAGAGCAAATGGGAAACTTCGAGAACTTGCAATCGCCAACTTTGAAGATAAGATAGTACAACTAGCAGTCAAAAAGTTAGTTGAAGCAATCTTTGAACCAAAATTCACAAATAATATGCTTGGGTTTAGACCTAATAAAAGTTGTCATGAATGTCTAAAATATTTAAATGTCTGTATAGAAAAAAGATATACAAATTATATTATTGATGCAGATATTAAAGGATATTTTGATAATATTAATCATGAATTAATTATGAAAGTTTTAGAAATGCATATTAAAGATAGCAATTTGTTAAGACTCATCAAGAGATTTCTAAAGGTAGGTATTATGGAAAAAGGTAAATATATTACAAGTAAATATGGAACGCCTCAAGGATCAATATTAAGTCCAGTACTTGCAAATATAGTAATGTACTATGGAATTATTCTCTATGTAGAAGAAATCAAGAAAATATCAAGAGGATATATCGAGATAATCAATTATGCTGACGACATGATACTCTGTTTTCAACATAAAGATGAAGCAGAAAAGACATATAAACTATTGAAAAAGAGGTTGAAAGACTTGGGGTTAGAATTTGCTGCAGGTAAAACAAGACTAATTGAATTTGGTAGATATGCAAGCGAAAATTGTAAGAAAAAAGGGAAGAACAAACCAGATACTTTTGACTTTTTAGGCTTTACTCATTACTGTAGTAAAAGTAGTGATGGAAAAAGATTTCATGTGAAAAGAAAAACCTCAAAGAAGAAATTCAAACAGAAAGTACGAGAATTTAAAGCTTGGATAAAAGAAAATAGAAACAAACCATTAAAGGAAATTATGGCAACAGTGAAAAAGAAATTAATTGGACATTTTAACTATTATGGAATAACAGATAATATTGATATGATTGCAAAATATCACTATATAGTTATGGTATTACTGATAAAATGGTTAAATAGAAGAAGTCAAAAGAAAAGCTATAGAAATAAAGGTTTTACAATTATGATTAACTTCTTTGATTTACCTAAGCCCAAAATTAAAGTAAATATCTATTCGATAACTATTGATTTTTCCTAGTAATTATCATATAATCTATCTAACGAGTGAGGGATATTTTTTTGATGCCATGTATTAAAATATAAAGGTAGTTAGATATGACAATAAGTGTAAAACTATATAGATTTTTACCATTTATATTGTTGAATTGTTATTATTCATATTAAGTATGAAAATAACAATTTTATAATATATATTTTTAGGAGTTGAAATGTTATGAAACTAATTTTAGTAGATAAAAATAATTATAAAGAGGCCATTAAAATACAAAATAGTATATTTCCAGATGAAGATGGCACTTTAAATATTTTAGCATCTTTAGATAGAGAGTTATTTATGAAAACTACAGGACTAACTTATATAGATGACCATATTAAATATTACTTAGCCCAAGTTGATGGTAATTATATTGGTATAACTGGTATATATTATTACAATTTTGATATCGATAGTGCTTGGATTGGTTGGTATGGCATTTTAAAAGACTTTCGCAATAAAGGAATAGGAAATGAGTTACTAAAAGCCACAATTGATTTGGCAAAATCAAATAAATTTAAATATTTAAGATTATATACAGATTATCTTGAAAATAAAAATGCAATAAATTTATATGAGTCTGTAGGCTTTATTGGAGAAAAATATACTGCAGAAGAATTATCTTATGATTGTAGGATTTATTCCATGAGCTTAATAGATAGAAGTGTACCTTTATGGAATAATAAGCATTTAGGATTAAGCCACCAGTCAAAATTAGATCAGATGGATAAAAATCAAATAAAAAATATATTAGCCAAATATGAGAAAGAATTACATAAGCATGGTATTTTATAAAAGATGATTTTAAGCTACTTCAAAATAATAGAAAAAGATGATATTGAGTGGGAATGAAAGCTCTTATCATCTTTTAAATTTTAGATATATTCCTACTTTTTGAAGATATATAGCTGCTATAATCGAGAAAAACATCATAACACATATAGCAATTGATACAATGTAGTTATAAAACTTTTTGGTTTTTTAAAAAATTTCATAACTCGCTAAACATTTTACCAAAAGATCATTACTTTTTTGATATATAAAGGCAAATTTGTTCTAAAATGCTATGGATGATGAATACTTTTATTTGAAATTCGTTTAACAATTGCATTCGTTATGTCATCTAATGTCATATTTTTAGCAATTATTACATCAGTTGCCAATTCATAATTACAGGTTCTTTCTACAAAATCAAAAGGACTTTTTTGCCTATCATCTAAAGAAAGAATAGGCATATTAGTCGTTTCACTAATTTTTTAGAAATAATTGATTTTTCTCTTTCCATAGGACCAATTAGTAAAATCGATTGCTCTAATACTTCTTGATTCACTGGAACATCAATGATTGATTCCATAAACATTATGATTCTGAAAAGTTCAACTATTTCTTTTCCTATTTGTGAAAAAGGACGAGTATCATGATGTGAACCCCAATTAGGAGACATCAAATAAAAAGACTAATTGAAAAAATCAAGGGCGAACGAAGTGAGTTCATCTAGACCCTTGATTTTTTATTATGTAATTATAATAGTTATTCAAATAAAGCTTGTCTTTATTTGTTACTAATTATTAAATTAATCATATAAAGAACATCTTCTGCATATTCAATAATGTTTTCATCTGGTTCACCCATACCTGGGCATAATCTATTATATAATTTATAATCATATCCACCATTATTTTTTAGATATTCAATTACTGCTTCTAATTTATATATTATTTCATCATTATTTATCATTTTTCTTGTATCCTTTCTTCTTATTAATTTTCTTTCCTTTAATTCTTGTTGTATTATAAAATTCTATCCATTCTTCCCCAATTTTGTATAGTTTTGTGGGGAATACCATACTCACGTTCAAGATACCAACTAGACACACCATTCAAATACTTTGATAATACTTCTTCTTTAATCATTTGATCATATTTATTCTGTTTTTGTCCTTTTGAAGCCATAGAAAAACACCTCCTTTCGAAAGTGTATTCTATCATAATTACTAAAAATAGTCTTTTTTTGTGTGTCTACCCTATAGGGTGCATTTCATCAGTAGAATATGTTTCTTTTACCTGTTGTATTAATTTTATAGGTATATCTTGAAATTTACTAGATAATTCATCTACCAAATATAAAATTTTTTCTTCCTTTGTTTTATCTAAAAATGATAACTTTTCATTTAAACTAGGTAATAATTCAGGATAAAGACTTGAAATAGAAATCACAATAGATTTTAAATATTGCTCTCTATCTGGATCAACTGCTTGCAGAATTACTGCATTGGAAAATAAGCCTATCAAATCTTCCTTTTTATATGGTTCTATATTTAAATTTAATTCAATTATTTTTTGATTCACCTTATCTATTAAAATAAGGATGTAATAATACAACTCTTTCAAAAGACTTTTTAGTAATAGGACTATGATTTCTTTGATGTTGCCTTATTTGTTTATCAATTAAATCAGAACTATCTTGTGGTATTTCCTTAGGCTTATTTGGATATATATATAACTTAATTTTACCTTCATTTGCTAATTGTTGAATCCTATCATAAACATTTTCAAGAAATTCCTCACTTTCAGTATCAACACCAACTTCAGAAACAACTTCTGAAAAACCAGTATGTATATCTTTAAATGTCGTATCATCTAAAGTATAAATAGAAGAACTATTATGAAACATTGTACGAAATGCTTCAGGTATTCTTTCCACCATTTGCCATGGTTCATAAAGATGATAGAAAAAAACTTGAACAAATCTATCGTGATGCCCTAAAAGAAGAAAGTATTAATTTAGATGCATGGATTGGACTAGTAAATTTATATATTACTGACAGTACAAAAACAGAAGAAGACTTAATAGAATTAGCTACCGAAATTAGTGAAATTTATACCTATCATCCACTACCAATGTACGATTTAACAAGAAGAATCGGAACAAAAATCACTTCTGCAGAATATCGCAGTAGTTTGATGATGTTACAAGAAAAAACATTAAAAAAAGCAACTAAAGCAACAAGCGCCAATACAATCTACCACAAAGAAGTCCCAGTGATTGCCAATGCCATTTTAGGCGTGGTTGATACAAAAGTAGCTACCTTTTCCTTTGATGGAGCCAACGCTGGTAAAATTGTATTATCAAAACAATTACAAAGCGCACAAGTGACATGGTCTTATAGTTTAGATGGCAAAAAAACTTGGAAAGAGTCTTATGAACATTCCGTACAATTAACACAAGAAGAAATTGATAGTATTGATATCAATAATGATATTAAAATTCATATCACTGGATTGCCAATGACTGACAATAATATATATACAATTGACATTACAAAGGGAGTATTCCCAACTAGTTCCATTTCAATTAACGATTTTGAAGATCGTATGTTTGGAACCACAGCTGATATGGAATGGACCCTAGACCCAAATGGAGAATGGAATTCATTTGCGAATACAAATCCTATTTTTAATGGAAACAAAAAAGTTTATGTAAGATTACATGCTTCTGGAACAAAACTAGCCAGTAACATAGCAACATACACATTTACCAATAACAGTTCTGAAGCAAATAAAAGGTATATCCCAAACAAATTATTAAGCGTTCCAGAAGTATCAGCGACTCAAGAAGGAAATAAAAATAATATTGTAGATGGAAACTTTAACAGTTATTGGCGCTCAAAACATGGACAATTAGGATCTAATTATATTCCAGCTTATGTAATTATCGAATTGGCAGAGCCAAGATTTATATCTGCACTAGATTATACCCATGACAAAAATACTTCATTTGGTGGAGAAAAATATGGATATGCCAGAGATGTGGACATTTATGTCAGCATGGACGGAAAGGAATGGACACTAGCAGGGCATAAAACATTTGCAAAAGGAAATGAAGCAGCTCAACAAGTGATTCTTGATGAAATTTTACAGGCAAAATATGTAAAATTTGATTGCAAAACAGTGCATGGTTCAGGATACTATAATAGTTTATCAATTGCAGAAATTACCTTATACGAAGATACAACAGCAGAAATGAATCCAAGAGCAGAAGTAAACTACAATATAACCCAAAAAACAAACAAAAATGTAGTTGCTGAATTAATTAATGAAACAAGAACTATTACTGTAACAAACAATGGAGGCAAAACCTCTCATACATTTACTGAGAATGGTTCATTTACCTTTGAATTTGTAGATAAAGCAGGAAACAAAGGAACAGCAACCGCAACAGTAGATTGGATTGATAAAACGCCCCCAAAAGCGGAAGTACAATTCAGCACTACTGAGCCAACAAATGAAAATGTAGTAGCTACACTTTCATTTGATAAGAATGTAACAATACTATCAGAAGATGTTCAAATCGTAGAAAATCCAATTGATAAAAGTAAAACAATTACCTTCTTAGAAAATGGATCTTTTGAACTCAAATTTGTAGATGATCTAGGAAATATTGGTACAAAAACGATTTCAGTAGATTGGATTGATACAGAGCACCCAACAGCAGAGTTTGAATTTAACACTACTAACTTAACCGACAGTGCAGTTGTGGCGACCTTAAAACCAAGTGAAGAAGTAACCGTTACAAATAATGGAGGAAAAGATACCTACACATTTTATGACAATGGTTCATTCACTTTCGAATTTGTAGATAGAGTAGGTAATGCAGGTACAGCGACTGCATCAGTAAACTGGATTGCAAAATTGCCACAATATGAAATCAAATATTCGACAACAAAACCAACGAATCAACCCGTGAAAGCTACGTTGGAATTGGAAACTGGGTATAGAATTTTTAATAACAATGCAAACAATGAATACACATTTGAGGAAAATGGAACATTTGAATTTCAATATAAGGATCAAAATGGAATGGATGGCATCATTCCTGTAACCGTAGATTGGATTGATAAAGAAGCCCCAACAGCCGAATTTTCATATAGTCCCCAAACATGGACAAATAAAAATGTAGTAGCAACCTTAAAACCAAGTGAAGAAGTAACCATTACAAATAACAGCAACCAAAAAACATATACATTTACAAAAAATGGAAAATTTACCTTTGAATTTGTAGACAAAGTAGGAAACAAAGGAACAGCAACCGCAACCGTAGATTGGATCGATAGAGAAGCACCTATAGCAACCATTGAATACAATATAAAAGAACCAACAGAAGGACCTGTAGTAGCGACTTTAAAAGCTAATGAACCAATTACCATTTTAGGAAATGGTAGAACAACTTATACCTTTTATGAAAACGCCGAATTCACATTTGAATTTGTGGATAGAGCAGGGAACAAAGGATATGCAACAGCTTATGTAGATTGGATTCAAAAAAAGGAAACTAATAAACCGAATAATAATACAGGAAACACGACGAAACCGAATACGAAACCAATCGAAAAACCAAATCAAAATCCAAATAATTCAAATCAAGGAAGTTCCATAAATTCAGGAAATACTATAAATCAAGGAAATGCTGTAAATCCTAATCCTTCAGAAAATATAGAAGAAACATATCAAAACTTTATCAATGAAAATGTAACCGTTAAAATCCCAAATTCTATTTTGTCAAAATATCAAGGAGCCAATTTAGATTATAAAAAATTAAATTTAAGTGATGCTCAAAAAAATCGTTATGGTGAAGACAGCGAAATTTATGAATTATCATTAAAAGCAAAAGATAATATAGAAATTGACTTATCAAATGAAGCAATTGAGCAAACAATAAAACTAAACCCAAATAAAAAATTTGACGCCATCTATGTTGTTAGAAAAGATGGAAGCGTAGTAAAATTAGAATCAAAAACAAGTGGAAATAACGAAGTCGTTTTTGAAGACAATGGCTTAGGCAGATATATTATTGCTTATAAATCTGAAATTCCTGATCAAGAAGAAAATAATAGTAATATTTCAAAACCAGAAGAAAAAAATGAGAAAAAAACAAGTTATCTTCCATATATATTTGTTGGAGGAACAATTTTAATAATTGGAATTGGTTATGCCTTAATAAGAAGAAAAAACATGATTTAAAAAAAACTGGAAGGAGGCAGAAAAGCTGCCTTTTTTATTTATAAGGGTGCGCCAGTTCGGTGCTTAATATATAGTTTGGTGAAACTCCAAAC
>CANAXT010000060.1 GCA_947365915.1 uncultured Mycoplasmatota bacterium
TCAGTACAGCTACTTCTCTTTCAACGGATACCGTTTTATCATTATTACTGGTACGATAAGTAATTACATAGGTCCCCTCTATACTAGTGTCAACACTTTCTAACACTTCATTGTTCTTTTTTATTTCAGTTTTATACTCTAAAGTATCTCCACCTTTTGTTCTTGCTACTGCTCCTAATTCTTTATAACTTCCATTCAATTCTACATAAATCATAGAATCCCCATTTAATGTAATCACTGGATCTTCTTTATTTAAATCTGGTACTTCTCCTGTAGGATTTTTAGTAATCTCTACATTCTCTTCTTTTCCATTCGCACAATATTCTTTATTACAAATATTATTGATGATTATGTTTCCATCTCCATCTACATATATAAATCCATTTCCATCTATTCTTCCGCTTATTTTTACAATCTCATCCCGTTTTTTATCGGAAACCGTTAATAACGTTAATTCAGATCCTTCATAAAAATATTCTCGAGGCACCAAAAAATCATCATCTGATAAATCAATCCGCACTGCTTCTATAATTCCATCAATACTTCTCTCAAATGCTGCTTTTTTAGATTTACTAACTACATTCAAAATAATAGGTGACACAATTAATGCAATTACCCCAATTATAATAATTACTGCCAAAAGTTCTATTAGAGTAAAGGCTTTATTCCTTATGTCCCCCCCCCCTAGGTTACTATTTGTTACTATCATATTTTCCTTCCTCTCTTAAGTTTCAAAAAACAAAAACACAAAATAATTTGCTTTATTTAAAACCTTTTTTTACTATAACTACAGTATAACTTTTTTTTGTAGAACTTTGTCATTTTGTAACCATATAGTAACAAAAAACTGAATTTCCAAAATCCAGCTCTATCCTTCTACACACTTGTCATTCATCCTATAGCTCTTTTTGCCATTCATGATCTTCACTTCCACCTTTTGATTCAAATTCAAACCTTTTCCTTTCGAATCAATCAGCAAACCCTCCTTCAAATCATTAGAATCCACTAATGTTTTCAAAGTCAAACAATAAGTAGTATCAATAACAGGATAAAGATCTTCATGATCCGCTATATAACTTTCAGCCCCATTGAAAATAAGACTCTCAACAGCCGACGAAATCTGCCTTTCACCTTCCTTTAACTGATTAATAATAGATGGAAAAACAAGCAACATTAGGAGCGCTAAAATAACTATGACCCCCAATAACT
The DNA here is from genome assembly GCA_947365915.1 of uncultured Mycoplasmatota bacterium. Classification (GTDB taxonomy): domain Bacteria; phylum Bacillota_I; class Bacilli_A; order RF39; family UBA660; genus MGBC102946. The sequence goes on from CANAXT010000060.1 coordinate 1,210, forward strand.
CAGCTAACGTAAACCCATTCTTTTTCATATTCTACCTCCTATACTAATTTTCTGATTTTTTGTCTCAATATGTATCCGTTGCACAATACTAAGAGACGCAATTAACGAAATCGCAAAACTTCCACCATAAGACAAAAATGGAAGCGGAACTCCTGTTAACGGAATTACACCAAATAAACCTCCCAAATTAATCAGAACATGCGCGAAAATATAAGTCGCAACCCCCAAACAAATATACTTTCCATGCGGTGTATTTGCCTTCGCTGACAAATCCAAAATACGTTTTAAAATAATCAAATAAACAAGAAAAATCAAAGAACTCTTCAAAAATCCCCATTCCTCACCAATAATCGCAAACACACTATCCGTATGAGGTTCTGGAATATAAGAATACTTCTGTTTACTTTTTCCAATACCTAACCCAAAAGCACCACCATCATTAAACGCAATAAAACCATTACAAACCTGATAACCACCACTCTCATAACGAGCACATGGATTAAAAAAATCAAAACGTGCCATTTGAGCCTCCGATAAAATATATCCCTTTACCATCATCATCAAAGAACAGCCAACAATTCCTAATCCAATCAAAAAAACAAAAATCTTAAACTTTTCAAAGCGCAAAATCGGACTTGCAAAAAACAAACAGAAAAAAATCATCAATAAAATCAACATCGTTCCAAAATCCTTTTGCAAAAAAACAATAATAGGAATCAACAAACCAACAATTAAAATAATCGCCACCATATCATAATGTGGAATCTTCTTATTCTTAAGTCGCCTCATAAACCGTTCAAACAAAAACGACAAACAAACAATAATAACAGGCTTCGCAAACTCACTCGGTTGAAACGAAAAACCAAATATACGAACCCAGTTCTTCGCTCCCTTATGTTCCACACCCGAAAATAACAAGTATAATAAAACTCCCAAAACCCCTAAAAACGCCCAAAAAGCCCAAAACGGATACTTCTTTGTATCAACATTAATAATGACTAAAAAAATAACAAAACCAATCGCTAACATCTTTAACTGCTGAAAGAAATAATAATACATAGAAGCATCATACCGAACAACCGCTTCCCTGCTAGATGCAGTGACAATATTTAATAACCCAAACAGAAAGAAAACCACAGTGATAAAAAGTAATGGTTTATCTAGATCACGTAAATTACGTCTCAACTGTTTGATCACATTATCACCTACTTTTCTATAATTAATCATAACATATATTTCAATATCTCACAATCAAAATTAAAAAAAATAGGTAAATTTCATAAACATTATTTTGAAACTTTAATACAATATATTAGATTAGATGGGAGGGATTATAATGTATTACTATGGCGGATATAGCGGATATGGAAACAATTGTTGTTGCGGATCAAGCGGCTATCCATCATACGGTGGTGGTTACGGATATGGCGGAGCTGGTTATGGAGCTGCCATTATCTTAGTCCTATTCATTTTACTCGTAATTGTCATCGGAGCTCGTGCTTTCAATAACTAATCGAATCAAAGGAAGACCATTCTTCCTTTTTTCTATGAATTATTCCTATAATGTGATAAAATAGTAAGCGGAGTTGATTTTATGTTTAAAAAATTAAAAATATTAGATGAAAAAGATCCACACTTAAGGATACCTAGTGAAGAAGTCATATTTCCTATCACAAAAGAAGACAAAAAACGAATTCAACAAATGATTGATCATTTAACATATAGTCAAATAGAAGAATATGAAAAAAAATATCATTTACGACCAGGAATGGGTTTGGCCTATCCACAGCTTGGAATCAATAAACGAATCATTGTGATTGTCTATGAAGTAGAAGATGGAATCTTTGAAAACTACGTCTTTATCAACCCAAAAATCGTCAGCTATTCTAGTGAAATGATCGCAGCCGAAGCAGGAGAAGGATGTTTAAGTGTCAATCGTGAAGTGGAAGGTCACGTTGCTAGACATGCTAGAGTAACCGTAGAAGGATTCGATGAAGATGGTAATAAAATAAAAGTTCGTGCCAGAGAAGACCTCGCTTTAGCCTTTCAACACGAAATCGATCACTTGGATGGAATTTTATTTTATGACCATATTAATAAAAAGAAACCATTTTTTACAGAACAAGAAATAAGATTAATTTAGGAGGAATTATGAAAACAACATACAAATTAATAGCGCTTATCATAATCGCTTGTACCTGTTCTATTTTAATATATCGTCTCGTTGATAAAGTAGAACCAGTAAAAAAAGTAGAAGACATTTTAGTAACCCAAAACAAATTAGAACTATCATTCATCAATAACACAAACGAATATACCGTAGAAAATCCAAAAATAATTGTAAATCCATATGGATTATCTCCCCTTTCCGCACTCATCATTTTTGAAACAAAAGACTTAACCACACCAACCATTACTGTAGTAGGAAAAAGTGAAAAAACAACCATCAAAAACACATTTACACCAAACAAAAAACACTACTTACCTATTTATGGATTATATGCTGGAACGGAAAACAAAGTATTATTAACAGTCAATAATAAAACAACAACCTTAAAAATCAAAACGGACCCACTACCTAAAAACTTTGTTTTACCAACAAACATCGAAAAAGACGAAAACCAACTAGAAAACGAACTATACTTTTTCACACCATCTTCAATTGGTTACACAGCAGCTTATGATATCAATGGCGATGTCCGATTCTATCTTACTGAAAACTTTATTTGGGATGTCAAAAAACTTCAAAACGGACACTTACTATTAAGTAGTAACCGTCTCATTAACCCACCTTACTATACAACAGGACTAGTAGAAATGGACTTACTCGGAAAAATATACTATGAATACACATTACCAGGAGGATACCATCATGACGTATTTGAATTAAAAGACGGAAACTTACTCATCTCTACCGATCAATTTGAAGACGGAACCGTAGAAGATACCATTGTAGAAATGGACCGAGAAACAGGAGAGATTGTAAAAACAATCGACCTAAAAAAAATCCTTTCTACCAAAGAAGGACATAACCTATATACCACAGAATACGATTGGTTCCATAACAACTCTGTATGGTATGATGAAAAAACAAACTCCATTACCTTATCAGGAAGACACCAAGATATCGTTATCAATATCAACTATGACACAGAAGAAATCAACTGGATTTTAGGAGACCCTACCAATTGGAGTAAAGAAACCCAAAAATACTTCTTAAAACCAATTGGAGACAATTTTGAATATCAATACGCACAACACGCAGCCATGATTTTACCAAACGGTGACCTATTCTTATTTGATAATGGAAACAATCGTTCTAAAACAGAAGAAAAAGTAAGCGCTGATGACAACTACAGTCGTGGAGTTATTTATAGAATTGACAACCAAAATAAAACTGTAGAACAAATTTGGGAATACGGATCAAAACTAGGAGGCGACTTCTACTCACCTTACATTTCAGACGTGGATTATTTAACTGAAAATCACTACTTAATTTTATCTGGTGGACACTCCACTAAAGATGGAAAAGTAAACAACAATCCAGCTGGTTTAGGAAATGTCGATTCCCTAAACAGTACATTAGTAGAACTAAAAAATGACACACCAATACTAAAAATGGAACTTCCTACTAACTTTTACAGAAGCGAAAAAATGAACCTTTATGGAAGCGACAAATACATACTTGGTATGGGATCAAGAATTGGAAACATGGGAAAAACCAAAACAACGAAAAAAAATCCAATCATTATATTTAATAAAGAAGACAAAAAAATATATGACAAACATAATCTCGAAATCACAAAAGAAGTCGACCGTTTAGTAGTCAAAGGGACCTTTAAAAAAGAAGACAAAGTACAAATTATATTAGATAGCTTATTTGACAAAAAAACATACAACATGATCATTTCAAAAAAACCATATACTGCAATGTGTGTCGATGTATTCAATGAAGAAGAACAAAAAAATGGAATCACAGTAACCAAATATATTAACGATATCGGAATCAAAGGAAAATATTATATTTACTTAAAAATTAATGGAACAGTCTATGACATTAACCAATATATCGAATACTAAGTTGTGAAAACAACTTTTTTCTATTACGCAAAATTTCATTTTTTTTGATTTTGCGTAATAGCATAATACTATTTAGGAAATCATACAAATGAAACTAATAGAGCAAGAACATTACTTAAAATACAGTATTAACGTAATGGGAACCCCAAACATAGTAGCGGAAAATCAAAATTGCTAGAATCTTTTAAAATCTATATTGAACAAAATATTTTATTGTAATCAAAAAAAAAACAAAAAAATATATACTCAAGTATCTGACGATATCAGTAGAGAAGAAACATTCCAAAGAGAAGTAACACATTTACTACAAATCAAAGATGCATATCCCAAAATAGTAATTGCTAGAACAAAACACGAGGATTATCAATACGAAGGAATTAAAATTATCGATATTGCCAATTGGCTTAACCAATAAGTTGTGAAAACAACTTTTTTTATAGCGCTATTTTCACTAAAATCACATCTTCTCCAATCTTCTCAATTTGTGACCACTTAATTCCAATTTCATTTTTATTAGAAAACATAGAAACAAAAAATTTAGATTTTTCAACAATTAGTTCAGCCATTCTACCATCTAAATCAATTGATACATCAATAATATTACCAACCTTTTTCCCGTCCACTAAATTTACGACATCTTTATTTTGCAAATCAGATAACCGCATAAAACCACCTACCCTATTTTATGCGAAAAAATAAAATTTCTGTTTAAAATGACAAAAAATATGCCATAAAGAAGTAGAAAGGAGAAAAATATGGCACGTCATAAAGTAGACATTTGTGGCGTGAATACTGCGAATATTACCGTTTTAAGTAGTGATGAACAAATAGAATTATTAAAAAAATTAAAAGAAGGAGATCCTTTTGCAAAAGAAGATTTGATTAATGGAAACTTAAAATTAGTACTTTCCATTTTAAAAAAATTTAACAATCGAGTGGACAACATGGACGACTTATTTCAAGTAGGCTGTATTGGATTAATCAAAGCAATTGACAACTTTGACTTATCTCATGAAGTACGATTCTCTACCTATGCTGTACCAATGATACTAGGTGAAATCAAACGATACCTAAGAGATAACAATAGTATTAGAATTGCTAGAAGCATCAAAGATACAGCATATAAAGCCAATAGAATTAAAGAAGAACTAACCAATGAATATGGAAAAGAACCAAGCTTAAAAGAAATCGCAAAAAAAATGAATCTAACAGAATTTGAAGTTGGAAATGCTTTAGAATCTATGAAAGAAACCATTAGCATGTTTGAACCAATTTATAATGATGGAGGCGATACAATCTTTTTAGCAGATCAATTAGAAGACAAAAGCAATCAAGATTTTACTATTGACCTCCAAGTTTCATTAAAAGATGCCTTAGAAAAACTAAGAGAAAAAGAACGATACATTATTGAAGAACGATATTTGTTTGGAAAAACACAAATGGAACTTGCAAATGAAATTGGTATCTCTCAAGCCCAAATTTCTAGATTAGAAAAAAGTGGATTAGAAACTATGAAAAAAATAATGAAATAAAAAGAGCTATTCAGAAATAAAACCGAATAAGCTCTTTTTCCATCTGGTTTAAAATTTCAATGACCTAGTATTAACCGGGCATTACTACTCGAAAAGAGACATCGCTGCTCGCACGACCAGCGTGACGTGTGAGGTTGAAGTAGAACACTCCTGTATACGTCGTCTCGTTATAGCCCCCGCCACGCATGAACCACGGGTAACTCGAAATGACGAAGCCAGCGTAATCGGAATACCATCCGCTCGTCTCACTTAGTGCGTGTCCGTAACATATTCCACTGTTACATGCTGTTGTTGCATCTGTTGTTGTATAATTGTCATAATACTTACTATTTGGGAAACTACTAAATCCTGATGAGCCTACTGTATTATTATATACTCCCATTACATATTCCCACGCTCCTCCACTCATGTCATATACTCCATATATTGTTCCTGCTGTTGAAGCTCCTGTTCCTCCTGGACTTACATTATATGCATTTGTACATGAACTTGTTTCTCCTGTACTTGGCGCTCCTGCGCTACATCCTGTTACACAGTTACTATTATTATTGATATATACTTGCTTTTCTTCTCCACTATAACTACTATTTCCATATTTTCCATATTTACTTTGACTTAAATAGACTACTGCTCCCCATTCACTATTCTTCATCATATGCGCATCTGCACTTGTACTTATTCCGTAACTATTTCCTGATGCACTAAACTTCTGCGCTGTTGCAAACTGTGTACTTACATTTTGACTTCCTAGTGAATTTACATTTGGTTTTATTGTTGGTGTTGTTCCATCTCCTGTTGTCTCAAATTTTCCTACCCAGATTCCTGCTAGTTGTGTTCCTCCAAAGTTAAAGGCTGGGTGAATTTTATAGTTACTACTTGGACTTGTTTTTGAAGTTGCTATGAAATTCACTTTGATTTCCCCAGGCTGTTTTTTTGTTCCTCCTGCATAACTTGTACTTAAATTGGTATATTGATATTCATATCGAGGGACCCATACAAAGTACGCATTTATTGCACTCTCTGGTATTGTTGTTCCTACTGATACACTTCGGTAACTACTTGTTACACTTGCTGCATTTGCCCACATCTGACTATTATAGTCATACCATTGATTACTTCCACTTTTATTTTCGCTATCTGCTTTTATCCAGCTACTTCCATTCCATTTTATCGGTACTAATCCATTCGATAATGTTGGTTTATTGGCTCCTGTTGTATCCACATTTGGCGCTTTTATTATTATTGTTTTACTTGCACTCGCTGTTAATCCATTTACTCCTGTTGCTGTACATGTTACCGTGTGTGTTCCTACTGATAGACTACTTGTATTTGTCGCTGTACAACTTACTGTTCCTGTTCCACTCACACTCCATGTTGGTGTATTAAAGTATGTACTCTGTATTGCATTACTTGCTCCTTTATTTACTGTTACACTTGAATCGCTTTTTACTGTAAATGTTGGTTTGCTCTTATCCACTTTCGCTGCTCTTGATATTGAACTACTTACATTTCCTGCTTCATCTACTGCTCTAAAGTATCTTGTATGCGTTCCATTTGTATCTAACAAGTAGATTCCTGTTCCACTATAACTATAATCTACCCATGTACTATTATTTGTTGATATTTGATATTTTGCTATTCCACTTGTTGTATCTGTTGCTCCCGTTGGGCCTGGATTAGATTGAGTATTCGCTATATACACTGACTCTGTTGCCCATGTACTTCTATCATATCTACTCCAACTTCCATATACATATTCCATTGTTGTTGGCGCTGTTGGAGCGTCTACATCAATTTTATATTCTCCACTTGTTTGAGTGCTCGGATTTCCGTATTCATCACT
>CANAXT010000061.1 GCA_947365915.1 uncultured Mycoplasmatota bacterium
ATCGGTTTAATAGTTTAAAGTCTTGAAAAACAACTCCTAGTTTTCTTCTTAGTTTGTAAACTTTTCGGCTTCTTAATTTGGCTACATCAATTCCTCCAACAATGATTTTCCCACTAGTTGGTCTTTCTTCACGATACAACATTTTTATTAATGTTGATTTCCCACATCCGGTTGATCCAATGATAAAGACAAAGTCTCCTTTTTCGATTTTTAAGTTTAGGTCATAAATGGCTGCAACTCCATTTTTGTATCTTTTATTGACATCTTTCATTCTAATTAAATCCATTTTTTTTCACCTCTTATTCTCCACCTGCTACTTCGTAGGCATCCGTTACTAAAAAGAAAGCGTTTTCATCAATTTTTTTGATTCCTTCTTTGGCAATGTAGTAGTCTTTTGTTGGTATAATACACATGATTACTTTTTGACGGTCCCCTGTATATCCTCCACGTCCTTCTAGTATGGTAACTCCGTGGCTTAGATATTCTAAAATAAATTTTTTCATGTCTGTTTCATGTTCGGTAATGATATAAAATGCTTTTGATTGGCTAATTCCTAATATTACTTTGTCTGTCATGATACTGATTAGATAAATGGATAATACGGAATATATAAATTGTTGAAATCCAAATATTGGAATACAGGCAAGTACGATTAATCCATCTGTAAATATCATGGCGTTTCCAATCGACATTTTACAGTATTTTGATACGATTTGGTTTAGTATATCAGTTCCTCCGGTTGTAAATCCAGCTTTAAAAATCATTCCTAGTCCAAATCCACTTACTACAGAACCAAATAAGGCAATGACAACGGGTTCTGTACTTCCTAGGTCTATCATTGCTGCAAGTGGTTCTGTTAGTTTGACAAATACAGGATATAGTAATGAACCTACTACTGTGTTTGCTGTTTTGGCTTTTCCTAATGTGGCAAAGCTTAAGAATAGTAGTAAAATGGAACCAATCATGATTACCATTGAAGGATCTAATTGACATAGTTTGTTTAAAATGACTGCGATTCCACTCACTCCATATACAACTTCACTTGGTAGTAAGAAAACATTGAATGCTAAAGCGACTAGAAAGAGTCCTGTAAAGAAGCTCGCATATCTTGTAATTTTATCTTTTTTATAAATTAGTTTTATAATATTTGGATCGATTGTTTTTTGTTTATTTTTGAAAAACACGATTAACACCTCTTTAAATTTTCTTTCATAAATAGATCTAAGTCTCCATCTAGTACTTTGGAAACGTTACTGGTTTCTACGTTTGTTCGATGGTCTTTTACCATGGAGTAAGGATGCATGACATAACTTCTGATTTGAGATCCAAAGTTGATATCCATTTGTTCTCCTTTTAGGTTTTTTAGTTCTTGTTCTCTTTTTTCTTGTTCTAGTTGAAATAGTTTGTTTTTTAGTATCTGCATTGCTTTTTCTTTGTTTTGTATTTGACTTCTTTCGTTTTGGCAAGTTACTACGATTTTACTAGGAAAATGGGTAATTCGAACGGCGCTGTCGGTTGTGTTTACTCCTTGTCCTCCGTTTCCACTACTGCGATAAACATCAATACGAATGTCTGTGTCTTTGATTTCTATATCGATGTTTTTTTGTTCTAATAATGGTGTTACTTCTAATGATGCGAAGGAGGTATGTCTTCTGGCATTTGAGTCAAATGGGGAAAGACGTACGAGTCTATGAACACCTCGTTCGTTTTTTAAGTATCCGAATGCATGCATTCCTTTTACTAAGAAGGAAATGCTTTTGATTCCGGCTTCTTCTCCTGGTTGTTCATAAATGGTTTCGTAAGAAAAGTGTTTTTTGTCACACCATCTTGTATACATTCGAAATAGCATCATTGCCCAGTCGCAGGCTTCTGTTCCTCCTGCTCCGCTATGAATTTCTACGATTGCATTTCCACTGTCGTATGGTCCTTTAAATAGTGTTTCAATTTCTAATTCGTTTAGTTGGGTTTCAATTTTTTGTATTTGATTTACTAATTCTGTTTCTAGTTCACTGTCTAATAAGTCACACATTTCTAAGTTGGTTTTGATTTCTTCTTCTAGGGTTTCTAAGTTATTGATTGTTTCTTTTAATGCGTTTAATTCGTTGATTATCGTTTCACTTTGTTTTTTGTCATCCCAGAAGTTTGGTTCTAACATGATTTGTTCTAGTTGTTTTATTTTTTGTTTTTTTGTTTCGGGGTCAAAGTAACCTCCCTAATGTGTTTATTTTATCTAGAAAAGCTTCATAACTGCTTTTGATTAGTGCTCGTTCCATTTTTGATCCTCCTGACTATATCATTATAACATTATTTTCTTAAAATTCCTATTTTTTTATAACATATATAAGAAAAAAAGTGATTTTTTGATCACTTTTGAAAGCTCTGTAACTGGGTTGCTGGAGGTAAGAGTTTTTTTACTAAGGTATATAGAGTAATAATCTTGAAATTATATTGAAAATTAAAAATGCCAGACAGCGTTTGGTATTTTTTGCTTGAATCAATATTGTTACTTAATCTCTATTGATAATGTATACTCTGTATTGGAAAAATGATAACTATGGAATGCTTTAGTGTAAAACTTTATTTACATTCTCATCTTTTTTGTATATCCTTAATTAAGGTTTTCTTTAAAATTCGTTCTCCATTTCTAGCACCAGTACCTAAAGCAGAAATAGGCGTATTTGTTTCACTTTCTAACCAAGTAAAATATTCTCTTAAATATCTATTGAAATAATAATCTTCAAAATTTCCTTTTTCGCCTTGATAATCTAATCTTAAATGTTGAAAAAAGTTTAAATATAAACTAGATGGATTATTAATACGACAATTTATTTTCAACTTTGAAATATCTAAATCAAATACTCTTCTTTCCATTTTAGTTACAGTAGTTTGCTCAGATTGATCAAATATCGTATTTAATCCCAAATCACCATTTATCATTGCAATTTCAATCAATCTTGTTTCATATTCTGATAGTCCTTTAGATTTATACATCAATCTTTCTAATTCTAATGCTTGAAGTAAACTAATTGATTCAATTTTTTGAGATTTATAATTTTCCCCAAATACTTGTTTTAAATAAATTTCTGGACAATGACTTATTATCTTTTTTAATATTTTAGGATTTAAATAATTATGATAACAATCAACAGCTTCACGACAAGGATATCCACCATACATTGCAGCTAGATTAATTTGTGTCCAAGTTAATTCATCACCTTTACCATAATCACCTGTATAGATAAATTCTCCAGATTTCGTTACATTACTAATTCTTATTGGAAAGGGTCTGATAACCATAATCGTTTGTAATAGTCTTTCAGATGATATTCCTGAATAGGCAAGCAATTGCGCTGTAGAAACATTTCGACTTGTAACATAAGGATAATTACCACTATGATTTAAACTTAAATCACACCCCTGTGCACCTTCTAATATTACGTATTCTGAAGGATTATCTAAGTGTTCATATAATCTTTCAAGCCACTCATAATTAGAACATACTACTGCATTTTTAAAAGTTTTAAAGAATTGTAGCTTTTTATCTCTCATTACTTTTTCTTGGGTAACTGCTCCACACCCTTTAAATGTTGAACCACTTTTTATATGTTCTCTTTCATATTGTTTGTGTCTTTCATCAATTAAAGGAACCATTTCATGAACATAAATTTTTCTATCTCCTAGATATTTGCTTGCTTGTTTATATTCTTCTATAAATACTTCCATATCAATGGCAGAACCAGGTCCAATAAATAATTCAGTAGTTGGGTTTACTGATGATACAGGTATATTTCTAAAAATAGTAGCATTACCTTTTTCATCTACAAACGTATGTCCTGCATTTGGCATGCAATTGGTTACTGATGCTCCCAATTTTATAGATTTGTTGGTTGCTATTTCACCAATTACTTTCGCTTTACCACAACTACCAGCTTCACCATCTATTACTGATATTACATTCTTTATCATATTTTCCCCCTAGATAATTTTTAATTTAAATCATTAATGACTCCATTTATTAAATTCAAATCAGATGGAATAATCCATTTTACATTTGCAAGTTTAAATAATACTAAAGGTATAATCGCACCACTTCTAGCACCATCCATCCATTTTGGATTATTTGGCATTAAAGCATATAATTCTTCAAGTGAAATTTCATTAAATACTTTTTCAGTACCCTTGATATAATCTTCTAAACTTAACATATATTTATGTACGTTATCATTAAATAAAGTGTTATCAACTAAATTAAATCCTGTTAGTAATTCAAATCTTTCTTCTCCACCTGTAAATATTGAACAATCATAATCTTTATCTAATATAATATCAGATAATCTATCAGCAACAAATTTTTCCATTTCTTCAACTGAATTACCACTATATTTTTCATTAACCTTATCAAAGTTGTTTAATAAATCTGCTACACCAATCGTTAGATTCTTTGTATCAGTTATTTTATTTCCTACAAAAGTTACTAGTTCAGTAGTTTTACCACCCATATTAATTATTAAAACTTTTTTATTATTATAGTCATTTTCCATAGCTTTTGCTAAGTAATAGTTTTCAATGCCATGACTTATAATATTAAAATGTAAGTCAAATTTATCATTAAATAATTTCATTAAACCTTGTTTTCTTTCTTGTATTAAATTTCTAAAAATACCTGTAACAAAAATATTAGTATTGTAGTATTTTAAATCATATTTCTTCTGAATTTCTTCAAAGTAATCACATAACTCTTTTAAATTACATTCGCTAATACCTTCTTCAGCATCAAAGTCATTTTTAAAATAAATAGAATGTTCTTCTATCAGTTTTAATTCATTTTTATAACCATAAACTTTTATTGTTGATGAACCAAGATCAATATAATAATTTTGCATAATTATCACTCCTATATATATTGTAACACAAGTCTTGATAAACCCGACACTTTATTTTATTTTGGTTATTCATTTTCGACTAAATATAAAAAATGACAATATCAATTTGTCATTTTGTAATAGTTTTTCTTTTTCGGTTTGAAATTCTTTTTGGGTTATGGATCCACTATCTCTTAGTTTTGCTAAACGTTCTAAAGCTTCATATCGATCATTTACGTTATCTGTTTTTGTGACTGGTTGATATATATTTGATTTTTCTGGAAGTAAGCAAACGATAATCACTCCAAATATTCTTAAAAAGAATTCCCATAAAAAGTCTTTGACATTTTTACTAGATCCTAATAATTTATCGTCTAAAAACAGATTGTATTTGGCTAGAATACCAGCAAAATCACTTGATCTTTGATAATAATTTTTCCCATTTAGGCTTCCTTATAAACTCCAATATTATTATCAATACGTTCTAACATAGAAGCGGTTTTTTCTATTAATTTCGTATCATCTAGTTCTTGTTTTTTTATTACAGCGTCTTTATGATATCTTGTTTCTTTAAATACAGAAACGAGGAGTGGTAAAATTTCTGGATGTAATTCTAATAAGTCATCAATATCTGCTTTTGGATATTTGTCTAATTGTTCACGAATCCAATTACAAGCAGTAGAACCAAATAAGTAGTCATCTTTTTTTCCATTTAAGTCTTGTTCTTTTACTTTTTTCGTCATTCCTTTTTGTTTTAATATGTAGGATACTTTATAAGCATTTTTTACAATTTCTGCTAGTAAGTCTAAGTCACTTACTTCCATCATATGTGCTCTTGCATCATTTGCTCTTGAAAAGAACTTTGCTGTTGTTAAAGGATCTTCTTCTATTATTTTTTTCATTAAAATGTCGGCCATAATTTCTTGATAGTCTGGATGTAGTTCTAATGTTGTTGTAACGGCACAGTCAATTTTTTCTAGATTTGTCATTTTTATGCCTCCTATGTTTAGTTTATCAAATCGTGTTTTTGTGGTCAACTAAAAACGCAAAAAAAATTGTCAATCAATCGACTAACAACTCTCCATCTAAACTCCAAGTTTTGGTGTCCGTTATTTTTACGTTTACAATTTTTCCTACAAATTCACTTGCATTTTTGACATTCACTAGTTTCATGGTATCCGTATATCCCATCATCATGTTTGGATCTTTTTCACTTGTTCCTTCTATCAATACTGGAACTGTTTTTCCTAAGTATTTGTCATTGGCTTTTTTTGCATATTCATTGACTAATTCATTTAATTGATAGAGTCTTTTTTCTTTTTCTTCTAATGGGGTATGGTCTTCCATACTCGATGCTGGAGTTCCTACTCTAGGTGAGAAGATAAAGGTAAATGCGGAATCATATTCACACATTTTTACGACTTTTAAAGTCTCTTTGAAGTCCTCTTCTGTTTCTCCTGGAAATCCTACAATGATGTCAGTTGTGATTGAAGAATGTGGTAGTGCTTTTTTTAGTTTATGGAATAGTTCCATATAAGATTCTTGTGTATATCTTCTTCCCATCAGTTTTAAAATTCGGTCAGATCCTGATTGAAGTGGTAAATGAATATATGGCATAATGTTGGGATGGTTTTTGATTACTTCGATCATTTCATCGGTAAAGTCCCATGGGTGACTTGTCACAAAACGAATTCTTGGAATATCTATTTTGGCAACATCTTCTAATAAGTTTGCCATGTTATATGAAATTCCTAAATCTTTTCCATAAGCATTCACATTTTGGCCTAATAGTGTAATTTCTTGATATCCTTGTTTTTTTAGTTCTTTAATTTCTTTTAAAATAAATTCTGGTGTTCTACTTCTTTGCTTTCCTCTGGTATAAGGGACAATACAATAGGTACAAAATTTATCACATCCATACATGATATTAATCCATGCTTTGTATTTGTTGTCTCTTTTGACTGGTATGTTTTCAATGATTTCTCCTTCGATACTGAAAACTTCTATTTCCTGTTTGTCTTTTGCTTCTTTTACTATTTGTGGCAATCTATGAATGTTATGAGTTCCAAAAACCATGTCTAACCATTTGTATTTTTTTCTAATTTCTTCTACAATGGATTCTTCTTGGGCCATACAGCCACAGATACCAGCCATGAGTTCTGGTTTTGTTTGTTTTAGGTGTTTGATTCTTCCTACCATTCCAAATACTTTGTTATGGGCGTTTTCTCTGATGGCACAAGTATTTAATAATATCAAGTCTGCTTCTTCCATATTTTCTGTTTCTGTAAAACTCATATCTTCTAATATTGCTTTGATGTTTTCTGTGTCATGTTCATTCATTTGGCATCCATATGTTTTTACAAAGTATTTTTTTCCTTTTCCAAATGTTTTTAATTCTGGATCTACAATATATTCATTTGTTTTGATTGGTACTTCATTTTTGGTTCTGATTCTTGCTTCTTTTAAATTTGGTAAATTCATAAAATCACTTCTTTTCTTATATGATAATAACATAGCTTGGTTTTTAATGCAATGGGAAAAGTGAATAAAATATTTGACAATTACGTACAATTATGGTAAAGTGGATAAAGAGCACAAAAACGATTATAAGGAGGATGACTTATGGCAAAAAAAGTAACCAATACAAAACCTTTATTTGGTAACAGAAGATCTCATTCGTTAAGAGCTACTAGACATGCTCAAAAACCTAATTTACAAAAAGTAACTTTAGATAATGGAATGTCAGTTCGATTAACTGCAAGAGAGTTAAGAACGTTAAACAAAGTTAGTAAAGATGTTGCTTAAAAACAGAATCGCTATGATTCTGTTTTTTTAGTTTCCAAAGTTCGTACAGTATTTTAATTGGTAGTAGTTTCCAAAGTAGTCAAATAATGGTACAAAAAAGTTAGTGATAATAATGGATAGTATCATGGATAAAAATGGAGTGAAAAAATAGGATCCTATATAGGTTAGTAAGGCAAGGGTTGAGGCGAAGGCGATTTGGCCACTATGGGTTACTGGGGTGGTTCTTTGGTCGGGTGCTAGAAAGATAGCTAAAAAGAGAAGATTTCCTGCACCTATATTTTTTAAAATTCCAGTTAAAGTGTTTGGAATAAATAGATTTGAAATGACTAATAATATAAAATAACTTCCTATAAAGTATACTGGAATTCGCCATTTTATGGCTTTTTTGAACATTAAAAATAAAAAAGTAATGAAGCATAATAGAGATGATGTTTTGGTGATTAGGGTTCCTTGAAATCCTGTCCAGATGGTGGTTAGTGAAGTGGTATTTAAGTCTAAAATTTCTGTATATTCAAATAATAGTCTGATTGAGTTTGTAGTTTCAAAATGGCAAAGACTTAGCCAAACAGAAAATCCTAGGGCACTTATAATTCCGATTAGGGAAGGAACGAAAAGTGTTTCTTTATAAAAGTACCTTCCAATGATAGTCGTAATAAAAACTGAAAGACATAAAATGATAATCGGGGTATGAAGTGGAAGTAGTAGTCCTAATAATATTCCATCTATCATGCATTCTTCTTTTTGGTATTGATTTGGTTTTATAAAGTGTTCTCCAATATAGTAAAATCCATAGGAAAGTAGTATACAAGCTATTATAAATAGAAGTGGCAGGAAGGATTCTAAAAATGAGATATCGTTTTTTATATAGGGAATGATTCCTTCGTTGATGAAACGGTAAACAATCATGAATAGTAAAGCGTTTAAAAAATAGTTTGAT
>CANAXT010000062.1 GCA_947365915.1 uncultured Mycoplasmatota bacterium
TGAAATTATATATTAGCTATAAACAACTTACACACTTTTCTTGACAAACCCGAAATAAGAATGATAACTGATTCAAAATAATTGACCAATTAGGAATGGATTTCGTCCATTTCTTTTCTAATTCTTTTATTCTTAAATATAGTAATTTCATTACTGCATCATTATTCGGAAATGATCCTTTTCCTCTTGTTACTTTTCTTAATGCCGAATTTACAGATTCAATTGGATTGGTTGTATAAATTACTTTCCTTATCTCTATAGGGTATTCCATTATTTGATAGATATAAACTATATCATTACTTACTTTCTCTACTATTTTTGGATTTGACTCATATTTTTCGCGGAACTCTTCATATCTTAATTGACATAATTCTTTTGTTTCTGCCTTATATATTTTTTGAAGTCACTTAATATACTTTTGGCTTGTTTCTTTGGACATATTTTATAGAGATTCCTACACAAATGTACTATACATCTTTGTATGATTGTCCTAGGAAATACTGTTTCTATTGCTTCTGTTAATCCAGTTAAACCATCTAATGATATAAATAAAATATCTTTTACGCCTCGATCTTTTATTTCTTCTAATATGCTTGTCCAATATATCGCACTTTCATTTTCATTCTCTCCAATCCATATTCCAATTACTTCTTTATGTCCTGTTTTATCAATTCCAATCATGACATATATTGCTTGCTTTTTGCTGATAAAATCTTTTTTTATTGGAATATATAAACAGTCAATATAAATAAATGGATACAGTTCTTTTAACGGTCTATTTTGCCATACTTTCATTTCTTCATTTACTTTTGAAATCAGATAAGAAAGTTGTTCTTTATTAAACTTTGCATGGTAGATTTCTTCAAATAATTTTTCCATATCTCTTAAGCTCATTCCTTTGGTATAACAACTTATTGCTATGTCTTCAAAACTATCTAACATAGTTTATAGTAGGTTCAAATGTTCCTTCACGGTCTCTTGGTGTTTTTACTTTAAATGCTCCGTTTTTTGTTTTTACTTTTTTTTCGTTACAGTATCCATTCCGCCTATTTTTAGTGTCTTTATCATCATGGAAATTCTTATCATATCCCGAATGACAATCTAATTCTCCATCTAATAATGTTTGTAATAATTCTCCTTGTAATTGTTCCATAACTCCCATAAAATCATCAAAAGTAGTAATTTGATTTTCAGTGATTAATTGTTTTATAATTCCTTCATTTTTTTTCATAAATACCTCGCTATTTTATTACTATATATTTTATAAAATGATTCTAATATATTCAACCATTCTTTCTTTGTATAAGTCGTATAGTTTTCTATATGATTTAATGGTTCCAATAACAAATTCATAATATCATTTGTCTCATAATAATACTGATCTATTTTATTTAGTTTTTCAATTCTATTTTTGATCAATTTTAATGAGTATGTATTAAATAGAGCAACTCTAATCGATTTATTATATTGATATAGTTTTTAATATCTTTTAAATAACGTTCAATTAAAGATACAAAGATACTATTGTGTCCATATTTTTCAAGAAATAAAGCATAACAATTTTGATATTGTAATTGATCTTCTTGAAGATATAATTGCTTTAATTCTGTTCTTATTTTAGATGAAAACTTATCAGAAAAGTATTTATAAAATTCTTCTGTGATATCTAAGAGTGATGGAACAATTTCTATAGTTGGATATGAAACTTTAATGCATTTTTAAGGTATATATTATCATTTACGGATAAATAAATAATGTCTTTAATACCTTTGGATTTTAGTTGTTCAAAGATATCTAACCAATATCTATGGTTTGTTACATCATCTAAATAAGCCCCTATATATTTTCTCCTGCCTTGTGGATTTAAACCAATTAAAACATACATGTTTTGTTTTCTAATTTGATCTTCTTTTTTTATATTTGCTTTGACTTTGATTGCATACATGATTAAATAACATTCATCTAGTTGGGTCATTTCTATTTCTTCTAAACTTCTCATTTTTCTTTTCCTCCATTATAAAAAGTGTGTATTTCTTTTTACACACTTAATAATACATGATCGATTTTACCAAAATTAGTTCGAGATATTATTACAAAAATTTTTGATAAAACCGTAATCAAATAAAATACTAAAAGTTATAACAAAAATAAGTTATAACTTTTATTTTGACAAAATATCCATTTATAGAGTGCTATTATATGACTATAAAGTGGGTGATAATATGGGAAAACGGTTTAAAGCAAAAAAAAGAAGAACATTTAAATTTCGATTGTTGTGGTATTTGTTTTTGATTTTAATATTGTTCATTGTTATGGCTGTTTTTTTAGACCGATTTAAGTTGGCAACTTCTAATGAAGAATTTATCAAAAAGTTATTGGAAGATTCTAATTATCATTTGAAATACAATGATACAACTTCTACTTTTATTACAAATGTCAGTAATTTATTATCTTCATTTAAAGTGAGTGAACCTGTTACTATTTTAGAACATTCTCTTGGTTATCAATTTGAAAAAAAAGAAACAAAAAAAACAGAAAATAAACCAATGATGGTATTTCGTAAAAATGATGTAGAAGAGTTGAAACGACCAGAGACACCTCGTGTTTACATTTATAGTACACATTATAATGAGGGTTATCACGCTTCTAATTTAGAAGCTTATAATATTACACCAAATGTCGTTATGGCTTCTTTATTGCTGAAAGAAAAGTTAAATAAATTGGGAATTCCTACCATTGTAGAAGAAGGAGATATTGGAAATTTTATGGCAACGCAAAATTGGAGTCATAATTATAGTTATCAGGCAAGTCGTTATTTTGTGGAAGCTGCTCTTAAAAGCAATCCTAATTTGGATTTAATTATTGATTTGCACAGAGATGCTTTGGCAAAATCTTCTTCTACTACAGTTATTGATGGAACGAATTATGCGAAGATTTTGTTTGTATGTGGAAAAGAAAATAAAAATTATGAACAAAATTTGGCTTTGATGAATAAACTGAATGAGAAGATAAAAGCAAAATATCCTACTTTAACAAGAGGTGTGATTACAAAAGAAGGAAAAGGAGTGAATGGAATTTATAATCAAGATTTAAATCCTAATATGATTTTATTAGAATGTGGTGGGAATGAGAATGACATTGGAGAAGTGACCAATACAATTACTTTACTAGCGCCTATTATTGCGGAGGTACTTAATGAAGCCTGAAGATCGTATTAAGATTTATAATAAGATTTTTAAATATGTATTTTGGGTGCTATTGATCACTTTTTTAACTCTTTATTTTTCACAAGCTACTGGATATTATGAGTTTAAGCAACATAAAAAGGTTGTTTATACAGCGGATCAAATTAAAAAGTTTGAAGCAGATGTAGCGGCAGGAAAGGATGTTCATATTGAAGATTATATGGAAACTACAATGAGAGATTATCGAAATAAGACTTCTGATTTGGGTCTTTCTATTTCTGAAACCATGGGTAATATTGTAAAAACTGGGATTGAAAGTTTTTTTGATGCGATTAATAAAATGGTAGAAGAATAAAAAAGTATGATATAATGAGTATTGGGGTGGACTTATGAAAAAAATGATGATTGATATGGATGATGTTCTTTGTACAGGGGGTCATTTAGGAATTTTAAATCGATTTTTAAATACAAATTATACAATGGAAGATATGCCAGGATATTTTGTTGAAGATTTGATTCCAGAAGAACGATTGACAGAGTATTACGAATTTTTTCAGACACAAAATGTATATGATTATGTTAGTGTTATGAAAGATGCAGTAGAAGTATTAGAAAAATTGTCAAAAAAGTATCAGATATTTATTTGTACAGCTTATTATACTGATGTTTATGAACAAGATTATAGTAAGTTACTATTGGATAAGTATGTTTGGTTACGAGAAAAATTTCCTTTTATTAGTCCTTATCAATATGTATTTATTAATGATAAGAGTTTATTGGAATGTGATATAAAAATAGATGATCGATTGGATAATTTACATGGATATGGGGAGACAAAATTTTTATTTACTTCACATCATAATCAAGATATATCTGAAGAAGAGCTTGCGAGTCAAGGTATTGTTAGGGTATCTAATTGGAAAGAAATTGAAATGTTGTTATTAGAAAAATAAAAATGAAAATTTTTGTTTTTTTTTAGGATTTTGAAAAGTTTTGTCGAATAATACTAATGAGGGAGTATATTTGACAGCTTCAAGTTTATCTATTATAATGTAGTTGTCAACTCCTCTAGAAGGAGGATTTATGGAAGACAAAATATATGGGCTCCGCTATGATACAAGTTTTAAAAATGTATTTGGAAGATCTCGTTTTTTAAAAAAGTTATTGAAAGATATCTTTGAAGAAACAATAGGTAATATACAATATTTGGATAAAGAAACATTCAAACAGAATAAGTATTTATCGTATAGTATTTGTGATTTATTAATAAAGACAAAAAATGAATATATGATTGTAGAAATGCAGAATCAAGATTTAAAAAATCTAGAAGCGAGAATTACTATGTATATGTCAGAGATTTATTCAAAACAGAATCCTGGAAAAATGTATCAAAATGTGAAGCCTGTAAAAGTCCGATTGATATTAAATTATTCATATGGAATAGGAAAAACATTAAAAGAATATCAAGAGTTAGAAAAAGAATTGTTAGAGAAGTTTGGAATTTATTCTGATATTAAAATTTTTAATATCAAGGAAGCTTTTAAAAAAGATGGAATAGAAAAAGATTATGCGTTGTTATTTCTGTTGGATCAGTATTCTATCGAAGAAGCAGAAGAAATATTAGAAGAGATTGGTAAGAAAAAGCAATTTCAAGAATTTGTAAAAATGATAAGAATGTATAATGCCAATTTAGAGACTTATGAGAAACTAAAAAGAGAGGATGTGGAACAAATGAAATTAGAAGATGTAGCAGCAGAATATAAGAGAGAAGGGATTATGGAAGGAGAGCGTGTTGGAGAAAAGCGTGGTAAGAAACTAGGAGAAAAAGTGGGAGAGAAGCGCAGTAAGTTAGAGATTGCTCATAATATGGTGAAAGAAGGATTTGAAATTCCTATGATTATGAAGATGACAGGACTTTCAGAAAAACAAGTTATGTCTTGTCAAAAAGTTTGCTAGTTTGTTTACTTTGTTTGACATTGTATTGCTCAAATGTGTTTATTTTATGTAATTTTTGAATTTATCCTGAATATCTAGGATTTTTCTTTTTTTTTTGCTATAATACTAAGTAGGGTGTTCATATGAAAAACATATATGATTTTACATTATCTGAATTAGAAATTTATTTTAGTCAAAAAGGAGAAAAAAAGTATAAAGCGGTACAAGTATTTGAATGGCTTTATAAAAAGCGGATTCATTCTTTTGATGATATGAAAAATATTAGTAACATTACAATTTCTGATTTAAAAGAAAATTTTCAGTTAGAATCCTTAACAGTATTACAAAAACAAGAGGATGTAGATGTGTGTAAATTTTTATTTGGATTATCTGATGGAAATAAAATAGAAGCTGTTTTAATGAAACATGATTATGGAAATAGCTTATGTATATCCAGTCAGGTAGGATGCAATATGGGATGTTCTTTCTGTGAAAGTGGGAGACTCAAAAAGGTTCGAAATTTAGATTCTTCAGAAATGGTTTTACAAATATTACAAGTAGAAGAAGAACTTGGTATTCGAATTACCCATTTAGTGCTTATGGGAATTGGAGAACCATTTGATAACTATGATAATGTAATGAAATTTATTTCAATCATTAATGAACCAAAGGGAATTGATTTAGGAGCAAGACATATTACGATATCTACTTGTGGTATTGTTCCTAAAATATTAGAGTTTATGGATAGTGGAAAACAAGTCAATTTAGCGATTTCACTACATGCTCCTAATAATACTATTAGAGATAAAATTATGAAAATCAATCATGTTTATAAAATTGAAGAAGTAATAGAAGCTGTAAAAAAGTATATTTTTAAAACGAATCGTAGAGTTACTTTTGAATATATTTTATTAAAAGGTATTAATGATCGTGAAAAAGATGCAAAAGAATTATCTACTCTTTTAAGAGGAATGAATTGTTATGTTAATTTGATTCCTTATAATGAGACGAGTCATACTACATATCAAAAAAGTAACAAGGAAACAATTTTAAAATTTTATGATATACTTAAGAAAAATCATATTCAAGTAACAATTAGAAGAGAATTTGGATCAAAAGTAAGTGCTGCATGTGGTCAATTAAGAGCCAATTATGAGGAGGAATAACAAATGGAATATTATTATTTAACCGATCCTGGAAAAGTTAGAGATCATAATGAAGATAGTGTAATTATTGTAAAGAATAAAAATAATGAATTGTTATTAGCAGTAGCTGATGGAATGGGTGGACATAAAGATGGTGAAGTTGCTTCTAGTATTGCTATTACTCAAATTGGAAAACGATTTGCAGAAATTAGTAGTATTGGAAATAAGGAAGATGCAATTGCTTGGATCAAAGATATTGTGAGTGAAGCGAATGTTGGTATTTATAAATATACAGCAGAGCATCCTGAAAGTGAAGGAATGGGAACAACTTTGGTGCTGGCTGTTTTAACGAGTGAATTTTTGCTGTTCGGGAACATAGGTGATAGTTCAGGCTATGTTATTAAAAATCATAAGTTACACAAGATTACAACTGATCATACCTTAGTGAATTTATTAGTGAAATCAGGTGAATTAACACCAGAAGAAGCAAAAGATCATCCAAGAAAAAATGTGCTCATGCGAGCTTTAGGAGCAAATACAACTGTAGAAATGGATATTTTTGCGATTGAAACAGATATTGATGGGATATTCTTGTGTAGTGATGGATTAACAAATATGTTAAATGATGAACAAATCATTACAGTTTTAAATGAAGAGGGGGCACTTGAAGATAAAATCAAAAAATTGATTGTAAAAAGTAATAATAGAGGCGGAAATGATAATATTTCTATCGCATGTTTATTAAAGGATGGTGTATAGAATGATTATAAAAGGTCAAAAAATTGATGATCGTTATCAAATTGTCAGAACAATTGGTGAAGGTGGAATGGCGAATGTTTATTTGGCTTATGATACAATTTTAGATCGAAATGTTGCAGTGAAAGTATTAAGAGGGGATTTATCCGATGATGATAAATTTGTACGAAGATTTCAAAGAGAAGCAATTGCTGCAAGTTCTTTAAGCCATCCAAATATTGTTGAGATGTATGATGTTGGTGATGATGATGGAAAATATTTTATTGTCATGGAATATATTGATGGAAAAACATTGAAAAGCTTGATAAAAAAACGTGGTGCTTTGACGATCTCTGAAGTAATTGATATTATGTTACAATTAACCAGTGCTGTATCCTGTGCGCATGACAGTTATATTATTCATCGTGATATCAAACCTCAAAATGTTATGATTTTAGAAGATGGAAGAGTTAAAATAATGGATTTTGGGATTGCTATGGCACTTGGAAGTAATGAACTTACTCAAACCAATTCTGTTATGGGATCTGTTCATTATTTGCCTCCTGAACAAGCGAATGGAAAAGGTTCTACTATGAAAAGTGACATCTATTCTCTTGGAATTTTGATGTTTGAATTATTAACAGGTAAATTGCCTTTTAAAGGAGATAATGCTGTAGAAATTGCTATCAAACAAATGAAGGAACCGATTCCAAGTGTTTGTAAAATCAATCCTAATATTCCGCAATCATTAGAAAATATTGTTTTAAAAGCATGTGCGAAAAATCCTAAAAATCGTTATGATTCTGTAAAGGAAATGCGAGAGGATATTGAAAAATGTATGGAGCCAGAAAGACAATTTGAA
Organism: uncultured Mycoplasmatota bacterium; assembly: GCA_947365915.1. GTDB lineage: Bacteria > Bacillota_I > Bacilli_A > RF39 > UBA660 > MGBC102946. The sequence continues at coordinate 7,863 of CANAXT010000062.1, forward strand.
GAACGGTATGTGTATAAATATCCAGAACAAGATTTAGAAGATACAAAAGTTATGCCACCAATTAAGAGTGATTCCAAAAATAAAAAAGACAATGAACCTGTTAAGAAAGAAAAGAAAAAGGATAAGAAGACAAATAAGATTTTAGTTATTGTTGGTTCTATTTGTTTGTTATTAGCGACTATTATTGGTGTTATTACGTTAGTACTTCCAAAGTTGACGAAAGTAAAAGAAGTAAAAATTCCAGATGTAAAGGATATGACTGTTACACAAGCTGAAAAAGCACTAAAAGAAGAGGGCTTAGAAGTTGAAGCAAAGGTAGAAGAAAAGTATGATGATAAAATAG
>CANAXT010000063.1 GCA_947365915.1 uncultured Mycoplasmatota bacterium
TAATTCGTCTATTTTTTGTTTTAAGCGACCTAAGCATTCATCTACTGTTTCAACTGCTTTTACGGTTGCTTCAAAGTCTCCTGTATGTCCTACCATATCTCCGTTGGCGTAGTTTAGGATAATGACATCGTAATTTTCTAGTTCTTGTATTAATCGATCTGTGATTTCAATTGCGCTCATCTCTGGTTTTAAGTCATAGGTTGCTACACTTGGGGATGGAATTAAAATTCGGTTACAGCCTGGTAAGTCGTTTTCTTTTCCTCCATCAAAGAAGTATGTGACATGAGGATATTTTTCTGTTTCTGCAATTCTTAGTTGGGTAAGTCCTAGTTTGCTGATATATTCTCCAAATGTGTTGGTTAGGTTTTCTATTTGATAGGCTGGTTTGCTTATGACTTCTTCACTTACTGGCATCATGGTTGTTAGTTTTAAGTTTTTGATTTTTTTTGTTTCAAATGCTTTGAAATTTGGGTTGGTAAGTGCACTAAAAAGTTCTCTTAAACGATCTGGTCGAAAGTTGAATACAATCAGTCCATCATTATCTTTTACTGTTCCTTTTGGATTGATGATCGATGGAATAATAAATTCGTCTGTAATATTATTTTTATAGTTTTCTAAAATGGCTTCTTTTGGTGTGTTATGTTGTGGTCCTATTCCATTTACGATCACATCATATGCTTTTTTTATTCTATCCCATCGGTTATCTCGGTCCATTGCATAATATCTTCCTGATATGGTGGAAATGGTTCCTATTTTTAATTGTTTTAGTTTTTGTTCTAATTGTTCTATATAGGTATTGGCGATATCTGGAAGTGTGTCTCTACCGTCTGTAAAAACATGGATATATACTTTTTCAATTCCTTTTGTTTTGATCATATCCAAAAGACCAAATAAATGATCTATATGGGAATGAATTCCACCATCACTTAATAGACCAAATAGGTGTAATGTGGAGTTATTTTCTTTTACATGATTGATTGTTTCTAATAATGGTTTATTATTTAAAATGGTTTGCTCTTTTATTTGTTTATATATTAATTGTAAGGGCTGATACACGGTTCTTCCTGCTCCAATATTCATGTGTCCTACTTCACTATTTCCCATTTGTCCAGTTGGTAATCCGACAAGTTCCCCACTGGCTTCTAATAAAGAGTGTGGATAGTGATTCCATAAGTAGTCAAAGTTTGGGGTTTTGGCTTGTTTTACTGCATTTCCATGCGTTTCTTCTCTCATTCCAATTCCATCTAATATACATAGTAAAAGCGGCATTTGTATCATCTCCTATACAATTTTAACATAGAATGCGAAAAAAATTAAGTCAAAAAAAAGAATTCCTTTCATCTTTCAAAAATTTTTTTAAGAATTCTGGTATTTCATAATTTGTTTTTTTGATAGTTTTGTTGATGCTGCAATAATATCAATGCTTACTCCAGATGATAATAAATTTTTGGCTGTCTCTATTCGAGCTTCATTGATTCCTTCTTTTTTACCTTCTTTTTTACCTTCTATTTTTCCTTCTTTTTTGCCTTCAGTTCTCCCTTTCAATTCACCTTCAAGTTTTCCTTCATCGTAAGCAATCATCATGTCTATTTTGTGTTCATCTCTTTCTGTCCACATTTTTTCTGCCTCCTTCATTTTTTTGTACTCTTCTTTGCTTAAGTTATATTTTCTTATTTCATGTACTAATGGTTTTAATTTTGGATTTTCTTCCAATTGATTTAATTTTTTTTCGTTGGTATTAAATAATTGTATGTATTGCTTTCTTAATTCTGTTTGTTTTACCTTCTTTAAACACCATATTTTTATGTTGAATACGTCTCCAAATACTTCGTAAATTTTTGTTTCCAGCATTTTATATTCTGATAATTCTTTTTTGGTATATGAATAGTTTAGAACCCAACAAATTGTTATGGGTTTAAATTGGTAATCATTTTCTTCCCATTGTTCTATGTAAAGCTTTGATAAATAGGCCATACAACGTTGTTCAAAGTGTGGCTTTTTCTCATTTTGCATTTCTATGATAATCAATTCTTTTTGGTATTCTAAGACTAGATCACATACTCCAAATGATAAGTTTTTGTTTTCTTTTGTAAATTCTTTACCACGATAATAAATTTGATCTAATGATATTTCAAAAACATCATTCATAAATTGTTTTAAAAATTCTTTATTTGAAAAAATTCGCTTGAATAAATAATCGTTTGACAAGCCATATGTTTTTTTTGCCATATGATTCCTCCTTATAAATATATACGACAAAAATGGTCATGACACCTCTCTTTATCCATGATTTTTTTCAAAAAATTGAAATTTTATATTCTATTGATATTTCATAATTTGTTTTTTTGATAGTTTTGTTGATGCTGCAATAATATCAATGCTTACTCCAGATGATAATAAATTTTTGGCTGTTTCTATTCGAGCTTCATTTCTCCCTTTCAATTCACCTTCAAGTTTTCCTTCATCGTAAACAATCATCATGTCTATTTTGTGTTCATCTCTTTCTGTCCACATTTTTCCCCTCCTATCCACTACATTATAATGTAGTTATCATATTTTGTCAATTGTCTTCATTGTTTTCATTTCTTTTATAAAAGGAGATGGATTTTTTTTTGCATAGATGACATAAACATGATTTTTGGTTCTTGTTAAGGCGACATAGAAAAGTCTTCGTTCTTCTGCATAAGGATAAGATTTATCTATAGACTCTACGGCTTTTAAAATCGGATCTATTTTTTTATTAGTAGGAAATCCATATATTCCGTGATTACAATTTAATAAAATTACTTCATCTGCTCCTAATCCTTTTGCACTATGAACTGTTAAAAATTCAATTTCTAAATTTGGACATTTAGAATAAATAATTTTTGAATTTGTTTGTTTTAGAAATGGGAAAAGTTGGATATTAAAGTCTTGATGATAACGTCCTAGTAAAAAGACAGTGGAGTGTTCTCGCATCTTTGATATGCGTTCTAATATTTTTTGTAGTTGTTTGGATAAGTTATTTTGATATGGTACTAAAATAATAGGATTTTTTAGGTGCTTTGATGAAGAGAGTTGTTTTTTTATTTGTGATGGATTTTTCATAACAAAGGCTCCTGCAATATCAATTAGTTCTTGACTGTTTCTATATGTATTTGTGATTTTTAATTGTTTGGATTGTGGAAAAAATGTTTTAAAGTTTATGAATAAAGAGATTTCTGATCCAGAAAATCCGAATATTGATTGCCAATCATCTCCTACTACGATTAAGTTACACTGATAGTGTTCCTTTAATGATTGTAATAGTAAAAATCGGTCTTTTGAAATATCTTGATATTCATCTACCATAATATAGTGGTATGGAAACATGACTTGTTTTTTTTGTATTAATTCTGTTGCTTTTAAAATCATGTCTTCAAAATCAATTTTATTGTTTGATGTTAAATAGTCATCGTAGTAATCTATCAATTGGTACAAAAATGTTTTCCAAAATTTTGGTAATTTTGTATTGGGTTTTCCTTTCATTTTATAGTTTTTGATAAATGTTTCACAGAGTGTTATTAATTTTTCGTCATTTTTTTTGGTTCGATATTTTCTCGTATGAAATAACAATGAATATTTTTTTTCTTTTTTTACTTGATCTAAATATTTTTTAATAATGGGTTTTGCGTTTAATTCTATTTGAGGGTTTTGCTTTTTTAGTAGTTTCATACCTAGTTTATGAAAGGTTAAAATATCAATTGGTAGTTTTAATTGTTTTTGAATTCGTTCGATTAGCTCTTCTGTTGCTTTGTTGGTATAGGAAATCAATAGAATTTCATTTGGATCTATGTTTTCTATTTCAATTAAGTATTTTACTTTGGCTACCATTGTGGTTGTTTTTCCACTTCCTGCTCCTGCTATTACTAAAAGATCTCCTTTTGTTGTTACTACTTTTTTTTGTTCTTGGTCTAGATGAATTGTTGGGTCTATTTCATCAAATATGTGATCTAAATAATTTTGTTTCATAATTGTTTATTATACTATTCTTTTTTGTTTTCCACAGAATTATTTTTAATTTTGTAAATTTGCTTACAAAAAATTATTTTTTCCCACAATAAAAGAGGAAAAAATGAAAGTTCCTCTTATTTGAAATAGTTAATTTGCATATTTTCTTTGACTCTTTTTATAACTTCTTCTGCGACTTTTTTAGCGTTTTCACTACCATTTTTTAATATTTGATCTACTTCTTCTAGGTGCTCTTCATAATAGTGTCTTTTTTCTTGTATTGGTTTTAAGAATTCCATCATTACTTGGATGAGTTCTTTTTTGCACGCTACACAGCCACGTTTTCCTTGTTTGCATTCTTCACAGACTGTTTTTAAGTTCTGATTTTCTAGTAGTTTGTGATAGTAGTAGACCATACAAATTTCTGGATTTGCTGGATCATCTTTTTTTATTTTACTAGGATCTGTTATGGCTCCCATTACTTTTTTTTCGATTTCTTTTTCACCATCTGATAAATAGATTGCGTTTCCTAAGCTTTTTCCCATTTTTTCGTTTCCATCTAATCCTTTGATTCTTGGTGTGCTAGTGAGTAATGGTTCTGGTATGGTTAGGGTTTCTCCATAAATAGAGTTAAATTTGTGAACAATTTCTCTTGTTTGTTCTATCAAAGGCAATTGGTCTTCTCCTACTGGTACTAGAGATCCTTCAAAAGCTGTAATGTCTGCTGCTTGACTGACTGGATATCCTACAAATCCATATGTGACACTTTCTCCACTATTTCCAAATAGTTCTTTTTTTTGTTTGATTTCTGTTTTGACAGTTGGGTTTCGATATAGTCTTGACATTGTTACTAGGTTTGAATAGAATACTGTCAATTCTGCGATTTCTGGAATGGTAGATTGGATAAAAATGGTTGATATTTTAGGATCAATTCCTAATGACAATAGGTCTATGGTTACTTCTTTTACATTGTTTCTGATTTTTTCTGGATTGTTAAAGTTGTCTGTTAGTCCTTGTACATCCGCAATTTCAAAGAATGATTGATATTCATTTTGTAGTTTTACCCAGTTTCTAACGGCTCCAAAGTAATGTCCCAAGTGTAGTTTTCCTGTTGGTCTAATGCCTGTTAAAATTCGTTTTTTGTTACTCATTTGTTTTCACCTCTTTTTATATATTGTAGATTTCCTTTTGCTTGTTTTCCAATTTGGGCTTCAATTTCTCGGTTTAGATGCGACAGTTGTTCTTTATATTGTTCTGAATCGCTTTGTGAAATACTATTTTTTAATGATTGTTCTAAAAGGGTTAAGTCATCTATTGTTCTTTCTGATTTGAAATATCGTAATAATAACCAAGGTTGATTTTTTAATAGTTCAAGCAATTTCTTTTTATGGTTGATGTATGTTTTCCAGTCTCTTTTTTCTAATAATTGATTCAATTTTTCAGCGTTTCTCTTAGCATAACTTTCTGTATCAATAATAATGATTGGTAATCCTAGTATTTTTTTTACATTAATATCGGTGAAGGAAATGGTATCTATGGCAATAATTGCTTTTGGCTCTAAGTCTTTTCCTTTTACAATGCAATGATTTCCTTCTTGTGATACGACTTCAACATCTTCGAATGCAATCATGCAATCGTCAGTTGGTTCAAATAATAGGTCTGTTTGAACTTTCATATCTATGAATTTGTTTCGTTTTTTTTGATTGTATTCTTTTAGGCTCATTGTCAACAAAACAAAAGATGAATCCTGAAGAGTCGCGATTTCTGTGCTTTGTCCAAATGAGAATGCAGATTTTTGAAAATTAAATGCTCTTAATGATTCTTTTTTTTGAATGATTGGTTCTAAAAATGGTCGAAAATCACCAATTTTTGAAAATTCTGGATATAAGTTTTCTAGCACTATCGGAAATCTTGTTTCATATAGTTGTTCTAGTAGTAAATATGGTTCTTCTTTGCTAGGGGGAATTTTGTGAAAAAGGGCTTCAAATTCACTATATCGCATACCTAAGAATCGTTTTGAAAACTGATTTTTTAGAGTTTCTAAATCGTTTTCTTCCTGATTTAGATTCCAATATGATTCTCTTATTTTTGATAATAAAGGTGATCGTTTTTTAAATAGTTCTTCTAAAGAGTTTTCTATCAAAATTTCTCTAGATTCCATAAAGCAAGCCATTAGACTAAAAAATGGAATTTCTTCACTACTATATTCTAATAGTTTTAAGAATTTGTAAAATGGTTCTTGGTTATGAAGGTCTAAAATATTAAATATTCCGATTACTTCATCTGGATAACGTTTGTCAATCATCTTCAGTATTTGAAAGGCATATGAGTTTGGATCTAAGCAAAGATCGATATATGTTTTTAGTGATTCTGTGATGATGCTACTTTTTAATAATCGTTCTTTTATCCAATAATGTTTTAATAATGGAATCCATCTTTTTAGGTCTTGTATGCTGATCATGTCTGACCAAATGAAGTTTCGATAACGTGGTGATATGGTTCCTATTTGATTATGAAGAAAGCATAGTTTTTCTCTAATTTCAGTGGAACGAAGTCCACTTTGTAATAGGGTCATATCACTATAGCGAATATAGCTCGCTAAAAAGGGAATATCATATACGGTTAGATATTCAATATCAATTTTTTCGATTGGTAAGCTAAAGTATGGATAGCTTGGATATTGAGCAATTAGGTAAACGATTAATTCTCCTAGTTTTTTTTGTTCAAATTCTTTGATTATTTCTTGTTTTAATATACTGTTAATTTTTTCTTTTTGACTTTCCATCAAAATTTCACTCCTGTTATGTTAAGATATGATATTGTTCGTTTAATAGGTATAAGTATATTGTTGCAATGAATTCTTTTGGAAACAATAAGGCATATCCACAATATTCTATTTTTTCTTTTGTGTTTTTAGGATTTTTTTCTATCCTGTGATATAAAAAGTGCAGAAGGGTTCCTGTTTTTTGTAGTGATTGCACTTTTTTTTGTTTGATTTTTTCTTCTATTTGTTTGGTATCTGATGATTCAATGGTTGAAAATTTTAATAAGATCTCTTTTGTGAAGTCTCTTACTTTGTAAATTTTTGTATCGTCTATTTTTAGAGATATTCCCAGTAATTCAATAATCTCATAAAATAGTTGTTCTTTCTTTTTACCAGTTTTGTCTTTTAATAGTTTGTGAAAAACAGATAGTTTTAAAAGTTGGTGGTAAAGAGGTGATTGGTCACTTGGTTGTAGTCTAGAGGTGATCATATTTTCTAGTTGTTGCTTGCTATTTTGGTATTCTCTAAATAGTTGTTTTGGATAAAATGTGTACATATTCCCTTCTAGTTTTTTGAATGCTTTCATGGTATCATAGTATCCATATTGTATTGATTTTCTTGAGAGTTCTTCTTCAAATACTAAAATAGAAGCGGTTCTATGTTTTGGTTCTATATAGGTTATTTTTACGTTTTTATTTTTTACTTTTCGTTTGATTCCAATGGCATTTAAGTCTACAGCAATAATTTCTGTTGCTCCTAATGAAATGGCTAAGTTAATTGGAAGGTTATCTGAATATCCTCCATCTATGTAGTATTCTCCATTTATTTGTTTTTTGGGAAAGGCTGGATAGCAAGATGCTGATGCGATAATGTATTGTGGGGCGTTTTTTTCGGTCATGTTTTTTTTGGTTATTTCTAATGATTTTTTTGAAGTCAGGTTATATGTTACAATTCCAAAATCAATGGGTGAGTGAAAAAAGCTATATGGTTTGTAATAACGATAAATCAGTTGTTCAAATCGACTTGTGTCAATCCCTCCGTTTTTTATAAAGTTGGCTGCATATTTTTGATATACTTTTCCTTTGCCAATAAGTCCGTTTGTTTTTTCTGGAAATTGTTCATAGAACAGTTGGTTAAAGTTCATATGGTTCCATAGTTTTAGGCATTTATGATAGTCTTTTTGGACCATCAGCATACCGTTTAATGCTCCTACTGAAGTTCCTGTTACAATTTGGTAATGAAAGTGCAGTCTTCTTAATGCTTTCCAAACCCCCACTTGATAAGCACCTTTGGCTCCTCCTCCGGATAATACAACTGCTCGTTTTTTCAATATTCCACCTCCCAAGTGTTCCTATTATACCACGGATTTTTTAAAAAGAAAAATTTTTTGTTTGATCAAAAAATAAAGCTTTATATGGAGGTTGCTGAAAAAGTATACAAAGATTACTGTAAAGAATATCAGTAGTCTT
>CANAXT010000064.1 GCA_947365915.1 uncultured Mycoplasmatota bacterium
GTGAGGGAATGGATGAAGGTGATATTATTTCACAAAAATCAATTCCAATTGAACATGAAGATACTGCATCGACATTACATGATAAATTATCTATTTTAGGCCGTGATTTGTTATTAGAGACGTTGCCTTCTATTATAGATGGTACCAATTCTAGGACAAAGCAAGATGCAACTCAAGCTAGTTATGGATTTGTGATTAGAAGAGAAGATGAACGAATTATTTTTAATAAAACAAAACGTCAAATCTATAATCAAATTAGAGGATTAAATAGTTGGCCAGGAGCTTATTGTATGTTAGAAGGAAAAATTTTGAAAGTATGGAACAGTTATGTTACAGAAAATTTCTTCCCAGAGTTATTTGATGGGCAAATTACTGCTATTTATCCAGATGGTTTTGGTGTAAAAGTAAGTAATGGAGAGATAGTTTTTACTGAAGTCCAATTAGAAGGTAAGACAAAAATAGATGCTTCGTCATTTGTTCGAGGAATGCAAAACAAAGAATCATTAGTAGGGAAGATTTTAGATTGATATGATTAAAAAAATAAAAGAAAATGAGTATGTTGTAAAGATACAAGAATTATTAAAAAATAGGAGAACTAGAGCACTTGTTTCATTGGGATTATGGCTTATATTTTTTGGGTTTGTATTTTCATTATTAGGGAAAAGTGAAAAACCAAATTTACCAAAACCTGTGGTTATAGAGTCTAATTATGAATATCAAATGACATTTGTAGTTAATGAAGCTACTTATTTGATTCATGGAGTTCGAAATGGAAATGAAGAAAGTTTTTCTCTTTTGAATCAAACTTATTTTTTAGAACATGATCAGTTATATTTATTTTTCAATGATACAAAAGTTCTTCAAAGTAGTACTTCTTTATTAAATATTGACTTTTTAAAGTTGCGACCTGAATTTTTGAAAAAGCTTGTGTTAGAGGGAGATTTGGAATATACTACCAAATATGAATCAGGAGTAATTAAAAAAGGTTATTCTGTTCCTGTTTCAAAATTTGTAGAATTATATGATGGAAGTGTGATTACAGATGATCAATTGATTTCTATAGAGTTATCTGAAAAGGATGGTTTATTGATTGAAGTTCATATGGATCTTGCAAATTTTCAAAAATATAATCAAGAAATGATTACCAATTATGAGATAAAAATAGTTTATTCTAATATTGGTGATGAAGTAAATACAAAGTTAGAGTAGAGAGGGATGTTTATGGATTTAATTATATTAGTTGTTTTAATTGGGGTTGTTGTTTTTTTCTTTAAACGATTTAGTAGTTTTGTATATTTTATGTTGATTGTGGATATATTTTTAAGATTATTTCACATGATTAAAGATCTTTTAAATATTGCTGAGTTTACTACATTTGTTAATAAATATATACCTGTTTCACTTCCTGGAATTATCAATGCATATTCTACAGGGATCTTTAATACACTTCTGATTTTAGGGTATATTATTTTAGTTGCTATTTTTGAGTTTTATACCATTCGTATATTTTTTAAGAAAAATTAAGGGGGAACTTTATGTATTCATATATGAAAGGAATTGTTACCGAAATTGAGAGTAGTTTTATTGTTGTAGAAGTAAATGGAATTGGATATTCCATTTTTACGCCCAATCCGTATTCTTTTGAAATTGATAAGGAAGTAAAGGTTTATTTATATCAATATATTAGGGAAGATGAGGAATCTTTGTATGGGTTTGCTTCGAAAGAAGAAAAAGATTTGTTTTTGAAGTTGATTAATGTAAAAGGTTTAGGCTGTAAGATGGCTCTTCCTATGTTAGCAACGGGATCGATTGCTGGAATTATTGATGCAATTGAGCGAGAAAATATTTTGTATTTGAAAAAGTTTCCTAAGATTGGGGATAAGGTAGCAAGACAAATCATATTGGACTTAAAAGGAAAATTAGTGAGTGGAGAAAGTCTTCCAACTGCAGTGGTGAATGAGGAGCTTGTTGAGGCTTTAAAAGCGCTTGGATATAAATCAAGTGATATTAAAAAGATTTTGCCCCAAGTTTCTAAGGACAAAACGATCGAAGAACAGATTAAAGAATCACTTCGATTGTTATTAAAGTAGGTGAATTATGAGAATAGGAATTGATATTGATGATACAATTGCAACTACATTTGAGGATATTCTTCCACATATGTTAGATTATTTTCATTTAAAAGATGATGATCTTTATTATGAAAAAAGTGGTTATTATCAACATATTTTGGGTGTTACTGATTCAGAATTTTTTAAATATACAAAAGAGTATTATGATCAGTTGATACCAGAGGTTGGATTAAAACCAGATTGTAGAGAAGTTTTAACGCGACTTAAAAATAAAGGATATGAAATTATTTTAATTACATCTCGAAGTAAGGATACGTTTCAAGATCCAGAAGGAGTTACTCTTTCTTGGCTAAAAAAATATGGGATTCCTTATGATAAATTAATTTTATCAGCACTTAATAAAAAAGATATTTGTGAACAAGAAAAAATTGATGTCTTTATTGATGATAGTGTTCGTCATTGTATGGATGTTTCTACATTGGGAATTCCTGTTTATTTGATGGATTCTGTTACAAATCGTCATCAAGAATGTTTTTGTCCTAGGGTGTATGATTGGCTTTCCTTTGAATTATTACTAGAAGAGAGGTGACGTATGGACGAAAGAATTATTACAAATGAAAAATTAGAGGAAGATGAAAGTTTACAAAATATTAGACCAGAGCATTTAGATGATTATATTGGTCAGACTGAAGTAAAAGAAAATTTGACGATTTTTATTAAAGCTTCTTTAATGCGAGAAGAATCACTTGATCATGTTTTGTTATATGGACCTCCAGGGCTTGGAAAGACAACTCTTGCATATATTATTGCTAGTGAACTTGGAACTTCTATTAAAACAGCGAGTGGTCCAGCAATAGAAAAGAGTGGAGATTTGGCTGCTATTTTATCTAGTTTGGAGCCAGGAGATGTTTTGTTTATTGATGAGATTCATAGAATTCCACGTTTTATAGAAGAGATTCTTTATTCTGCTATGGAGGATTTTACTTTGGATATTATTGTTGGAAATGATTCTAGTAGTAGGAATATTCGGATTGATTTACCTCCTTTTACGTTGGTGGGAGCGACAACAAGGGCTGGAGATTTAACAGGACCACTTCGAGATCGTTTTGGAATTATTTCAAAACTGAATTATTATACCATTGAAGAACTTACTCAGATTGTAGAAAGAACGAGTCGAGTATTAAGTTCGCCTATTGAACATGATGCTGCCATGGAACTAGCTCGTAGAAGTCGTGGAACGCCAAGAATTGCCAATCGTTTATTTAAACGAGTTCGAGATTATGCGCTTGTTATGGGGGACGGTGTCATTGATTTAAAGATTGCTTCTTTTGCGCTTGATAAGTTAAAAGTAGATTCGATGGGATTAGATGATACAGATTATCATTTATTGAAATCCATTATTGAGAAATTTAATGGTGGTCCTGTTGGAATAGAAGCTATTGCTTCTAGTATTGGAGAAGAACAAACAACGATAGAAGATGTTTATGAACCTTATTTATTACAACATGGTTTTTTAAAAAGAACGAGTCGGGGAAGAATGGTAACGAAAAAGGCATATGAACATTTAGGACTTCCTTGTCCTGAAAAAATAGAATAGAGGATTTTATGAAAAAAATGGATAATATCATTAACCCGATTTATGATTCGCTTTGGACTAAATATAGTATGGCATATGGAGAATGTCCTAAAAAGAATTCTATAGAATTTTCTATTTTTGAAGAGTTGAAACAATTAAGTTCTTTATCTCTTACAGAGGCTTTGTCTTTTTCTTATTTGATTCAACAATTAGATTTTATTCCTGCGAAAAGGGATCAGAGATTATGGAGAGAACTTGCTTTTTGTCATTTGGTGTTTCTTTTTCGTAAAAAAGTTTTTTCTTTTGATCCTATATTATTAATTTTTGTTTGTGATTCTATTCATATGGATCATATTGATGGAGATATTCGTTATTTAAAATTGCTTGTTGATTATGTGTGGATACAGAAAGTATTTCATCATGCGATTTATATTGATTATTCTTCCACTTTAACCAATCGATATAAGGTAGATATGGAAAGGGTAAAACGAGTATTTTTATTTTTTTGTAGAAGAATACAAGAACAATTATTTAGTATGCCAAATGAAATGGATTTATCAGTATTAAAAAGGAAAATTTTGAAAAATATTCGGACTTATCAGTCAAGTCAGACTTTTAAAAGGAGCGTTGGTGTATGAAAACAAGTGATTTTGATTATGAACTTCCAGAGCATTTAATTGCGCAGACTCCCTTAAAGCAAAGGGATACTTCTCGGTTACTCGTGTTAGATAAGGAAACGGGAGATATTTGTCATCGTGTTTTTTCGGATATTGTCGATTATCTAAATGAGGGGGATGTTTTGGTTATTAATGATACGAAAGTGATTCCAGCTAGGCTTTATGGAGTAAAAGAGGAAACGAATGCAGTTGTACAGATTTTGATGTTAAAAAATGTTCATGGAGATGTTTTTGAATGTTTGGCAAAACCTGCCAAACGTATTCAAATTGGAACTGTTGTTTCTTTTGGGGATGGAGTATTAAAGGCAGAATGTGTGGATGTCAAAGAAGATGGAATTCGTTTTTTTAAATTTCATTATCAAGGAATTTTTTATGAGATTTTAGAGTCATTGGGAGAAATGCCACTACCTCCTTATATTCATGAAAAGTTAGAGGAAAAAGATCGTTATCAAACGGTGTATGCGAAACATTTAGGAAGTGCGGCAGCTCCTACAGCTGGATTTCATTTTACAGAGGAACTTATAAATAAATTGATTGATAAAGGCGTTATCATTGTTCCTGTAACTTTACATGTAGGGTTGGGTACGTTTCGTCCAGTTAATGTAGAGGATGTAAAGGAACATAAAATGCATAGTGAATTTTATCAAATGTCTAGTGAGAGTGCGGAGATATTAAATAAGGCCAAAAAAGAGCATCGTCCTATTATTAGTGTTGGAACAACATCTACTAGAGTATTGGAATCAGTTATGTCACTTTATGGAGAATTTTTGGAATGTAGTGGATGGACAGATATTTTTATTTATCCTGGTTATCAATTTAAAGCAATTGATCATTTAATTACGAATTTTCATTTACCGAAATCTACTTTATTAATGCTCGTTAGTGCTTTTGCAGGAAAGGATCATGTGTTTCATGCATATGAAGAAGCAATAAATTGTGAATATCGTTTCTTTTCATTTGGGGACAGCATGTTTATAAAATAGGTGATGATAATGAAAAATTTAGAAAAAATTGTAGAATCTTATTTAAAAAGTCCTTTTTTTAAATTGGATGAGCTTGATTTAGTGGATGAATTTGCTTATCTTTATGTGGATCATTTTTTTCAACTCAATATTGATCCTTATTCTTTTGAGGATTATATTATTAAGTCTGATACGCTTCATTATGTACATGATTTTCTATATTCTTTAAATCCGAAATATGCATTAGAATTTGATCAAGTATTAGATTCTAAAATATCATTTTTGCAAACGAAAAAGAAGAAAAGAATTGATAAAAAAGATTATGAATGTGTGGCTTCTTATCATTTACAAGATAGTTTTGATTTATTACATCTTTTTATTGAATATTGGATGAAAGAAAAGCAAGGGGTTAAGAATTCAGATTATTTGGTAGAAACGCTTGCTGTTTTATCGGAGTTTTTATTTCAAGATTATTTGGAGAGTTTAGGATGGAAGAATAAGGAACTATATTATCCTAAAATGAATCGTTTTATTAGGATGAATGTTTTAACGGTTCATATGTTAGTAGAACTCAAATTAATTGATTTTTATATTCATCATTCTTCTTTAAAACAAGCTGATTTTTCAAAGGGGGATCCTAATGTACGTTCTTCTGTTTTTGCTTCGTTTCAAAAAATTATTGATGATATTTTAGAATCCAATCAAATTTCAATTCCTTTTGAACAGAATCATTTATATGGGGTGATTCTTGCATGTTTTATGCATCAGAAAATTTTGAAACAACCAAGATTAATTCAAATGTTTTGTCAGTTGATGGATCATGCAGAAAATATGGAAATTCTAGATTTTATGAAAGCGATTGGTAGTTCATTTGAGATTAAGGATGAAAAAATAGTGTTTCAGAAACGAGAGTATCAAGATTTAAGGAAGAGTTATTTGATGGAATTAGAAGATAGTTTTGTTAAAATTAGTGAGAAGTAGGTGGTATATGGTAATTGCGATTGTAGGTCCTACTGGGGTAGGAAAAACGAAGATGAGTGTTGAACTTGCTAAAAGATTGAATGGTGAAATTATTAATGCTGATAGTACACAGGTATATATTGGTGCTTCGATTGCGACTGCAAAGGTGACTGAGGAAGAAAAAGAAGGAGTCCCACATCATTTGTTTGATTTTAAAGAATTAAATGAGGATTATACTGTATATGATTATCAAAAGGATTGTCGAAAAAAAATAGAAGGGCTTATCAAACGAGGAAAAACACCTATTTTAGTAGGTGGAACAGGTTTATATTTAAAAGCTGCTCTTTATGATTATCAGTTTACAGAGACTACTTATCATAATGAATATGAAGATGTTTCTACTTCTGAGTTGTTTTTTCGATTACAGAAAATAGATCCTGAAACAGTGATTCATCCTCATAATCGAAAACGAATTGTTCGAGCGCTTAATTATTATGAGGAAACGAATATTCCATTTAGTAGAAAAGAGAAGACTGAGACTTTGTTATATCCTTGTTTATTTATTGGATTGACGATGGATCGGTTACTTTTATATCAGAGAATTAATGATCGAGTGGATCAAATGGTACAAGATGGGTTGTTAGAAGAGGCTAAGAGAATGTTTGATTCCCATATTCGAACGAAAGCTGTTTTAACGCCAATTGGGTATAAAGAATTGTTTCCCTATTTTGAAGGGGAAAAGACTTTAGAAGATTGTTTAGAAGAGATTAAGAAAAATAGTCGAAATTATGCGAAACGTCAGTACACTTGGTTTCGGAATCAAATTCCTGTGCATTGGTTTTCTGTTTGTGTGGATGATTTTGATCATACGGTATCAGAAGTACTTGAATTTATAAAAAATTGATTTCTATTTTTTTCATTTGTTCTCTTGTTTTAAAATATCATTCATAGTATAATACTTATAGGAATATTTAGTTAGTTTAGGTACTATTCTCCTTTACTTTTAGAAGTGGAAGGAGGTGAAATTATGAGAAAGAAAGATGAATATCTTTGTACTATCATAATACTCCTTATTATTGTGATTTTAGTCATCTTAATAAAAATAGTACCAACTGTATAAGTCGGTACTAAAACAAATCTTTTTGGAATAGTACCTAACTCGTCAAAACTAGGTATTCCTTTTTTAGTTTATGCAAATTTTTCTCTGCATATTCATAATAACATATTCTTTTGTTTTTGTCAAAAAATTGGAAATTTTATATTGTGGGTTTTATATAAGTCTATAAATAGAGAGGTTTATATCGAAATCGATTTTTTGTTAAAAAGTTTTTGTAAAATTGTAAAGTTATTTCGTTTAAACGAAATAACTTTACATATATTTATTTTTGCTATATAATATCAATAGAGGTGATATTTGTGCTAATTAGGGAATCATATTTGTCTAAGATCAGAGGTTTTTATAATTCTGATTTGGTAAAAATATTAGTTGGTATTAGAAGATGTGGAAAATCAGTGATTTTAAATCAAATTATAGAGGAAATAAAAGCTAATGGTGTGGATGATGATCATATTATTAATATTAATTTTGAATTTATTGAATATGAAGAATTACGGGACTATAAAAAATTAAATACATATATTAAGAATAAAATAAAGGATCAAAAGATGTATTATGTATTTTTAGATGAAATTCAGAATGTGGATCGTTTTGAAGAAGTAGTGAATTCTTTGAGAGCTTCTATTAAAAATATTAGTATATTTATTACTGGTTCGAATAGTAAAATGTTGTCTGATGAGTTGTCTAGTGTATTATCT
>CANAXT010000065.1 GCA_947365915.1 uncultured Mycoplasmatota bacterium
TCTTTTTTTTCGAAAATAGCTTATAATTTATTTTTTTATCTTTCATATTTTTTTCATAATATACCTTTTTTATATCAGAATAGGTGGCAGTAAAAAACTCATTTAACAAATATTCTATCTTATTTAATTCTTCTTCTTGACTGATAGGAATTTTTCCTTCTTTTAAATTGCCCATTATTTTGTTTTGTACTCCTACTATTCCAAATTCGCTATGATTTCCCCCTTGTATTTTGGTACATATTGTTTTAAGATATCTTAAAACATCGTAAAGATTATTAGAAATTCGTTTCTTTACATATCCATTTTTTTTGTCTTCTATTTCATACGAAAGAATTGATAAAAATGAATGTTTCCCCCAATATTTTTCTAATAAAAGATTAAACTCATTATAATAAATTTTGTCTGTAAAGACATTTGAATTAACTTTTGTTGATTTTGTGTTTATATCAAAATAATATGTTTGATTTTTATTAAGAATATATTCTAATTTTTCTGATACTATTTCAGTATCACTCATTTCAATACGATATACGCCATTTTTTCCTTTATATACAAACCCATATTCTAAAATCATATTTTCACTAGAATTAATTGTTTTACAATCTTTTATAATCGTTTCAGTATCTTTAAATCTAAATTTCATATGTTGTTTAATAAACTCAACTGTTTCATCTTTTCCTTCTTTATCATTTTCTACAAATTTTTTCAACATTTCTATTGAAGACATCGTTCTCATCGTTTCATTTAAAGTGTAAAAAGAGTTAGCCAAGTTTGATTTTCCAATACCATTTTCTCCATATATAAGCACAAAATTTTTAGGTTTTGTTTTTGTTTTCATAAAATCAATATGTAAGCTAACTAGTGATTTGTAGTTTGTGAGATTTACATACCGAATCATACTACTCACTCCTTTCAGGTATATTATACCATTTTGCAAAAAAATATATACCTTTTTTTGTATTTTTATTCTTTTTTTTATATTTTGTATCATTTTTGTTTATTTTAACTATATTTCAATTAAAATTTTTCTTTTCTTGAAAGAGCGAAAAAAGAATCGTTTGTACTCCTGAACCAGAAAAACTAAGTATTTCAAAAAAACAATTTCTATTGAAACTGTCTAATTTGATTTTCGGTTAAATTGGTTGCCTTCATAATGATATTGATATCAATTCCTTGTTCTAATAAATTTCTGGCTGTTTCTAATTTTGCTTGTTTTTTTCCTCTTTTTTCGCCTCTTACTTCTCCAGTCCTTTCTGCATCTAGTTTTATCATTGCTGTTGCCTCTTCGAACGTCATCTCTAACATTTCTTCCTCCTTCATTTTTTGATATGTTTTTAAATCTGTATTATAAATTTCTATTTGATTTACAATACTTTCAAATTTTGGTTTCTTCTAAAATCAGTCTACTTTCTTCTATTTCGTACTCACTTAAGTGAAATAATCTGGCATACCAATAATCGATTGTATCTTTTTCTTTTAATACTTTTTGAATATTCCATATTTGAATAGAAAATAAATCTCCAAATCTTTCCTTCGTGTTTTCCTCTAGCATTTGATATTTTTTAAGTATTTTTGAAATTCCATATGGATAATTTAGTATCAATAATACTTTTAATGGTTTTACATTTTCGTAGTTTTTTCCTGGGTTCTGAATACTATAGTGATTTGAAAAATACATTGTAATTCTTGGTTCTAAGTTTTTTAAATCTTGATTCTGCATTTCTATCATGATTCGTTCTTTTTTGTTTTCAATTATAATATCACTAATACCGTATCTTAGGTTTCTATTTTCTTTTTTATACTCTTTATCTACATACTAGAAATCTTCTAGCTTTTCTTCAAATACATCAGATAAAAACATTATTAGATTTCTTTTTTTTCCAAATACGTTTTTGAAATTGAGATCTGACTTTAAACCGTAGATTTTTTGGCTCATTTAATCTTCCTTCCTAGAGGAATGATTATATCTCTATTATACAAGAGTATATCATTCTTGTCAATGAGATATCTCCTCATTAATAATATACCCTGTAAGTTGGTAGGCACCTTCCAAAAATGCAAAATTTCTCTTAATTTCTAATATTTTCAAAAATACAAATAATTTTTTCCACAAATTCCAACTATTTGGTAGGTATCAAAAAAGTTTTGTCGTATATTATTAGTAAGGAGTGTTTAAAACAAATAGTTGTGAAACTCATAAATATGTATCATATCTCCTATTCTATCTGTATTATTTAAAGTTTTTTTGTTAACATTTTTTCATTGATAAACACTCCTTTATATTAATCATTATTTCTAATTTTTAGAATTTATTATATTTTAGAAAAAAGTACACAATGTACTTTTTAATATGGTTCTAATTCATTTAGATGGTGATATAAGTTTTCAATCGTATACCCTTTTCCATGAATATAGTTAATAATGATTGGCAATTCTTTTTCTACTATATCATTTACTGGAAGAGCAATAATACTTCCTGAAGATAAGGTTTTTTTGATTTCTGAAAGTGGATTTGTTTGAACAATTATATTTGGTATGATTGTATAATCTCTATTTTTTTTACAAGTGTTTAAAATGTTCTTGTTTGGTTTTGTTGTATAACAAAATCCTTCTTTTTGTTTTCCTAAGTTCTTGATCATGGTATCCATCCATGTAGAGTTTTCATCTTCGCTATTTAAGTTCCCTACAATGTGATCATTTTCAATCCAATTTAATGCTTGATTGTTGTTTTTTTCAAACCATGTTCCATCTACAAAAAAATTTACTTTTATGTTTTTTTGGTCTATTATTTTTTCTATTTTACTAAGATTTGTATTGTTGTTTACTAAAAAAATAAGTGATACCATATTTTTTTTGGGATTTCCAGAAATAATATATTTGTCATATTGTTTTTCTGAACTTATTTTTGGTCTTTCTTTTTTATAAACTAGAAGGTTTTCTTGATAATTTCCTACTCGTTTCATTTTATCGTAGCTTTTTTTGATGTCTACTTTTTTCCCGTATATTCCTGGTATTATTGTTTGTTGTTCTAATATTGCATCAATACTATTTATTTGATGGTTTTTTTCTGCTTTTTTGATTTCAATCATGATGTCATCCATTTCTTTTACCACTCCTGCTGTCTTTTCTGTTACAAAAAAGCTAAAACAAACTAATGTAATCATTCCAATGCATTCAAAAAACTTCTTCATGCTTATCACCTAGTTCAGTATATGAAGAAGTTTTATTTTCTAGACTATTTTAAATTATAATTTAAGTGTTCTAGTTCTGGTAGGACGAAGAGTCCATCTTTTCTGATTAATACATCGTCAAAGTATAATTCTCCTCCTCCATATTCTTTTCTTTGAATTAAAACCATATCCCAATGAATAGAAGAGGTATTTCCGTTATCTGCATCTTTATAGGCTTTTCCTGGTGTAAAGTGGATACTTCCAATGATTTTTTCATCATATAGTATGTCTCCCATTGGAGCTAGAATCATGGGATTTAATCCAAGGGCAAATTCTCCAATATATCGTGCTCCTTCATCTGTGTTAAAGATTTCTTCTAGTTTTTTTTGATCTCCATTACATTTTGAAGATATGATTTTTCCGTTTTCAAAGGTTAGTGATACTTCATAAAATACGTTTCCTTGATATGGTGATGGGGTGTTATATGTAATGGTTCCATTAACACTATTTTTTATTGGGGCTGTGTAAATTTCTCCATCTGGGATATTACAGGTTCCGCAACATGGAATTACAGGCATGTTTTTGATGGAAAAAGTTAAGTCAGTTCCTGGACTTTTGATATGGACTTGATCTGTTTTTTCCATTAAATTCTTTAATGGTTCTATCATTTCGTTCATTGATTGATAGTCTACATTCATGACATCAAAGGCATAGTTATAAAATTCTTCATTTGTCATTTTTGCTTTATAGGCATCTAAATGAGATGGATAGTTTAGTAAAACCCAACGTCTTTCATTGATTCTTATATTGTCTGTTTCTTCGGTTGCTTTTCCTATTGCTTTTGTTATTTCTGATTTTATGTTTTTGTTTATATAATCATTGGTTATATATCGAATAGAAATAAAGCAATCATAATGTTCTACATCAAATTGATTGTATTCTTTTATTTCTTTGATTCTGTTTTCTGTTGTAAGTTCTGTTAGTTGCGCTGATATGTCTGGGTCTGTATATCTTACAAATGGAATTCCTTTGGATGCAACAATGTCTTTGATTAGTTGACTTACTAAATCATTAGTTCTTGGACTTCCTGTCATAATTAATACACGATCATTCTCTTTTACTTTTAGGGAATAATTTACAATGGTTTCGCTTAAATTTTTTATTTTTTGATTCATAAAATCACCCTTTCTCTATGTTTTACATACTATACTATGAAAGGAGAATCAATATGTATTCAGAATATACAACGATTCCTATGAATCGTTATCAAACTAATTCCAGCCTTTCGTCATCTAATGTTAGTATGCCTGTTTCTAGTTCATATTATACAAATAATGATGATCGTTTAATTGCTGGTGGTTTTGCGTTTCCATTTTTGTTAGGTGGTGTTACTGGGGCAGCACTTGCTCCTGCTTTCTGGAGACCTGCTTATCAACCTTATCCTCGTCCATATCCAGGACCATATTATCCTCCACGTCCATATCCACCATATAGACCTTATTAGTTTAAAAAAAACAGTATTTTCGAAATGTACTGTTTTTTTGATTTAAATTCCTAATGTATAAGGGTTTGCACTAGTGCCTGTTCCTCCTGTAATTCTCACTTCTGGTTTTAAGAATAATACAGGCCGTGCGCCTCTACTTGAACTCACATAATTATATCCATCATCTGACGCTAATATATCACCGTCTCTTCTCACAAAGAATGCTAAAGAGCCTCTATCTGTTCGTTTCGTTAATGTCCATTGTACATTAGATGAATCATATAACCAACTTTTCTTGGCACATGTTGTTTGGCCATCTGTTGTACCCCAATTATATAATCTAAGTGTATCACAATAACTTCCTCCACTAGTTGAATATCCATAGTCACTTGGGTACATAAGAGCTATTGCTCCTGTCCACGTATTATCACTTCTTTCATAACTATACATTTCTGATCTTGATCTTGCTTCTGAATGTCCCCCTAATCCCCATACATAATTTGTATCAATATAGTTTTTACTTGTTGCATCTATACTATTTAGAAATGTAGTATTTAATGTAGCTTTTAACGTTGCTTCATTCCAATTACTAGATCCATTCCCATTCCAAGGAATTGCTGTACTATAATAACTTTCTCTAATTAGTTTTAACTGTCCATTAAATACCCCAATAATTCTCCATGATTCATTATTAAATTTTACATAGTTAGCTGGAGAAGTTCCAGTGTACCGAATATTATGATCTGGGTCTAGTGAAGAAGTTCCTGATGCATTTGATATTACACTAGATGCGGTAGGATATTTTGAATTGACTGTAATATTTTTCGTTACTGTTTTTTTCAACCCATTTCCTCCTGTTACTGTGCAGCTAACAGTTCTCGAACCAGATGCTAGACTGCTAGTATTACTTGGACTACAACTCATACTTCCCCCACTAATTGAATAACTTGGTGTATTAAAATAACTACTTGTTGTTACATTGTCTCCTTCTGTAATAGTTGCTGTTGCTGTAGACTTTAAAGTTAGTGTAGGAGAATTTTTATCTACCTTATATGGTCCAAATGTTTGTGCCTTCTTATTTCCTGCATTATCTTCTGTTGTAACAACTACACTTGTTCCTGTCGTATTACTTGTTATACTTGATGGACTTACTGTTGTACTCTTATGCCCTGATAAGGTATCTGATCCATTTGTTATACTGAATGTTACATTACTTGTATACCATCCATTACTTCCCATTGTTCCACTTGGACTTACACTTCCAGCAACAGGTTCTGTTACATCGATTTTATATTCTCCACTACTTAATGTATTTGTGTTATTATACTCATCACTTCCTGTTAGTTTAATACTATAGATTCCACTTTCATTTAATGTAATATCTACTTCTGCACTTTTTCCGCTCACATTTACATTACTTACTCCTTTTGATGTTCCATCTTTAATTACTTCATATGTAAATGTTTTTAGATTGCTATTATCTGTTGCTGTTGCTAATACCCTCTGCGCTTTTGTCCAAACATCACCCGTACTTGCATTACTAAAGTTCAGTATTGGTCCTTCTGCTTCTACTACTGTAAACTTTCTTATTGCTGTTTCTTCATTTCCTGCTTGATCGATTGCTTTGTATGTCACTGTCTGCTCTCCTAATGTTGCTGTTAAACTTCCTGTTGTTTCTACTGTTGGTGTCACTCCACTATTATCACTTACTGTTATTCCTGTTAGTACATTATATGAAGTTACTTCTGTTATTTTTAATACTGTATTTTCTGGCACACTTATTGTTGGTTTGGTTTGATCTATTTTATAGATTCCTGAAATTACTGTTCTACTATTATTACTACTATCTATTGCTGTTATCTCGATTTGATAGTTTCCTGTTCCATCATTTAATGTTACTTTTTCACCACTTGTTATCGTTTGTTCTGTTCCTCTGACTCCATCTTTGATAACAACATATTTGATAAAATCAACTCTGATATTATCTGTTGCTTTTATTGTTACAATCTTACTTTTTACAAAACTGCTTTCCTCATTTGGTGTAATTGTGATCTCTGGTTTCGTCGTATCAGTTACTACAAAAGTACGTTCTTTACTGCTACTATTTCCAAGTGTGTCACTTACTGTATACATTACTTTATAAGTTCCTGGTATTTTTTCTAACTTTCCTGAAGTTTTTACTTTACTATTATCTATGACTCCATCCACATTGTCAGTCACTGTTACTCCTGTAAATAAATCATAGCCACTTACTTCTTCCGATTCTAAATTCACTGTCTCTAGATCGAATGTAATGGTTGGACCTGTTTTATCTATTTTATATGTTTTACTTAAGGTATTGGTATGTCCATTATTATCTGTTACTGTGACTATTACTTCATAAATTCCTGTTTCATTTAAAGTTAGTGTTTTTGTCAAACCTGATACCGTTTCTGTTTTCATACTTGTTCCATTTTTCTTAATTTCACAAGTAAATTCTATTACCTTATTTGGCCTTATTCCACTTACATTGATTAAAACTTCTTTTTCCTGTTCATAAATTTCATTGGATTCTGTCATCGTTATTACTGGTGTCATTTCTAGCACAATGACCGTCCTTGTTATTGTTGCTATTTTATCATTGCTACTTGTACTATAAATAATTCTATAAGTCCCTTCTACTGAACTATCAATAGAAGTTACAACATTTTCTTCTTTTTTTATTTCAGTTGTATACTCTAAAGGATCTCCATCTCTAGTTTGTGCCTTTGCTCCTAACTCCTTATATGTTCTACCTATTTCTAAATATATTGTTGCTTCTCCATTTAATGTAATTGTTGGATCTTTTTTATTTTCTTCAAGAATACATTCCTCCTGTTTATATTTTGAAACTTTAACTTCGCTTTCTTTCAATCCTTTTACTGCACACCACTCATTATTATGAATAGCTATGCTAATTTCTCCATTTTGAGTCAAAATAATCGTCCCGCCTTTTGGCGTTTCTCCACTATAGACTAACCCTTCTGGCTTTCCAGCTTCAAAAGTAAATGTTTTTTCTCCTGATAGTCCACCATCTAATATACTTTCTGTATATAATAATTTAGTACTCTCAATAAGTCCATAAGCGCTATCTCTAAAAGCACTTTTTTTTGATCTTTCTACAATATTTAGTATTATTGGGATTGCTATAAGAGCAATTATTGAAAGTATTATGATAACCGCTAAAAGTTCAATTAATGTGAAACCTTTCTTTTTATG
>CANAXT010000066.1 GCA_947365915.1 uncultured Mycoplasmatota bacterium
CATAAAGTTTTAACAGTAGATGAAAGAGAAAAAGTAGTCTATGAAATTGTACAAGCTTTAGACTACTGTAAAAAAGCAAGAATTGGAGTTTTAATTACCATAGAACGTGATCATAGCTTAAATGATTATATTGAAAAATCAAAAAAAATCTATGCAGATATTTCCAGTGATTTATTGATTTCTATTTTCTTCCCTAATAACCCTTTACATGATGGAGGAGTCATTATTCAAGGAGATAAAATTACGAGTGCAGGAGCTGTATTTCCAACCAGTGATAACTTAAAAATCAGTAAACGTTTGGGGACAAGACATAGAGCCGCTTTGGGAATATCAGAAGAAACAGATTGTATTTCTTTGATTGCCTCAGAAGAAACAGGAAGATTATCGATTGCTTTGGGTGGAGAACTTCACTATAATTTAACACTCGATGAAGTAAAACTTATGTTACTAGAAGAATTAAGACCTAAAAAAGTAACTGTAGAAGAGGAGGAGACGATGGATGAAGAAGATAATCAAGGCATTGAATAATTTTTTCTACGGGATTTGGAACTTTATTGATCGTAAACTCATTGTTCCAATTACGAAACTAATTTTAAAAATGACTGGAAACTTCAGTCATTCAGGTAAGAAATTTGAAAACTGGTTATCAAGACCTACTACATTATTGTTTATTTCTCTTTTTCTAGCGATTGTTATATTTGTTGTTGTAGATCAAAAAATATTAATGCTTTCAGAGAGTTCAGCAGAAGTATTAACGAAACAACCAGTTACAGCAAAATATAATGAAGAAGCTTATGTCATAGAAGGACTTCCCGAAACAGTTGATATTACTTTGATCGGATCAAAAACAGACTTGTTTATTGCGAAACAATCTCCATCATATGATGTGAATGTTGACTTAACAGGATTAAAACCAGGAACACATAAAGTGAATATTAAATATAATCAATCTGCTTCTACAACATTACAATATAAAGTAAATCCATCTACAGTTACGATTTATATTTATCAAAAAATTTCAAAAACAAAAACGTTATCTGTTGATGTCTTAAATAAAGATAAATTAGATTCTAAATTGGTTGTTAAAAACACTAGTGTT
This sequence comes from uncultured Mycoplasmatota bacterium, assembly GCA_947365915.1. Taxonomy (GTDB): domain Bacteria; phylum Bacillota_I; class Bacilli_A; order RF39; family UBA660; genus MGBC102946. Next base: position 1,100 of record CANAXT010000066.1, read on the forward strand.
GTAGATGATAAAGTTATCGTAAAAGGAGCAGAACATCAATTAGAAAAAGTCGCAACAGTAAAAGCTTTGGCTGATGTAAAAAATATTGTAAAACAAGAAACAGGAATTACAACTTTAAAAGATGTACCTTTAAAAGCGTATGATGAAGAAGGAAACATCATCGATGTTGAAGTGGTTCCATCTAAAGTGGATGTAGATCTTGAAATTGCCTCACCTATGAAAGAATTACCAATTCGTATTATTCCAAAAGGTGATGTCGCATTTGGTAAAGCGATTAGTACGATTGATAGTAGTGAAACAAAAGTTACTGTCTATGGTGATGATGAGGCAATTGGAGATTTAAAATATATTCCAGTAGAAGTTGATGTTACTGATTTAAAAGAAGATCGTCAATATAAATTAGGAATTAAAAAACCAGTAGGAATTACTTCTATGAATGTAAATAATTTAACAGTAAATATTAAATTAGATGATTCATCGGATAAAGATGTCAATGATGTTAAAATTGAATATCGTAATTTGGGTGAAGGATATACGGTTCAAGGATTAAGTGAAAGTGATATTAAAGTTAGCGTGAATATTAAGGGTGTGAAAACAGTACTTGATAGTGTTAAACCAGAAGATATCACTGCTTACTTAGATTTGAAAGGATATACAGAAGGAACACATGAAGTTGAAGTTCATGTAGAAGGAACGGATGCACGTGTTGGATATACCGCAAAAACGAAAAAAGTAAAAATTCAGATTGAAAAGGCAAAATAAAAAGGATTCAAAAGTCCTTTTTTTATTGTTCTATATGAGAAAATAGAATACCGATGTTAATTAGTCCACAAATTCCAACTAATCCATAAACGATTCTGGTAAGCATTGTCATATCTCCAAAAAGAGTTGCTACTAGATCCAAATCTAATATTCCAATAAGACCCCAGTTAATAGCACCGATAATTGTAAATATCAAAGCTATTTTTTGAATTGTTTCCATATCTGTTCTCCTTTCTCTATTTATTCATATTATTTCCAGAAAAAAATAAAATATTCATTCATAAATGGAATTTTTTTCCCATACAATGAAGTGTAATGATGAGGTGAAAAAAATGAAAAAAATACTACTATTTTGTACAATTATTGTAAGTTGTTTTCTTTTAACGGGTTGTTTTAAAAAAGGAGAAAAGGAAATTATAAAAGATTTTGCGAAAAAAGTCGAAGATAACAAAGGATATCATTTAACAGGAGATTTAGAAATTGTCAATAATGAAGAAACATATCGTTATACTGTTGATGTATCAAGTTCTAAAAATGAAAAAATTCGTGTTAGTTTAAAAAATAAAACAAATAATCATGAACAAATTATTTTAAGAAATGATGAAGGTGTATATGTATTAACGCCATCATTAAACAAAAGTTTTAAGTTTCAAAGTGAATGGCCTTATAATAATTCTCAAAGTTATTTATTAGAAACGATTTTACAAGATATCAAAAATGATAAAAAACGTACTTTTAAAGAAACCAAAAATGGATATGAATTTACAACTGTTGTGACTTATTCAAGTAATAAAGAACTCACCAAACAAACAATTAAAATGGATAAAAAATTAAATGTTCAAGAAGTGGAAGTTCAAAATAAAGAAGGAATTGCGAAAATAAAAATGAAGTTTGATAAAATTGATATGAAAGCTAGTTTTGAAAAAAAATATTTTGATTTGAATGAGAATATGCAGATGTCTTTGACAGAAGAAGAAACGAAAACAGTTGGGAAAATGGATGATATTATGTATCCAATGTATATTCCAGAAAATACGAAACTGACTAGTCAAGATACTGTATCTACAGAAAATGGAGAAAGAGTTATTTTAACATTTAGTGGAGAAAAACCATTTTTGATGGTGGAAGAAGTAGTGGGAGGAACAAGTGCGATGACAACAGTTCCTATCTATGGTGATCCCTTATTTGTTGGTGATAGTATCGGAGCAATGACTGATTCAAGCATTACATGGGCTCGTGATGGGATTGAATATTATGTTGTATCCGATAAATTGAATCGTGAAGAATTGTTAAGTGTGGTTAATTCAGTAAGTGCGATGCCGATTGGAAAATAGAACATTTTGTTTCTATTTTCTTTTATTTATGATATAATACGAGGTAGGTGATAAAAATGGCAAATAAGAAAACAGAAACATCTACAAAAAAAACAGGGACTACTGTAAAAAAAGAAACGAAAAAAACAGGTACTCCTGTAAAAAAGGAAACGAAAAAAACAGTAGAACCAAAAAAGAAAACGACGACAAAAACGGAAGTGAAAACGACTAGTAAGAAAGTAGAATCGAAAAAACAAGAACCAGTTGTCCGTAAAAAATCAGAAGAGAAGATAAGTAAAAAAACAGAGCAAATCAAAGTAGAAAAAAAGGTAGAGAAAGAACCTAAAAAAGAAGTTGTTCCAAAAAAGGTAGAATCTGAACCACCAATTCGTTCTGATGAGTTGATGAAGTTGGTTAAGATTGTTTTGATTGTGGTTGTGATTATTATCATTTTTTATGGAATTACTGTATTAATGACAAAAAATAAAAAGGAAAAAACGGATAATAATGTAAATAATACAACACCTGCAATTATTCAATATGATGAAATTATGTTGGGGACTTTATTTCGTCAGCCACGTGATGAATATTATGTGTTGATTCAAAAAGAAGATGACCCATATAATTCGTTATTTCAAAGTTATATTACTACATATGGTTCTAAAACAGATTCTTTAAAAGTATATACTGCAAATTTAGATAGTGTTTTCAATGCCTATTATGTATCAGAAAAATCAAATTTAAAAACTGATAATATATCTGAATTTAGAGTTTCTGATATTTCACTTATAAAAGTGAAAGAAAAGGCAGTTGTAGAATCTTATGAAGGATTGGAAGAAATCGAAAAAGCATTAAAAGAACTTGTTAAATAGTTACCAAAGGGTAACTATTTTTGTCAAAGAATGTGAAAAATGATGAAAAAAAATATTTTCGTAGGACTTTTTTTCTATAATTATGATACACTATTAGTAGTAAAACGATAGGAGGAATAACATGCCAAAGCAAGAAAATCAAAATAAGATAGAAGTAAAAAAGACTGAAACAAAAAAAGAAGTAAAGAAAAAGTCAGAATCAACAATAAAAAAGAAGGAAACTGTGTCTAAGAAGAATGATGCAGTAAAAAAGGAAAAGGTTGAGAAAGAAACGAAAGTAGAAAAAAAACCAGAAGTGAAAAAGAAACCAAAAGTGGAAATAGAGTCGATTTCTGTAGAAAAACCAAAAGCAAAAGTTGCAATGACTTCAAAGAATGAATTTAAAACAGTAGAAGTTATTGTTTTGGTACTTTTGACATGTTGTATTAGTTTAGTAGTTGGTGGTGCTTTGGGGATTCGTTTTCATGGTAAAACAGGAATTTATGGAAATATTCAGGTTGCTGATTCAGAAATCCAACAGTTTATAAAAGATTATAATTATCTTGTGGATAATTATTATGGAGATTTTAATAAAAAGGAACTTTTAAATACTGCTTTTAAAAGTATGGTAGATTCTTTAGAAGACACTTATAGTGGTTCATTAGATGGAGTTTCTAATAATTTTAATATTGAATTAGATGGTGTTTATGAAGGCCTTGGAATGGAAATCATTAATGATGATGATAAGAATATTTTGGTATATGATATTATCCCAAATTCACCTGCAAGTAAAGTAGATATTCAAAAGGATGATAAATTAATTACAGTGAACGATGTTTCTGTTCGTGGAATGAAAACGAGTGATTTTATTCATGAAGTAGTAGAAAGTGCAGTTGATTTTACAATTGTATTTGAACGAAAAGGAGAACAAAAAACAGTTGCGATAAAAAAAGAAAAGATTACCTTACAATCTGTTTCTTCTAAAACATTTGAAGAAGATGGTAAAAAGATTGGATATTTAAAGATAGAGATTTTTGCGGCTAATACTTATTCTCAATTTAAACAAGAACTTGAAAATTTGGAAAAATCAGGAATTGATTCTTTGATTCTTGACTTACGTGATAATAGTGGTGGACATCTTACTGTAGTAAAAGATATGATTAGTTTGTTTTTAGATTCTTCTCATGTGATTTATCAAACTGAAACGAAAAGTAAAAAGACAAAAATTTATTCTACTGGAACGGAAACAAAGAAGTATCCAATTGCAATTCTTGGAAATTCTCTTAGTGCATCTGCTTCTGAAGTGATGATTGGAGCTTTAACAGAAGAATATGATGCTTTATTGGTCGGAAATCAGACTTTTGGAAAAGGTACTGTTCAAGAACTTCATACTTTATCTAGTGGTGATGAATATAAATTTACGACTAAAAAATGGTTGACCCCAAAGGGAAATTGGGTACATGGTAAAGGAATTAAACCTTCAGTAGAATCGACTTTATCAAAAACATATTATGATGATCCGTCTGATAAGACAGATAATCAGCTTCAAGAAGCTTTGAAGTATTTGAAAAAAAGAAGATAGAGAATTTGTTTCGTTCTCTTTCTTTTTTTTTGAAACCAAGTTATAATGGTTGTAGGGATGTGATAAAATGAATCGTTTTCACATAGGGGATAATTATCAAATTCAGTGTTATAAACATAATGGGAAAGTTCATCGAGCATGGACAGAAGCAGTATTATTAGATATACAAAAAGATTATATGGTGTTTGGAAATCAAAAAACACAAGTGACAGAAGCCGAAGGAAGTGTGTGGAAAACAAAAGAACCAGCCATTATATATTTTTTTAAAAATAGTTGGTTTAATATTATTGCACAACTAAAAAAGGATGGGGTTTACTATTATTGTAATATTGCTACACCTTTTATTATAGAAGATGGTACCATTAAGTATATTGATTATGATCTCGATCTTAGAATTTTTCCTTCAGGAGAATATAAGATTTTAGATCGAATGGAATATAAATATCATAAAAAAATTATGCATTATTCTGATACTTTGGATTATGTGATTACAAACGCGTTAGAAGAATTGATTTCTATATATAAGAAGAAGGCGCCAATGTTTGATGCTACTAGAAATCAAAAATATTATGAAAAGTATAAAAAAGTAAAAAATGGCTAACAAATAGTCATTTTTTATAAATAGCAACATACAATAAAATTGTAAGTGAATAAAAAATATTTCTTGAAGTAAGATAGAACTACTAAAATTAATATATTTGTTGGTGTTTTTTAGTCAAAAAATGTACAAAAAATGAAAAAACTAAAAAAAAGTAAAAAAAGTATTGACTAAAGGAAACTCATCTGTTATATTAGTAGTGCTTTCGGGGAAAGTCGATACAAAATTAGACAAAAAATGAGAAACTGCAAGAAAAAAATAAAAAATTCAAAAAAAGTATTGACAAGCAGAAAAGCATTTGATATATTAGTAGTGCTTCTTGCAAAAAGAAAGCAGAATGATCTTTGAAAACTGAGCAAAATGTCAATTCAAATTAGTTAGGACAAACAAAATGAAATTCAAATAAAATTATTTTTTTTTGGAGAGTTTGATCCTGGCTCAGGATGAACGCTGGCGGCATGCCTAAGACATGCAAGTCGAACGAAGTAGTCCAATGAAGATGGAGTGCTTGCACAAAATTGGATTTGGGTTGCTACTTAGTGGCAGACGGGTGAGTAACGCGTGGGTAACCTACCTTAGAGACTGGGATAACGGTTAGAAATGATCGCTAATACCGGATGATACATAACTAGATAACTAGATATGTTAAAAGGAGCATTTGCTTCACTTTAAGATGGGCTTGCGTTGTATTAGCTAGTTGGTGGGGTAATGGCTTACCAAGGCAACGATGCATATCCGAGCTGAGAGGCTGATCGGACACACTGGGACTGAGACACGGCCCAGACTCCTACGGGAGACAGCAGTTAGGAATATTCGTCAATGGGGGAAACCCTGAACGAGCAATGCCGCGTGAGTGATGAAGGCCCTATGGGTTGTAAAACTCTGTTGTAAAGGAAGAACACCTAGTATAGGAAATGATGCTAGGCTGACGGTACTTTACCAGAAAGCCCCGGCTAACTACGTGCCAGCAGCCGCGGTAATACGTAGGGGGCGAGCGTTATCCGGATTTATTGGGCGTAAAGGGTGCGTAGGCGGTATGTTAAGTCTAAAATCAAAGCCCGAGGCTTAACCTCGGTTCGTTTTAGAAACTGGCAAACTAGAGTGCAGTAGAGGCAAGTGGAATTTCTAGTGTAGCGGTTAAATGCGTAGATATTAGAAGGAACACCAGTGGCGAAGGCGGCTTGCTGGCCTGTAACTGACGCTGAGGCACGAAAGCGTGGGGAGCAAATAGGATTAGATACCCTAGTAGTCCACGCCGTAAACGATGAGTACTAAGTGTCGGGCAACCGGTGCTGAAGTTAACACATTAAGTACTCCGCCTGAGTAGTACGGTCGCAAGGCTGAAACTCAAAGGAATTGACGGGCACCCGCACAAGCGGTGGAGCATGCTGTTTAATTCGAAGATACGCGAAGAACCTTACCTAGGCTTGACATCCCTGGCAAAGCTATAGAAATATAGTGGAGGCTATCCAGGTGACAGGTGGTGCATGGTTGTCGTCAGCTCGTGTCGTGAGATGTTCGGTTAAGTCCGATAACGAGCGCAACCCTTATCCTTAGTTGCTAACATTCAGTTGAGAACTCTAAGGATACTGCCGGTGACAAACCGGAGGAAGGTGGGGATGACGTCAAATCATCATGCCCCTTACGTCTAGGGCTACAG
>CANAXT010000067.1 GCA_947365915.1 uncultured Mycoplasmatota bacterium
ACTATAAATCAAGATTTTGTTTTCTATTCCTTATTATGAATAACAAAACAAAAAATATACTTTCTATTTCTACTACATTATACTAGAGTATCTAAAAATTGTCAAAAAAACTTCAAAACTTACAAAACTGCCTTATTTTTATAAACCAATTTTCTTTTTCTATCAACAAAATATAGAAAATCTGATTTCTATCCTCTTCAAATTCTTCATTTTCCTCTTTTTACATTCCCATTACCTTCTGTTATCCTGTTTTCCAGAGGTAATGAAAATGTTAAAAATATATTAGAAAAGACTCTGTGCTAGATTGCTATAAGCAACTTTGAGATTTTAAGAAAATATAGAATAAAATCTATAAAAAAGAATGTAAGGATAATATAATCTAAATCAGAAGTAAATTAAAAATTTTATTTAATATTCTTATTAGGGAGGTTTTAAATGAATAATACTTTAGTAAAAGAAATCACTAAAATTGATGAAAGATTAATAAATAACATGTACAATGAAATAGCAAGTATTATTTCTAGTAATAAAGAAAAAATGGTATACCAAATTAATGACACATTAGTAAAGACTTATTTTTTAATTGGGAAAGTGATAGTAGAAAATGAACAAAAAGGTAATATTCGTGCCGAATATGGAAAAGAAATATTGAAGAAATTATCCCAAAAACTAACGGAAAAATTTGGTTCTGGTTTCAGTAGATCAGGATTACAAAATATGAGATTATTTTATACAAAATACAAGAATTGCCAACCACTGGCTAGCAAATTGAGTTGGAGCCATTACTGTTATTTGATTTATATTGAAGACGATGACGAAAGAGCCTTTTATGAAAAAGAATGCATTAATTCAAGATGGTCAAAAAGAGAATTGAAAAGGCAAATAGATTCATCCTTGTTTCAAAGGTTATTGTTATCAGAAGGAAATACCAACAAGAAAAAAGTATATGAATTATCTAAAAAAGGACACACCATTAGTACACCAACTGATATATTAAGAGAGCCTTATGTTTTTGAATTCTTAGGAATTCCAGAAAATAAAAAATTATTAGAAAGCGATTTAGAAAAATCTTTAATAAATCATTTATCAAGTTTTCTAATGGAACTTGGAAAAGGGTTTATGTATGTTGGAAATCAAGTAAGAATAACTTTAGACAATAATACTCATTATTACCTAGATTTAGTGCTCTATAACAAAATACTTAGATCTTATGTTTTAATAGACTTGAAAATGGATGACATGGAACCTAAATATGCAGGACAAATGAATATGTACATAAATTATTATAATAACGAAATACGAGATAAATATGACAATGAGACTATTGGTATAATTCTTTGCAAAGGTAAAAAAGAAATTACTATGGAATATGCATTAGGTGGCCTATCAAATAATGTTTTTGCTTCTACCTATACCTACTATATTCCTAACAAAGATGAACTTATTAATGAAGTTGAAAAAGTATTACAGGAAGAAAATTAGTTAAATAAAATATTATAAATACTAGATCATTGTGGATACTTATAAAACTTTTATATTTTTAAAAACGTATTTATCTTAAAATCTCAAATTTACCCACAACAAATAGTACAGAACTTTAAAAAATATTCATTCCATCAATATTAATATCAGATAATGATGCCTATTACTCCATCTATAACAAAACAACAAGCAAATACAATGAACTACCTAAAACAGAAGGAAACTACGAAATATATGCAATAAAATATGACAAATCTAATAAAACTTTAGAAATTCATAAATACAAATAAAAACTATCATTTCGATAGTTTTTATATATTCTCCTCACGAATCGCATCCAAAATATTCTCATGTTTCATCTTTTTCGTCGCATACATCATTGTAATAAACACAATAACAAACACCCCTAATATGGCAATTCCAACACTCTTCCATGGAATCATAATATCCGTAAAGCTACTTACATCCATCATCACAACATGAATCCATAAAACAACTAAAAATGAAAATGGAATCGCATACAACAATGACTTCGCTCCAAAAAAGAAACTCTCAAAATACAAAATCTTATTAAATCCATGAGGCGTTAATCCCATACTACGTAACATCGCAAACTCTTTCCTTCGAAGCGCAATACTCGTATTAATCGTATTAAACACACTCGTTACACCAATCAAAGTAACCAAAGTAATAAACCCATACAACAACACAGCAATCACCAAATACAAATTATTCATCTGCTTCATATCTTTTGGAAAATTATAATACTTAATCAACGACTGATCAGTCAATTTGTCCATATATTCAATAATATATTGATCCACTTTTTTATAATCCGTAGTCTTCAAATAAATACTCATATCATCCAAATACGTATCATCATCTAAAGTAAAAATCTGATCAAATAACTTTTCAGGAATAATAATCGACAAATAATAATCATTTAAAAACTCTGACTCTAACGAGAAAGGAACCTTATCAGTAACATAAATATGATCTAACTTCATATTACAATCAAAATCATCCTTAGAAGTATCTTCATGACTCTCTATTTCATCTTCCTTTTTAAACTTACACAAATCAAATGAATAATCCTGTTTTTCCTTTAACAAATTACGTTCATAAATCTTTCTTTTATTCCCTTCATAAACAGTATAATGAATCTTATTCAATAAAATAGGTTGTTCCTTACTTAACCCCAAAGAACGCAAATACGCATCATAATTCTTTTGATCCAAAGTAATCAAATTCAAAGTCACAAAATTTTCATCTGACACACCATAATCATTTAAAACCGAATCAGAATAAATACTTCTACCATAAGAATTACTAAATCTCCGACCATACCTTACTGAAATATCCTTTTTCACACCTTCATAACGTTTGACTTGTTCTATAAAATCACCATAATCATAACTTTTCGGATTAGAAAGAGTTAACTTAATATCATAATCTGGAATCCGAAGCGTACTAGCAGATGTCTTTAAACCATACTCTACAAACGTTGAAAACGAAATAAATAACACAATACTAATAAACAAAGAAGCAATCGTAATTCGATATTTTTTCTTATTTCGCTTAATATTCTTTAAAGCAATCTCTCCTTCTACCCCAAACAACTTAGAAACCCATTTCCCAGTTTTTAACTTCTTATTTTTAATCTTAATATCATCATTCAAGCGAATTGCCTCAATCGGTGTAATCTTACTCGCTTTATAAGCTGGAATATAAGCAGAAACCAAAATCGTCACAATCATAAAAATAATTGGAATAATGAAAAATATCGGATAAACAGTCAAAACCAAATTGGTTCCAAATAAATCTGGAAGCAAATGATTGATGAGCGCTAAAACAGAACCAATTCCAATAAAACTACCAAGAATACCTAATGGAATTCCAATGAGTCCAACAATGAGAGCCTCAAAAAACACCGTATGACGTAACTGCTTTTTCGTGGCACCAATACTAGAAAATAATCCAAACTGCTTCTTACGTTCCATTACGGAAATCGCAAACGAATTATAAATAACTACCACACAACCAATCGAAATCAAAGTCAAAATAATCATCAAAACATTGGCAAAAGTAGAAATTACATTATCATATTTACTCGCTCCATATAAAGCTAGCAAAGGATCATTATAACGAATGGGATACTCACCATCTTCTTTAGATAACCCCAAATTTTTCGCAATAAGGGCACTATCTTGATACGTTCTAGAAGGCTTTGCAAAACGAATATATACATTCACCATATCTCCCTTTTTTGGAACATATTTTGTCAAAAAAGTATAACCAGCAGCCTCCCAACTTTCAAAAACAGGTCGATCTATAATACCAACAATCGTATATTTTTTTTCCTCTTTAACTTGAAAAACCTCATCTTCCAAATAAGAAGAATTATTACTCATCTCATCTCCTTCAAACGTCCTAGATCCTAACTTTAATGTCAATTGATCCCCAATTTTATAAGAAACACCACTTTCACTCTCTACTTGATTACTAATCACAAGTTCAGTATCATTCTTTGGAAATCTTCCCTTCACCAATTTCATTTGATCAAAATAAAGATCAGAAACTGAATTAACAAACAAATATTTCTTAGAAGTAATATGACTTTCTGGAAACTCACTAAACCCAATTGGTTTCTCATAATAATAATCTTGCACATGATGATTATTCGATAAAATTTCTAACTTTTCCTGCTTCAAATCATAAATAAGACTATGATAATCCCCACTACTCATCTTCAATGTTCGAACACTATTATCTTGAACAGTAGAAAAAAGTAATCCAATTCCAACCATCAAAGCAGTCGATAAAATAATACCGATAATAGTTACAATCGTTCTTTTTTTATTCATTTTCAAATGTTTAATCGTAAGATCATTTAATATCTTCATTACTGCACCTTCTCATCACTAATCAATTTTCCATCATCAATCGTAATAATCCGATCCGCATTCAAAGCCAAATTGTAATCATGTGTAATCATAATAATCGTTTGCTTATACTTCTTATTCGATAACTTCAATAACTCCACAATTTCTCTAGAAGCCTTACTATCCAAATTTCCAGTTGGTTCATCAGCAAGTAACAAAGCAGGATGATTCATTAAAGCTCTTCCAATCGATACACGTTGTTGTTGCCCTCCAGATAACTCATTGGGAAGATGCGTAATTCTTGACTGCAATCCAAGCGTTTCTACCAACTCATTCAAATAATTTTGATCAACCTTTTTATTGTCCAACAAAATTGGTAACGTCATATTTTCAGTCACATTCAAAATCGGAATTAAATTATAAAACTGATAAATAAGACCCACCTGTCGCCTTCTAAAAATAGCCAAATTTGTCTCATTCAAATGATATACATCTTCTCCATCCACAAATACCTTTCCACTCGTTGGGCGATCAACACCACCTAAAATATGAAGTAGTGTAGACTTACCTGATCCACTTGCACCAACAATCGCAACAAATTCTCCCTTGTCAACAGAAAAACTAATATTGTCTAAAGCACGTACCAGTGTTTCTCCTTTTCCATATTGTTTACACAAATTCTCTACCTTTAAAATTTCCATAAAAAATTCTCCTTTTCTTTTTCAAAAGAGAAAACTTCTTCTCCTCTTTTTTCAAATATCATTGCCCCTTCTAATAGAACAATAAAACCAAAAACAATAATCGTCGGGATCATCCAACAAATAAATTCTTTCATAAAAGTTCCTCCCTTTCTGATTACCATTCTATCAAATCAATATGACTTACAAGTGACTAATATCGTGACACTTTTGTCACTAAATCATATTCTTGTAAAATTTAATAAAAAAAGTAGTCCCTTCTCCTTCAATTGAAGTCGCATAAATTTCCCCTTTTTGTTTTTCCATTACTTTTCTAGCCATATTTAATCCAACTCCAATCGATTCTTTATTTGAACTTCCTGTATAAAACCGTTTAAAAATATGAGGCAATTCTTCTTTTCTAATACCACATCCCGTATCATGAATCGATACTTCCGTATAAAGCGGATTTGAAGTGATCAAAATCGTAATAGAACCTCCCTTTTCTGTGTGCTCATAAGCATTTTTAAGAACATTTACAAATACCTCAACAGTCCAATGAGGATCTAAAAATACTATAGTATCTTCTCCTTCAATAGAAACATGAATATCTTTTAATTCCATTGGAATTTGAAGCGGTTCCAAGGCCTCCTCAATGACACTTTTCATAGGAACCTCTTCCATATTTAAAGTCACACTTCCACTATCCAAACGAGACATCTTTAAGAGTGAACTTACCAACCACTCAATCCGTTCCAATTGCTTCCGATTTTTCTCTAAAAATCGATTCTTGGTTTCTAAATCAATATCATCTTTCGATAAAATATCATTAATCACATACATACTAGTAAGTGGAGTTTTAATCTGATGTGAAATATCAGAAAGAACTTGTTCCAATTCTTTTTTATCCTTTAATGATTGATCTCTTCCTTCCTTTAATTTCACAGTAAGCTTATACACATCGTTTTTAAGAGTACTGAAATCCCCTTCTTCATAATCCTTTAAATCTAAAGTAGGATTCCCATTCAACACTTGATCCATATATTCCCCTAAGTGCCTTAAACTTTTATATTGTCTCCTTAAAAACCAACAATAAGAAATAGATAGCAACAAGAAAACAATCAAAATAAAGAAAACCATTTGAACAAGTAATTGAGCTTCCAAATTATGAAAATGCTCCAAATAATTTAAAGTACCACTATCATCAAGACCATATTTACGAAGAATTTCTCTTCCTTCTTCAAAATTACCCTTTCCAGATAAAATCGCATCAATCACTTCTTCTTCCAATTCCGGATGATCACTTAAAATCGCAGAAAGAATATATCCATTATTTTTGACAAACTCTTTTTGATACTTTGCATCAACCAATTGATAAAAACCAATACCAAATAGTAACGAAAAAACAAATAAAAATAATTCTACCAAAAATAATTTTTTTAGTTCCTTATTTTTTAACATGGTCCACCAACTTTATATCCAACTCCTCGAACCGTTTCTATAATTTCAGGTTCATTTGGATTATTCTCAATTTTCTCTCGAATTCGTTTGATATAAACAGTCAATGTATTATCATTCACATAAGCTTCATTCACATCCCAAATATCCGCTAAAATCTTTTCCCTAGAAAAAACCACATTGGGATTTAAAGCAAGAATTAATAAAATTTTATATTCTAAAGCTGTTAACATCACATCAACACCATTTTTAAACACCTTAGCTTGCTTCATATCGATTTTCACATCTTTAATCGTAATAACAGAATCATTTCCCTTCGCACTTCTCCTTAAAACATTTTTAATTCTAGAAATCAATTCTCTTGCTTTAAACGGTTTGGTAATATAATCATCAGCTCCCATATCAAGCCCTCTTACAATAGAAATTTCCAAATCATTAGCAGTTAAAAATATAATCGGAACATCTTTTATTTTTTTAATTTGTTCAAATACCTGATAACCATCCATATCTGGTAAATTAATATCTAACAAGACCAAATCAACATTATCAATCTCATTAATCGCATCTTTTGCAGTATCAGTTTCAACTACCTCAAAACTTTCTGCTTCTAAATAATATTTGAGCCCTACGCGAATGGTTTCCTCATCTTCTACAATTAATATTTTTGCCATTAAAATCACCTATCCCCATTATACTATAAAATAGGAGAAAAAAAGTGAAAAAAAAGTCACAATCCTAAACAAGATTGTTCCTTTTTTTAGCTGGCGAAATACGATACAAAAACAACAATTCCTAATATAAGCATCAACAAACTTTCAACCATTTCTTTGACTCCAATAAAAAATAGTTCTCCAAACCCTACATCAACAATAAACTTACTAGGATCATAGTTCACAAAAACGATCTTTAAATAACAAAAAATAAATTAGTTCTTCACTTCTTCTATTAAAGTTTTTAATTTGTTTATTTGTCTTTGTAGTAGAACACATAGTCTATAAATTCTATTATCACTCATATGTGTTATGTTTTGATATTCATGAAGTAAATGATCAAAATACTCAGGAATATCTTCTAGTTTAAAGACATCAATCCTTGTGATATCTTTTACTACTTTTATAATTTCATCAAATGGTTTTACTTCATAAAATAATCTTCCGTGCCCTGATATAATTACTTCCTCATCATCATAATAAGGAACATTTAAAGCCATTCCATTATCAAAAATAGGGGCCATACTTATCCACTTTAAAGTATTTACATCTCTTATAATACCAAAATTATTTAGG
>CANAXT010000068.1 GCA_947365915.1 uncultured Mycoplasmatota bacterium
AATGGCACTAGAAAATAGAAAAAAAATATCAGAAAACCAAGATTCACAATAAATGATGCTAATATTCTTTTTTTAACATAATATTGAGTAGGTGATATTATGTTAAAAAAAGTTTTTCAGTTTATAAAAAGAATTATTGTAAGTGGCTTTATATTATATGGATTTAATTTAATCGTAGCCCCATTAAACATAATCATTCCATTAAACTTTATTACTGTATTAGCTCTTTCAATTCTAGGCTTACCAGCACTATTTAGTTTTTTGATTATTTTATTATTAATCTATTAAGTAGAGGTGAAAAAATGTTAGACGATTATCAAGAAAAACAACCAATTGTTTATAAAATTATGAAAAATGCAGTAACAAAAGATAAAATATTTCATGCCTACTTATTAGATATAAAAAATTGTTCATTCGGAAACGAAATGGCACTCGCATTTGTAAAATATCTACTTTGTCCAAATAAAAAAAGTAACTCAAATAATTGTGTAGAATGCACACGATGTAAAAAAATCGATGATTCAAACTATACAGATTTAAAAATAATCGATCCTGATGGAATTTGGATAAAAAAAGAACAGATGGACGAGTTACAAGAAGAATTCAGCAAAAAACCAATTGAAGGAAAATATAAAATATATATTATTCATCAAGTAGAAAAATTAAATAAATCAGCAGCCAACTCATTATTAAAATTTTTAGAAGAACCAGAACAAGGAATTATAGCTATATTAACAACAAATAACTTATTTCAAGTACTTGAAACAATAAGGAGTCGTTGTCAAATCTTATCTTTTACCAAAAATAAAATTGAAACATTAGATAACACCATGTCAATACTACAAAATTATATACAAACAAACCTATACGATTTATCAAAACCAGAAGAACAAGAAAAATATTCAAAATTAATATTAACAGTCATTGAATTTATAAAAAATATAGAAAAAAAAGGAATAGAAACCTTACTCTATACAACCAAATTGTGGCATAATAAAATAAAAGAAAAAGAAGAACTTTTATATGCCTTCGATATAATGACATTCTTTTATAATGACATATTAAACCAAAAATGTAATCGACCTATAAAAATATTTATAGATGAAAACGAACTAATAAAACAACTAGCACACAACAATACGATAGAATCACTATCTAGAAAAATAACAATCATAATGCAATTAAAAGATAAAATAAAAATAAATATAAACAATGGACTACTAATTGACAAATTAATATTAGAACTAATTGGAGGTGAATAAATTGATAGAAGTAGTAGGAATCACATTTGAAGAAAATGGAACAGTGTACTATTTTTCCCCAAAAAGATTTAAACTAAAAGAAAATATTACCGTCATTGTTGAAACAAATAGAGGATTGCAATTTGGAAAAATCGTCAAAAAATCATTTTATATAGATCAAAAAAAAATAAATACCCCTTTAAAAAATATTATCAGAATTGCAACAAAACAAGACTATTTTGCCCATAAAAGAAACTTAAAAGATGCTGAAGAAGCCTTAAAAAAATGTAGAAAACTAGCTAGTAAACAACAATTAAATATGCAAGTAATTGACTGTAGCTATACATTTGATAGAAGTCAACTAATGTTTCGCTTTTTAGCAGAATCAAGAGTAGACTTTCGATTACTAGCAAAAGAATTAGCTGCCATATATAAAACCAGAATCGAATTAAGACAAGTAGGTGTTCGTGACAAAGCCAAAGAAATTGGTGGAATAGGGCCATGCGGAAGACAACTATGTTGTTCATGTTTCTTAAATGACTTCGATTCAGTATCTATTAACATGGCAAAAAACCAAAACATCGCCTTAAATCAAACAAAAATAAATGGATCATGTGGAAGATTACTTTGTTGCTTAAAATATGAAGACGAAACTTACTCAAAATGTAGAGAATGTTTGCCAAAAATTGGAGAAACCATAGAAGTAGAAGAAGGAAAAGGAAAAGTAACAGCACTAGACATATTAAATAGAACATATACAATAGAAATACCTGAAATTGGTACCATAGAGAAGAGCGTTCAATGTGAAAAATGTTAACTACTTATTAGGATATAAAAACTTAAAAATTATCCAAGAAAAAGAAAAATTTCGTTTTTCACTAGACTCAGTATTATTACCCAACTTTGTGACAATTCGAAAAAATATAACCAAAATTTTAGACATTGGAACAGGAAACGCTCCAATTCCATTAATCCTTTCAACAAAAACAAAAGCCAAAATCATAGGAGTGGAAATTCAAGAACAAAGCGCCAAAATGGCACAAGACTCAGTAAAATTAAACAAACTAGAAAATCAAATCCAAATCATTCATAATGATATAAAAACATGTGCATTCGAAACCGATCAATTCGATGTCATTACATGCAATCCACCATACTTTAAAGTATCAAAACAATCACATTTCAATGCTAACGACGCCAAAACAATAGCCAGGCATGAAATAGCACTTACACTATCAGAAGTCTTAATGATTGCAAGAAAACTATTAAAAAATCAAGGAAACATCGCACTTGTTCATCGACCAGAACGACTAGTAGATATAGTAACAGAAATGAGAAAACAAAATATAGAACCAAAAAAAATCCAATATGTTTATCCAAAAAAAGAAGCCCCAAGCCATATCTTACTAATTGAAGGAGTCAAAAATGGGAAACCAGGATTAAAAATTTTGCCTCCATTATATGTTCATAATGAAGATGGAAGCTATACAGAACAAGTGTATCAATATTTTTCATAAGAAGGTGAAGTATGTCTCAAAAAAGTTATGACAATAGTCCAACATTATATTTAATTCCAACTCCTATCGGAAATATGGAAGATATTACATTAAGAACCATTAACACATTAAAATTAGTAGATGTCATTTTTTCAGAAGACACAAGAGAAACAGGACAATTACTAAAAAAATTAGATATCAAAAAAACGCTAATTACAAACCATGAACATAACGAAAAAGAAAACGGAGAAAAACTCCTCAAATACTTAAAAGAAGGAAAAAACGTTGGTTTAGTAAGTGATCGAGGAACACCGATCATAAGTGATCCAGGATATTACTTATCTACTATTGCCATAGAAAATAAATATAACGTAGTCTCACTACCAGGAGCAACAGCCTTAATTCCAGCCCTTACCTCATCGGGAATTGAACCAAGTCCCTTTCTCTTTTTTGGTTTTTTAAACAGTAAAGAAACAAAAAGAAAAAAAGAACTAGAAGACTTAAAAGAATATCCATATACCATCATTTTCTATGAAGCACCACATAGAATTGCGAATACACTAGACAATATGATAGAAATATTTGGATCAAGAAAAATTAGTATTTCAAGAGAAATTACCAAAAAATTTGAAGAAATCTACCGTGGGAACATAGAAAAAGTAAAAGAAGAAATAAAAAATGCCAAAGGAGAAATGGTAATAATAGTAGAAGGCAATCATGAACAAAAAAATTATGAATCACTATCAATTTTAGACCATGTAAACATCTACCTAACCCAAGGCCATCCTCCAAAAGAAGCAATCAAAAAAGTAGCAAAAGATAGAAATATGAAAACAAATGAAGTATATAACATATACCATAAAATAAAGTAGGTGAAAAAAATGAAAATGATTGTCGGATTAGGAAATCCAGGAAAAGACTATGAACAAACAAGACACAACATAGGATTTATGGCATTAGACTTAATCGCTACAAACAACCAAGTAACATTTGAGTCCCATAAATTAAATGGAGAATATACAATAATAAAAAAAAATAATGAACAAATATTATTATTAAAACCCCAAACTTATATGAACTTATCAGGAGAAGCCGTAAGCGCATTTGCCCATTATTATAAAATAAATATCAAAGATATTTTAATTATTAGTGATGACTTGGATATGGAATTTGGAAAAATAAAATTAA
Source organism: uncultured Mycoplasmatota bacterium (assembly GCA_947365915.1). Lineage (GTDB taxonomy): Bacteria > Bacillota_I > Bacilli_A > RF39 > UBA660 > MGBC102946. The sequence goes on from CANAXT010000068.1 coordinate 3,926, forward strand.
AATATAAAGGAAGTTCAGGAGGACACAATGGACTAAAAAATATAGAACTGCATCTACATACCAATGAATATAAAAGATTAAAAATAGGAATATCAAATAATAAAGAATACGATACAAAAGACTATGTTTTAGGTAAAATTCCAAAAGAACAAATGGAAAAACTAAATAGCGTACTAATTACAGTAAATGAAATAATTAACGATTTCTGTGTATTATCATTCGAAAAATTAATGAGTAAATATAACAAAAAAGGATGAGACTTTCAGTGTCATCTTTTATGCGGGGAGGAGAAACATGAACTTTTTTGAAACAATATTTCCAAAAATACAAATAACAGGAGAAATAAATGGACTAACAGATGAACTAAAAATGATATATTTATATCAAATATATAAAACAAAAAATAGAAATATTGTATTAATTACAAATAGTCTATATGAAGCCAACCAATGTTATCAAAGCTTAAGTAAATATACAGAAAATGTATATCTTTTTCCGATGGATGATTTTTTAACTAGTGAAGCCCTAGCAATAAGTCCAGAACTAAAAGTAACCAGATTAGAAACAATCAATCAAACATTAAAACAAAAGCCAATGATTATTGTTACCAACTTAATGGGAGCCTTACGTTTTCTACCTCCTAAAAACATATTTCAACAATTTAAAATTACTTTACAAAAATCTACACAAATAGACATACATCAATTGACAGAAAAACTATTAAAACTAGGATACAAAAGAGAAACGCTTGTAAATAAAACAGGAGAAATAGCCATAAGAGGATTTGTAATTGATATTTTCCCATTAGAATATCAAAATCCAATTAGAATAGAATTTTGGGGAGATGAAATAGAATCAATTCGAATATTCGATGTAGATAACCAACTAACACTAGAACAAATAGATCAAATTGAAATAACCGCCAACACAGAATTTTTAATAGATAAAATATTAGAAATAGAACCAAAGCAAAGAGAACTAACCAACTATTACACGCCATCAAATATTTTAGAATTTCTTGACAATCCAATTTGCGCCTTTCAAAAATACGATGAAATAATACAAGGTTATCAAACATTAACCCAAGAAATAATTGACTATCAACAAGAAAAAGGAGAAGAACCAAAACAATATATGTACCCATTAGAAAAAATAGCACCCGAAGAAACAATATATTTTAATTCATTTGATAATCATTCTAACAAAGGAACAACAATAGAAACCTTTGAATCACAAGAATTAGAACCACTTTATGGAAAAAGTGAACAAATAAAAAATAAAATATTAGAATACAAAAAGAAAAACACAATTATCATTTGCGTATCCACTCGTTATCAAGCCAATAAACTATTAGAAGAATGGAATGACATAGTTCTAAACTTTACATCGAAAGAAGAAATAAAAATAGGATATATTAATATTATCGTATATCCAATTAATCATGGATTTATATATCAATCTTATATTGTAATTAGTGAACGAGAACTATTTGCCAAAACAGATTATTCTGCCAAATACAAAAGTAACTTCAAAATCGGAACAAAAATAAAAAACATTTCCAATCTAGAAGAAGGTGATTTTGTTGTTCACGTAGCCCATGGAATCGGTAAATACTGTGGAATAAAAACATTAACCAAAAATGGATTTAAAAAAGACTATCTAAATATTGAATATCAAGATGGTGATCACTTATATGTACCAGTCGAAAAAATAGAATTTATTCATAAATATTCCTCAAAAGACACCTCACTTCCAAAACTAAACAAGCTAGGAGGAACCGAATGGCAAAAGAAAAAACTAAAAGCGAGAGAAAGAGCAGAAAGTATAGCAGCCGACTTATTAGAACTATATGCAGCAAGAGAATCAGTAGAGGGATTTGCCTTTATAGATGATACAAAAGAACAACTAGAATTTGAAAAACAATTTCCATATCAAGAAACCATAGACCAAATAAAAGTAACCGAAGAAATAAAAAAAGACATGCAAAAACCACATCCAATGGATCGATTATTATGTGGAGATGTAGGATATGGAAAAACAGAAGTCGCTTTTAGAGCCATATTTAAAGCAATCGACTCAGGAAAACAAGTCGCACTACTATGCCCAACAACCATACTTTCACAACAACATTATAGAAATGCCAAAGAACGATTTCAAGACTTTCCAATCAATATCTGTCTATTAAATCGTTTCGTATCAACAAAAAATATAAAACAAAATATTGAGCAAATAAAAGAAGGAAAAATAGACTTAGTAATTGGAACACATAGACTATTGAGTGATGATGTACAATTTAAAGATCTAGGACTACTAGTCATAGACGAAGAACAACGATTTGGAGTAAAACATAAAGAAAAAATGAAAAAATATAAAAATAACATCGATGTATTAACACTATCAGCAACCCCAATACCAAGAACCTTACAAATGTCTATGGCAGGAATTCGTAGTATGTCACTAATAGAAACACCACCAGTAAACCGTTACCCAGTTCAAACCTATGTTTTAAAAGAAAGTCATCAAATGATAAAAGATGCAATCTATAAAGAATTAGGACGAAATGGTCAGATATTTATCTTATACAACAGAATTGAAGACATGCAAAAAAAAGAACAAGAAATTAGAAATCTAGTAAAAGAAGCAAAAATTATCAGCATTCATGGAAGAATGGATAAAAAAGAAATAGAAGACAAAATGATACTATTTATTAATCATGAATACGATATTTTACTATGTACTACCATCATAGAAACTGGAATCGACATGCCTAATGTGAACACATTAATTATAATGGATGCCGATCGCTTTGGATTATCACAATTATATCAGATTCGAGGAAGAGTAGGCAGAAGTAACAAAATCGCATACTGTTATTTAATGTATTCACCAGGAAAAACCCTATCAGATATCGCCACCAAACGATTAAATGTAATCAAAGACTTTACAGAACTAGGAAGCGGTTTTTCCATCGCCATGAGAGACTTATCCATAAGAGGAGCAGGAGATGTATTAGGGAGTGAACAAGCAGGTTTCATTGATACAGTAGGTATGGAATTATTTCTAGAAATGATTAATGAAGAAGTCGAAAAGAAAAAAGGAAAAATAATAGAAGAAAAAAAAGAAGACCAACCATTACTAGATATCGAAACTGCAATAGACGATTCCTACGTCAAAGAAGCCGAATTAAAAATCGAAATTCACCAAAAAGTCAACAAAATAGATTCCAAACAAAAATTAGAAGAAATAAAAATAGAACTAGAAGACCGATTTGGAAAAATATCAGAAAACTTAGAAATCTATATGTATGAACAATGGTTTGAAAAACTTGCACATGATCTAAAAATAGAACAAGTAAAACAAACAAAAACTTTCATAGAACTAACACTAAACCCAGAAAATATGAAACTGATTGATGGAGAAAACCTATTCTTTAAAGCAACCGCTTTAACAAGATCCATACGTTTCATTAACAAAGATTCTAGATTAAAAATAATATTAGACATAGTTCATTTAGATCGTCATTTCATTTATTACCTAATTGATCTCATGGAAATACTAAAAGAATGTACAAAAAAATAAGCTTATTTGGGAGGCTGCTGAAAAAGTAGTAAAAAATAAAATCAATAATTAGAAACACAATTTCT
>CANAXT010000069.1 GCA_947365915.1 uncultured Mycoplasmatota bacterium
ACATATAGTGGAGCAAGTAAAGAAGTATATATAAACAATTATTGGAAAAATAATAATACATTAACAGGATGTAGCGCAGGGGTACCAAGTGCGTATTATACTTCATCATGTACGAATGCATATAATGTAAGTCCAGGGGGAATAGGAGCTTCGACAACTGGAACAATATACGGAGTATATGACATGAGTGGAGGAGTCTGGGAATACGTGATGGGAGTATATAGTAATACAATAGGATCATCAGGATTTAGTAGTTTACCAGCAATAAAATATTATGATAATTACACAACCACGACAGCAACAACCGCATGTAATTCAGGAATATGTTATGGACATGCCTTAAGTGAGACGAGTGGATGGTATTCCGATTACTCCAACTTCGGTGATTTGAGTAACTCGTGGTTCGAACGTGGCGGAGGCTTTAGCGGTACGACGAATGCAGGAGTGTTTGCTTTGAATTCTGAGTATGGTGGTGCTGACATTTATGGCTCGTTCCGGGTGATAGTGCTCGGTTAATTCAAAAAAATGATGCAATAAACATCATTTTTTTCTTTATAAATTATCAGGTATCAAAGCTTCTAAATATTCTAATATTTCTTGTTTTGAATAATGATTATGATTTCTAAGCCATTCGGTTCCTACATTGAAAACAGCTCCTAAATAGAATTTCGCAATTATATCGCTTGGGATATTTTTGTCTAATTTTTTATTATCCATTTCGATTCTTTTTTTGATGTCATCATTTAAAGTACTATAAACCATATCCATAATCACACTATTTCGATTATGGACCATAATTGCCAAATAAATATTCCATTCTTTATCAACATGATCTAGAAAAATGCGAAGCATTTCTAGATAGTATTCTTTAGAATTAGAAATTTGTTCATTTTTAGATAGTTCATGTGCTAATGAGTTTTTTAAACTTTCAATTAGATCGGCAAACAACTCATATTTATCGTTATAATGCGCATAAAATGTAGAACGATTAATTAAAGCTTGATTGCAAATATCAGAAACTTTAATTTCTTCAAATGTTTTTTCCTTTAATAAAAAAATTAAAGATTCATATAAGTTTTTTCTTGTTTTAATGACGCGTAAATCGTTTTTTTCTTTCATAAATAACCACCTGTAATTTATTATAAAGTATTTTATACAAAAGTAAAGTTAAACGGTGAAATGTTGGATATTTAACGTACTTTTTTCTATAAAATGTTGGATAAAAAACAATAAATGTTTTATGTTGCTCAATTTTTTGTTTGAAAGTAATAAAATACATATCGATGGAGGGATGACATGAAAAAATTTATAACAGAACATAGTTTTTTAATTGTTTTCATTTCTTTGTTATTGTTGATTCCATCAATTATTGGATATCAAAAGACAAAAATTAATTATGATATTTTGGTATATTTACCAGATGATATTGAAACAATTGAAGGACAAAAAATATTAACAGAAGAATTTGGAATTGGTGCTTTCTCTTTTGTGACAGTAGAAAATATGTCGAATCATGATATTTTAATGCTAGAAAAAAATATCAAAAAGATCAAAGGGGTAGAGCAGGCAATTAGTATTGCAGATATTACAGATATTGCGTTTCCAAAAGAAATGATACCAGATGAGATTAAAAATAAAGTATATAAAGATGATCAGACGGTAATGCTTGTTACTTTTCGAGGCTCTACTTCAGAAGAAACGACCATGGAAGGTGTTAAAAGTCTAAGAGAGCTTGTAGGAGATGCAAGTAAAGTAAGCGGAATGACAGCTATGGTTTTGGATACGAGAGATTTATCTGCAAAGGAGTTATTTGCATATATTATAATTGCTGTTTTACTATGTCTCATTGTATTATTTGTAGCAACTGATTCTTATTTGATTCCTATTTTTTTACTTGGAAATATTGGTTGTGCGATTCTTTATAATATGGGAACCAATATATTTTTAGGGGAGATTTCTTATATTACGAAAGCGATCACAGCCGTTTTACAACTAGGAGTGACTATGGACTTTTCTATTTTTTTATATCATAAGTATGAACAGGCAAAGGAAACAGAAAAAGATAAAAAGAAAGCGATGCAACTTGCTATTGGAAATACATTTAAGTCTGTGATTGGATCTTCACTCACTACGATTGCAGGTTTTCTAGCGCTTTGTTCTATGGATTTAACGCTTGGTACTGATATTGGAATTGTAATGGCTAAAGGAGTTTTATGTGGATTTATTTCTGTACTTACTTTGTTTCCAGCTTTGTTGTTGGTATTTGATAAAGCAATTTCTAAAACAAGACATAAAGTATATATTCCTAAATTTCGAAGGACACAAAATTTGGTGATTCAACATAAGGGAATTATTATTTTAATTTTCATAGTTCTTCTTGTTCCAGCACTTATTGGAAATAAAAATGTAGAAGTTTATTATAAATTGGATAAATCATTACCAAAAGATTTAGCAAGTTCTATTGCGAATCGTGAACTTTCAAAGAATTTCAATATTGTATCTCCAGAATTATTGTTGATTGATAAAAATTTAAAAAGTAACGAGTTAAATAAATTGATTGAAAGTTTAAAGAAACAAGAAGGAATTGATTTGGTACTTTCTTTAAAAAATATGTTTGATTTTGGAGTTCCGGAAGATATGATTCCAGAAGATCTATTGAAGGTGATGGAAAATGATACATATCAATTAATTATTATTAATTCAACGTATGAAATTGCATCACCAGAGTTAGAAAAACAAACCAAAGAAGTCGAGAAAATTGTGAAAAAATATGATAAAAATGCGATTGTAGCAGGAGAAGGACCTTTGATGAATGATCTTACAGCGATTGCTGATCATGATTTTAAAATGGTTAATTATGCTTCTATTTTTGTGATTTTTGTTTTAATGTTGATTGTTTTAAAGTCATTGAGTTTACCATTTATTTTGATTTTAACAATCGAGTTTGCGATTTTTCTAAATATGGCAATTGCTTATTATAGTGGGACAACATTACCTTTTATAGCGTCTATTGTGGTAGGTACGATCCAGCTTGGTGCGACGATTGATTATGCGATTTTAATGTCTACAAAATATTTAGAAGAACGAATGAAAAATTCTAAAAATGAAGCAATGAGGGTGACCCTTTCTCAAACTGTACCATCAATTTTGGTTTCTGCTCTATGTTTTTTCGCAGCGACATTTGGTGTTGCGATGTATTCAAAAATCGATATGATTGGATCTATTTGTAATTTACTTTCTAGGGGAGCGTTAATTAGTATGTTTGTGGTAGTGTTATTACTTCCAACGTTACTATTATTGTTTGATAAGGTTGTTATGAAAACAACAAAAAATATGAAGGAGGCAAAATAATGAATCGATTAAAAAAATTTTTTATGATTGGACTTATTGGTATGATTCCAATGAATGGTTATGCGTTAACGAAAAATGAAACTATTTATACAAATTTAGATGAAACAGGAAAGGTAATTCAGTCTAGTGTGACTAATCATTTATTTATTAAGGACAAAAATATTTTTGAAGATGATACAGAGTTAAAAAATATTTTAAATATTAATGGAAATGAAACGTTTTCGTTGGATCAAAATATGATCAAATGGGATGCGAATGGAAAGGATATTTTTTATCAAGGAACAACAGAAAAGGAACAACCAATTGATGTAGAAATTGAATATTATTTGAATGATAAAAAATTGAATGTTAAGGATATGATTGGGAAAAAAGGAAAAGTGAAATTGATTTTCAATTTTAAAAATAAAGAGATGACTGAGTTTGATTTAGGTGGAAAAGCGGAAACAGTTTATACACCATTTGTTGTCACTACTGGAATGATTTTGGATAATCAATATAATCATAATATTGAAGTAGAAAATGGAAAATGGGTCGATAGTGGTTCTAGAAGTTTTGTGATTGGTCTTGCTACTCCAGGTCTTTATGAGAGTTTCCATATTGATGGGTTTCAAAAATTAAATACGATTACGGTTTCTTATGATACTTCTAAGTTTTCATTTGGAACTATGTATATGGTTGCTACTCCAAAGATTTTAGAGGAAAAAGATTTGGAAGTGTTTGATAAGTTAGATCAATTACACTCTAATATGGGAACATTAAAGAGTAGTATGGATCAAATTGAGGATGGGGTGAAACAGTTAAAAACTGGAAGTGCTTCGTTAAGTGAAGGTGCGACACAAATTCATTCTCATTTAATGACTGCTTTAAATTCGATTACTCAATTAAAGGAGGGATCTATTTCTTTGACACGTGGACTTGATACGATTGTTGATTCTTTAAGTCAAGTAAAAGTAAATTTACAGAATAAAAATATTAGTGGTTCTATTACACAATTACAAACTTTAAAAGCGGAAAACAATCATGCGATTTCTAAAATTGTTGGTCAAACTGGAATGAATTTTGAAACTTTAAAGTCTGTTTACGAAGCTAATCAGTTACAAAATTATACTGGATCTGATCCTAGTTTACTTGCGTTAAAACAAGCTTATGAGTTATCTTATTTGTTTATGGTAAATAATCAAGCTATTGATGAAACGGTTACAGCTCTTACTGGGATTTCTAATGAAATAGATCAGTTGCTTACTACTTTGAATGGGGCAGTGATTCAGTTACAAGGTGGTTCCAAGACTATTTCTGATGGACTTACTTCTTTAGAAGCTGGTGTCAAACAATTGTCATCTGGAACGTATTCTTTGATGATTGGAAGTCACGATTTGTATAGTGGTGTTGTTACTTTAGGTGATGGTATTACTAAGGTAAATCAGGATGGAATTAATCCTTTATATGAATATTCTCGGAAGATTTATTCTTATAGTGGAAAAGCAAGAGAAATGGCAAATTTGAGTAAGAATTATCATGGATATGCAACAAGGAGTGCTGATAATACAATGTTTGTTTATATGGTAAAGTCAGTGAAATAGAGGATTTGATAGGATCCTTTTTTTTGACTTTTTCTTTACTTTGTTTTATACTTTATTTAGAAGGATTTGAAAGCATGGAAAAAGAAATAGTTGATTTATGGAGTTATGAGAAAGAATTATATAAACAGGGGTATCAATATATTGGTGGTACAGATGAAGCAGGGAGGGGTCCTTTAGTTGGTCCTGTTGTAGCTGCTTGTTGTGTACTTCCAAAGGATTTTTGTTTGGAAGGCCTTACAGATTCTAAGAAGTTAAGTGAGAAAAAAAGGGAACAGTTTTTTCCTTATATTAAAGAACATGCTGTTGCTTATGGTGTTGGAATTGTGTCTCCAGAACGGATTGATGAAATCAATATTTATCAGGCGAGCAGAGAAGCTATGATGATTGCGATTGAAGAGGTTCGAAAACAGATTCCTTTGGATTATGTTTTGAGTGATGCAATGCCATTAAATTTTGATCTTCCATCTCTTCCAATTATTAAGGGAGATGCGAAAAGTATTAGTATTGCAGCAGCTTCAGTAATTGCAAAAGTGACAAGGGATCATATATTGGAGGAATTAGACCAGGAGTATCCAGAATATGGTTTTGCGAGACATAAAGGGTATCCGACAAAAGCCCATTTGGCTGCAATTCGGGAGTATGGATTAATTCCAGGTTATCGAAAGACATATGGTCCTGTTAAAAAAGTATTGGAGGAAAATCAATGAATGTATTAATTTTTAGTCATCGATCTGATAATGATGGGGTAACACCTGTTATTCTTTCTAAATTGGTGTTTGATAAAGTGGATTATATTTTAGAAGAGCCTACTACTATTGATGAGAGTTTTTTTAATTCATATCAGTCTGGTTTGTTTGATCAATATGATTTTATTTTTGTGACAGATTTATGTTTAAATCATTCTTTAGGACAAATGATTGAAAATGATTCCAAAAATAAGGGAAAGATTTTGGTATTTGATCATCATCATACAAATTTGGATAAGAATCAGTATTCTTTTATTTCTGTTGTGGATGAACAAAATGGGAAAAAGGAATGTGGAAGTAGTTTGTTTTATCAATATTTGTTAGAAAAGTATCCAAATGATGTTTTAAAGAAACCTGTTGTTCATGAGATGGTGGAGTTGGTTCGATTATTGGATACTTGGTCTTTTAATCAGGAAACGGAAGAAGAAGCGAAATGGATTGGAAATTTGTTTGATATTTATGGTAAAGAATATTATATTGAATATTATTATCAATTTTGTCTTTCTGAAGAACGTTTTTTCTTTGATGATGTTCAGAAAAATTTGTTAAAGGTAGAGGAAGTTCGTATTCAAAATTATATTACGAAAAAAGAACAGGAAATACATCCTGTTATGTTACGTGGATATCATGTTGGTATTGTCTTTGCGGAGTTTTATCGTAGTGAACTTGGAAATTTTTTGGCTCAAAAGTATCAAGAGGTTTATGATTTTATTGCGGTCATTAATATTTCTAGAAGTGTTAGTTATAGGGGGGTAAAGGATATAGATTTGGGTGCGTTTGCGAAGTTTTATGGTGGAGCAGGGCATAAGAAAGCTGCAGGAAGTAGTTTGCCACCTATGTTATTAAATGATATTATAAAGTTAATTTTTAAAGATGTTATGATAGAGGATGATCAATAATGGAGTTTGTTCATGTAAAAGGAAATACGTATTATATTAAAAATGCGACAAATATTGGTGTTTATAAGGTTGGTGAAAATCAAGTTTATTTGATTGATTCTGGAAATGATAAGGATGCTGGTAGAAAAGTTTGTAAGTTGATGGAAGAGCAGGGGTTTTCTATAGTTGGTGTCATATCGACGCATTCTAATGCGGATCATATTGGTGGTAATAGAATGGTCCAACAGCGAACTAGTGCTTCAGTTTTTGCGACTCCTTTAGAGAAGTGTTTTATAGAACATCCTATTTTGGAGTCTACTTTTTTATATGGTGGTTATCCATTTCAGGATCTTAGAAATAAGTTTCTATGTGCAAAGGAATCGGTTGTTGATTTGGATGTTTTGCCAGATGGGTTAGAAGTAATTTCACTTAAAGGTCATTTTTTGGATATGATTGGTATAAAGACTGCGGATAATGTTTATTTTTTAGCGGATTCTTTGTTTAGTGAAGAGACAATTTTGAAGTATCATGTATTTTTTATTTATGATGTGAAAGAATTTTTGAATACGTTAAATATGTTAGAGACGTTAGATGGAGATTTTTATATTCCATCTCATGTTTCTATGAAAACAGATATTCATTCTTTAATTCAAATTAATAGAGAAAAGGTATATGAGATTTTGGATGTGATATTTCAATGTTGTGAGGAAAAAACATTTGAAGAAATTTTAAAAGAGGTTTTTGATTATTATCATCTTGCGATGAATTTGAATCAGCATGTATTAGTAGGAAGTACAGTGAAGTCTTATCTTTCTTATTTGTATGATGAACATCAGATTGTTTATGATTTCAAAGATTCTAAGATGGTGTGGAAAAAAGAAGGAATTTAAAAAGTTATGTCGTATGATATTAGTAGAGATACATGTA
>CANAXT010000070.1 GCA_947365915.1 uncultured Mycoplasmatota bacterium
AGACTGCGGGAAGTGCAACAGTAAATAAAGGAGCAAGTAATGCGATTCAGAGTACCTACTTTAACACACCAACATGGAGTGTGAGTGGAACAGGAACAGTAAGTTGTACAGTAACTAATACAAGTAGTTTAGCAGTAGGAACGCATACAGTAATATGTACAGCAACAGGACAGAACGGATTAACAGCGAGTGCAAGTAAAACAATAGTAATAAAAGAGCCAGTCACAGATACAACTGGAGCGAATAAGCCAACATTATCAAACGGGTTAATACCAATCAAATGGAATGGAGTGACTTGGATAAGAGCAGATGAAAATAATCGAAGTGGGTCTTATCAATGGTATGATTATAGTAGTCAGATGTGGGCAAATGCAGCTTCAGTAACAAGTAGTTACAGAAATGTAGCAATAGGTAATTCTATACCAGAGAGTGCAATAAATGCGTATTTTGTATGGATCCCAAGATACGAATATCAATATACCAATTTAAGTACAAACTACGCAGGAGGGAGTGCAGCCCAACCAGGTCAGATAAATATAAATTTTATCTCAACAAGTAAGACAATTCCAAGTACAAACTATAAGATCCATCCAGCATTTACATTTGGAAGTACAGAGTTAAGCGGTCTCTGGGTAGGAAAATTTGAAACAACAGGAAGTGAGAGTATCCCAACAATAAAACCAAATTTAAGTTCATTAAGAGATCAAAAGGTAGCTGCTCAATTTGTAACAGCCAGAAAATTCAGTGCGAGTGGAAATAGTTATGGAATAAATACAAATGCAGATGCGCATATGATGAAGAATAGCGAGTGGGGAGCAGTAGCGTATTTAAGCCAAAGTAAATATGGAAAATATGGAAATAGTAGTTACAGTGGAGCTAATAAAGAAGTATATATAAATAATAATAGTAATTTGATAACAGGGTGTAGTGCAGGGGCGCCAAATACAGGGCAATCGTCATCATGTGCATGTACATATGAAAAGAGTCCAGGAGGAACAGGAGCTTCGACGTCAGGGACAATATATGGAGTATATGACATGAGTGGAGGAGCCTGGGAATATGTAATGGGGGGATATAAAGAACTTATAGAAAATGCAGGATTTAGTGGATCATTAGCTGGTAAATATTATGATAATTATACAAGTGATTTAGTAACAACGGCATGTTCAGGAGAAATATGCTATGGGCATGCCTTAAGTGAAACGAGTGGATGGTACTCTGATTCTACCTATTTCGTTCAGACGAGATTTCCTTGGCTCGGAAGAGGTGGACTTTACGCTGCAGCAGCAAATGCTGGGGTGTTTGAATTTAGTTATGATTCTGGTGCTTCGAATGGAGGATACTCCTTCCGAGTAGTCCTATTAGATTAAAAAAAACAAAACTTTACAGAAGAAACTGAAATATATAATCAGTTTTTTTTCTGCAAATTGCAATTACAAAAATAACTTGTTATAATGAATAACGAGGTGACTAAATTGAAAAAGAAAGACATTATTAATCTTGCTACCATCACAATATTTGTATTAATCGTAGTCCTTTTCTGCATTACCCCAAACAAAATGTTTGGATCAGTAACTGACTGGGGAAGTCAACATACCATGCTCCCAGAATACTTTAGAACACTATTCTATCAAACCAAAGACCCATTTCCAGACTTTATGATGCACCTAGGAGCAGGACAAAACATATATAACATTTCTTATTATGGACTATTAAACCCTATTGTCTTACTATCTTATTTATTTCCATTCGTAAAAATGGTCAACTTTATGATGATTATGAATATCATAACCGTTTTAATCAGTATCTACTTATTTTACTATTGGTTAAAGAAAAAAGAATTTTCAACCTCTACAATCATGATTTCAACAATTATCTTTACTTGTGCAGCACCACTCATATTCCATAGTCATAGACATATCATGTTTGTAACCTATATGCCATTTCTAATATTAGGATTAATTGGAGTAGACCACTACTTTCAAAAACAAAAACGATTACTGATTACACTTGGCACATTAGGAATGATTTTAACCAGCTTTTACTATAGTATCGGTGGAATTCTAGTATTTGTAATATATGGAATCTATTGTTACCTAAAAAAAGAAAAAATGATTACACTCAAACAATTCTTAATTGACGGAATCAAATTTCTATACCCAATCCTATTAGGAATTGGACTATCTGCCATATTACTACTACCAACCGCTTACGTAATTGGAACAGGAAGAAATAGTGCCAATCACGCAATGGAATTATCCAAATTACTAATACCTTTTCTAGATATCAATGCCCTTGTATATAGTTCCTACTCAATAGGACTATCCGCATTAGCTGTTTTTGGACTTTTTCACACCTTTTTTACTAGAAAAAAAGAAAATATTTTTATCGGAATCATGTTAGTACTTATTCTATCGATCCCACTAATCATGTATATTTTAAACGGATTTCTTTACGTAAGATCAAAAGTATTAATCCCGTTTCTTCCACTGTTTGTATTCCTAATCGCAAACTTTATCAAAGACAACGAAAACAAAAAAATAAACTTAAAACTAGAAATACTAGTATTAATATTACTTGCCTTTTTCTGGAAATGGAGAGGATACCAACAAATCTTATTTTATATTGACTTTACCATTTGCATCCTTGTTTTATTTGCCTATCAAAAATGGAACAAAAAATGGATCTATATCATACCTATTGGAATCTTTTCCATATTTTCCGTATTTACAGTCAACAAAAACGAAAAATATCAACTAAAAAGTGAATATGATAGCGCATTTCATAACAACAAACAAACACTAATTAAAAATACACTATCTAAAGATAACACATTCTTTCGCTTTAATGACCTAACAGATACCTTATTAACAACAAACAAAATTTATCAAAATAACTATTACACAACCTCCTTATATTCTTCTACATTTAACCAACCATACAAAGACTTTTTCTACAATGAAGCAGGAAATGCAGACACTTACCGAAATCGATTAGTAACATCATCCTCTAATAACATATTCTTTCAAACCCTAATGAACGTGAAATATGTAGTAGCAAAAAAAGGAGAACAACCAGTTGGATATCAATTAATTGAACAAAAAGGAGAATATGGAATCTATCAAAATAACGATGTTTACCCATTAGGATATGCTTATGCTACCGATCAAATCTATAACCAAGCATTTTATAAACAACAAAACTACCCATATAACATGGAAATACTAATGAACGGAATCGTAGTAGAAAAAGAAGGAAAAACAGAATTTAACACAAAACTAAAAAAAATCAACTTAAATGAATTTCCACAAAATAAAAAACTAAAAGTAAACAAAACAGAAAACGGATATAAAGTTGTATCAAAAAAAACAACTACCTTTGAAATCCCACTATCACAAAAAATCAAAGATGGAGAAATTTTAATCATAAAATTTAAAATCAAAAAATCAGAAAACTGTAAAGTAGGAGACTTATCAATTAATATCAATAATGTCTCCAACAAACTAACCTGTAAACAATGGATTTATCATAATGGAAACAACAACTTTGAATATGTCCTTGGGAAAGAAGGAGGTATGGATCACTTATCCATTACCATGAGTAAAGGAACCTTTGAAATTGAAAATATTGAACACTACATATTAGATTATGAAACATTCAAAAATAAAACTGTAGATCCACTGAATATCGATAAGACACAAACAAAAGGAGATCAAATCAAAGGAACCATAAACGTAAAAAAAGATGGATATTTCGCACTATCCATTCCATATGATGAAGCATTCAAAATTTATGTAGATGGGAAAAAACAAAACTACGAAAAAGTAAACCAAACCTTTATTGGATTTCCAATAAAAAAAGGAGACCACAAAATAGAGATCATTTATGAAGCACCTTTTAAAAAAGTCGGATTAGGAATCAGTACCATTTCCTTATTATTACTAGAAATTATGATTTATAAAGACAAAAAAATAAAAAAAATGTAAAAAACGTACAAAACGTACGAAAAATCGTATTATTTTCGTACGTTTTGTATTAAAATATAAAAGAGGTGATACAATGTATAGAAAAATAATGGAAGAATTAGAAAAGTGGAAAAAAGATTTTAAAATGCCGCTCATGCTAGTAGGAGCCAGACAAACTGGAAAAACCTATATCTTAGAAGAATTTTGTAAAAAAAATTTTGAACACTATATATATTTAAACTTAGAAAAAGAAAAAGAAATATCTGAAATATTTTCAAGCGTTTTAGAACCAGAAAAAATAATAGAACAAATACAAATTTTAAAGAAAGTAAAAATCGATCCAGAAAACACCATTATATTTATTGATGAAATTCAAGTAAATGAAAATGCAATAACCTCTTTAAAATATTTTTGTGAAAGTGATAAACCATATAAAATTATTTGTGCAGGATCATTACTAGGCGTAAAAATTAATCGATTTCATTCATCATTTCCAGTAGGAAAAGTAATCATTAAATATTTATATCCTATGAATTTTGAAGAGTACTTAATGGCGATTGGAGAAAATATGTTAATTGATGAAATAAAAAAACATTATAACACAAATGAACCATTATTGAATCCAATTCATGAAAAAGCACTAGATCTATACAAAAAATATTTAGTGCTAGGGGGAATGCCAACCATGATTAACGATTTTGTAAATCATGAATATCAAATTAGTCACGTAAACTTTGAAATGCAAGACTATATTATAGCAACCTATTTAGCAGATATGAATAAATATACAGAAAATACAGAAGGAATTAAAAACAGTAAAATATATAACGCGATCCCAAAAGAATTAGCGCGAGAAAATAATATATTCAAATACAGTATTGTTGATAAAGACGCTAGAAAAATAAGATATGAAAGTAGTCTAGACTGGTTACTCGCAAGTAATATGATTTTAAAATGTGACCTAGCAGAAAAAAACGAGTCCCCATTAAAAGCCTTTATGAATCCGGATAAATTTAAAATATATCTAAGCGATACCGGTTTGCTGAGATCATTATCAAATTTAGATTATAGTGAAATATTATTAGAAAAAAATGAAATGTATAAAGGCGTATTAACAGAAAACTATATTGCTTGTCATCTCCACCAAAAAATAGGGGAACTATACTATTATACATTTGATAAATATGAGATTGATTTCTTAATAAAAGTAGATGGTGATATTATTCCCATAGAAGTAAAAAGTGGTAGACGAACAAACAGTAAAAGTTTAAACGAATACATAAAGAAATATAAACCAAAATATAGTATTCGAATATCGCAGAAAAACTTTGGATTAGAAAATGGAATCAAATCAGTTCCACTATATGCTGTGTTTTGTATCAAATAAAAAGAAATTACACACTAATTTCTTTTTTCATATGTTTTTTGAAATGAAGCACCATCAGTAAGGCGTTCCAATTCAGAGTCAAAATCTACATGAGAACAAACAGGAATTTGAACTTTTTTCCCAGTTTTAAACTTTACAAAATCTTCCATACAGTCATCAACCAAACCAAATAGTTCAGAAGGTAAACCAATTTTTGAAGCAATAGAAGATTTAATAGACTTCTCCTGATTTCCTTCAATGATAACTAATTGATCAATTTCACCATCATCAAAATAACTTCCATCTTGAAACCTTTGAATCTCTTCTTTTTGATTCTTAAATGACCATTGCAAAGATAAAGTACCTTTATCATCATCTTTGATAGTATAAAACACCGTTGCTTCTCCAAAATATTCACTTAAAACTGCATAAAAATCACTCAAAGCAGCCAACTTTTCTCCCATAGAATGATCAATGATAGAAAATGTACTAACTCCAAATCGTAAAAATCCATCTTTACAATATTTGAAATAAAAGGGTAACCCTTCACAAGGAAAATACAAAGGCTTACCATGTGGATATCTGTACTTAGAAAAATAATGTCCACTAACAACCTCTTGATGTGTACTTCCTGAAAAACGAATTTGATCTCCTAATTTACTATATAAAAGGCATGATAACTCATGACAATCAAATGCATTTGAATACATATAAAAAACCTCCCTCAAAAAAATTATAGCACATTTTATAATAAAAGCAAAACAAGAACAAAATTTCGCTAAAATAATTTACACACCACCTTAATTTTGTTAAAATAAAAATAGAGGTGAAAACATGGAACGAATCATCTTTCATATTGATGTCAATAACGCCTTTTTATCATGGTCCGCGATTGACCTATTAAACAAAGGGTACAAATACGATATCAGAAACAGTTATGCAGTAATCGGAGGAGACGAACAAGCAAGACATGGAATTGTCTTAGCCAAATCAAATGCCGCCAAAAAAATGGGAATTAAAACAGCAGAAACCCTATATAGCGCTAGAAAAAAATGTAAAGCCTTACGCGTCTATCCATCCAATTACCCATTTTATGCAGAAATGTCAAAAAAACTATTTGAATTACTAAACAAATACTCACCAGATATAGAAGTCGCTTCCATTGATGAATGCTATCTTGATTACGGAAAAGTCAAAAACCTATATGGAGACCAATATGAATTCGCCAAAAAAATACAAAAAGAAATCTATGATACTCTAGGCTTTACCGTAAATATAGGAATCGCCAATAACAAACTATGTGCGAAAATGGCATCTGACTTTTCAAAACCATATAAAATTCATACCCTTTATCAAAACGAAATAAAAGAAAAAATGTGGCCATTACCAGTAGATGAACTCTTTGGAATCGGAAAAAAAACAGCCCCAAAACTTCATCAACTAAAAATTCATACCATAGAAGATCTAGCCAAAACCAACATAAAAAAACTAGAACCATTTTTCAAAAACCAAGCCGTATTCATGATCCAGTCCGCAAACGGAATTGACAATAGTCCAGTCATCAGTGAAGAAACCATACCAAAAGGAATTGGAAACGAAATCACACTAGACCATGACATCACAGAAAAACACCAACTAAACAATTATCTATTAGGACTTTCTGAAAATGTAGCACTCAGATTAAGAAGACAAAAAAAATACGCTTACGTTGTTGTAGTCACAATAAAAGACCAATACTTTAGAAGAACATCACATCAAAAAAAACTAAAAAATGCAACAAACATAACTAAAGAAATCTATGAAACCGCTTGTTCCATCTTATCCGAAATGGAAACCAGTCGTGTCAGATTGATCGGAATTAGACTAGACCATTTAACAAATGAATCTAACCATCAAGTATCCCTATTTGAAAACATAGACGAGAGAGAAGAAAACAGTGAACTAGAACAAACCGTAGACGAACTAAAAAACAAATTTGGAATCTCAGTCATAAAAAAAGCC
>CANAXT010000071.1 GCA_947365915.1 uncultured Mycoplasmatota bacterium
CTCAAAGCATTTTGATCAACATCAACAATTTTATTTACGAAGGAAAGGACAAAATCAAATATGTCAATTACCTAAAAGACGAAGAAAATGAAGCTCTAACCAATAAACTAATCGTGATTCAAATTTATATTCCAAATTTAGTCAAAAAATGGTATACTAGTGGAGTAGAGAGTTTAACGGAAGAAGAACGTTTCTTACTAGTACTCGCAATGCCAGATATCGATGTTACTCTCGACATTGGAAAGGGTTATGAAATTATGGAAGAATATATCAAAGAAGCAACCAGAGTTACCAATGATGATGAGTTTAGAGATTCCTACAGTAAAGAATGGGACATAAAAGAAGCTGCCTACGATGAAGGCAAAGAAGATGGCAAAAATGAAGGTGCCTTAAAAAAAGAAACTGAAATTGTACAAAAAATGTTAGAAGAAAAAATGGATCTAAATCTGATTATGAAAATTACTGGTCTATCTAAAGAAGAAATTGAAACATATCAACAATAGATATGTTTATATATATATATACTATTCTATCACTTTGTAAGTAAACAAATAAAACATCACTATGATGTGATATTTTTTAGTCTTTATAAATTCCTAAATAGTATTTTTTCTTACCTTTTCTAATGATTGCAATTTTATTATCTACTAAATCTTTTTTTGTAATCGAAGATTCTACATCATTAAATTTTACATTATTAATTGTGATGGCTCCACTTGTAATCATTTCTCTTGCTTCTCTTTTACTAGAACAAATATCATTTTGAGTCAACAAATCTACTAGATTATCTTCTGTAAAACGAAACGTTGGAACGTCTTTAAAACTGTTGATAATGTCGTCTGCTTTTAGTGTGAAAATTTGGTCACTAAATAATGCTTCGCTCATCATAACGGCTTTTTCATATTCTTCATTTCCGTGTAAAAATGAAATGACTTCTTTTGCTAATGCTTTATGTGCTTCTCTATATTCTGGATGTTCTAAATGTTTTCGTTCTAGTTCTTCGATTTCTGCTACAGATAAGAATGTTAATTTTTTTAAGTATTCTATTACTTTGCTATCTTCACTATTTAAAAAGAATTGATACATTTCATAACTTGTTGTTTTTTCTTTATTTAACCAAATGGCTTTCCCTTCACTTTTTCCAAATTTGGTTCCATCTGCTTTTGTGATTAGTGGCATAGTAAGGCCATATACAGTATCTCCTGTTTTTTTTCTGATTAGTTCTACTCCTGAAGTAATATTTCCCCATTGATCTGAACCACCTATTTGTAAAGTACAATTTTTAGATTGATGTAAATGTAAGAAATCAATGGATTGTAAAATCATATATGAAAATTCTGTATATGTAATTCCAATATCCAATCTACTTTTTACAGTTTCTTTATTTAACATATAATTTAAATTGAAAAATTTTCCGTAATCTCTTAAGTAATCAATAAAGTTGATATCTCCTAACCAATCATAATTGTTAACTACTTCAAATCCAAATATTTCTTCTACTTGTTTTCTTAGTTTTTTATAGTTTGAATCTAATTCTTCTTTGGTAATCATCGGTCTTTCTGCGCTTGGTTTTGGATCTCCAATTAAACCTGTTCCGCCTCCTACTAATAGAATTGGATTGTGTCCTGCTTTTTTTAGACGGAATGCCATGGAGAATGTTGAATAATGTCCGATGTGTAAACTATCTCCTGTAGGATCAGTTCCTATATAAAATGTGAGTCCTCCTTCATTGATTTTGTTTTCTAATTCAGGGTCTGTAATGTTGTCTATTAATCCTCTCCATTTTAGTTCTTCAAATAATGTCATTTTATTTCTCCTTCCATAATTTCTAAAGCATGGCTTGTTCCTATTCTAGTCACTCCATGTTCAATAAATTCTGATGCGTCTTCATAGTTTTTTATTCCACCTGATGCTTTGATTTCTAATACATCATTTTTGTGTTTTTTAATGGTTTCAATATCTTCTATCGTGGCTCCTCTTGTTCCAAATCCAGTAGAAGTTTTTATGAAATGGACGAATGTTTGGTTACATATTTCTGTTATTTTTATGATTTCTTCTTCTGTTAGGTAACAAGTTTCAATAATCACTTTTAAAATGTGTCCATCAATACTATCACGTACTTCTTCGATTTCATTTTTGACATATTCGTAATCTTTATCTTTTAAGGCCCCAATATTTATTACCATATCAATTTCATCAGCTCCTGCTTCTATGGCTGATATTGCTTCATATGATTTTGTCAATGTTGTGGTTGCTCCAAGTGGAAAGCCAATAACTGTACTTACGGATACAGTGCTTTCTTTTAGTAAGTTGGTGGCTAATTCTACATAGCAAGGGTTTACGCAAACGGATGCGAAATGATGTTTTTCTGCTTCTTCACATAGTTTTTTAATATCTTCTTTGGTTGCATATGCGTTTAAGTTGGTGTAATCAATATAACAATTCATAATATCCTCCTATCTAAAAAAGTATTACGATATAAGGACGAGTTTTCCCGTGGTACCACCTTATTTCATAATACTTTTTATTATGCTCTTTGTTCTTTTAACGCAAGAATACGGTTTCATTCCCTTTGTGTAATTTGGGATATTTTTTCTGGTTTATTTTCATCGCCATAAACTTTCTGATTTCTAAAAAATATCTTACTTTCAAAGTTCTTCATGAATTACTAATAATTTAACACATTCGTTCTTTTGTGTCAATCTTCTTCATGGATTTGTTCTATAATATGCTCAATTTTGTTTCCATATTCTATTGATTCGTCATATATAAATTCTAATTCTGGAATATGGCGAATTTCAATTCTGTCTGCTAATGTTTTTCTGATAAAGCCACTGGCTCCTTTTAGAGCTTCCATTGTTTCTTTTTTTCTATTTTGATCGAATACGGTAACATATACTTTGGCAAAGCTTAAATCATTGGTTACTTTGACATCGGTAACGGTTACAAATTTGATGTCTTGATCTTTGATTTCGGTCGCTAAAATATAGCTAATTTCTTTTACTAGTTGACTACCAATTCTTTCTATTTTTATGCTCATTTTCTCACCTCATTTTAAAATTGATGCATGAAGTCAAGGATCATTTTTGCAATCAATGAAAGTATGATTACTAAAATAATTAATAAAATAATTACTGTTCTTCGTTCTTTGGCTTTTTGGTCTACTAGTTGTAGGTAATATTCTTCTTTGGCTTCTTCTAATATTTCTTCATTATGTTCGTTGATTTCTAAAATAAATTCTTCTAAGGATTTCTTTTTTTCTTCGTCTAGTACAATTTCTTGACTTGCTACAAATTCAAAGTTATCATTTAATTCTGGTAATCGGTTATGGTAACGATATCCTTTTATCGTACTCATATCTTTATCAATCAGTTCTTTGATAAATTTTTTTAATAAAAATTGGTACATTGGGACTATGGATCCTATTTTTAATATTCCATCTTTTTCTGTTACATTTGCTAGGTAAATAGTTGTACTATTATTTGGATCACAATATATTAAATAGTTTCTTTTTGATGATTCAAATTCAAAATAAGCGATTACATTCATTTGTTTTCCGTTTATAAAAATTGTTTGTTCCACAACTATCATCTCCTGTTTTTAGTATAACATAGAATAAAGTCAATGTAAAATGTTTATCATCGATTTCTGATTATTTCAATTATGAGTAATATCAGTATTATGACAAAACAAATGGTACTTGTTTTACTAATCGTAATTTTTTTGTTTGTTGTTTTTTCTAGTTCTTTTTTATTTCCTATATATTTTAAGCCCCATAATTTTTTATTACTTAAGTCTTCTTTTGTATATATGGCGAAGGCTACTGGATTATCATATTCACTGAATTCAAAGTTTTTTAATTTGCTTAAGTGATAGAACATGACTAAGTCAGCTGCGCTTCCAGCCATATTTATGATCGATAGAAAAATGAGTAAGTCATTTGATATAATAATACCTACTATGTAGGTGATTACACCTATTATTATAAATGGAGAAAGAAGAGAGATTAAGATATTATTTTTTGTAACATTTTGTTTGCATAGACAACATAATATTCCTTTTTCTAAATGAACTCCAAAGGTTATGTTTTTTGGTTTTGCTCCAAATATTATGTAGGATAAGCTATGAATGATTTCATGAAGAATGAAATATGGAATCATAAGGATTATGAGTAATATCAGGTTGATATTCATAATATCATAATTGGTATCTATGATTGGTGTTATGATTGTGAGAACAATTACAATCATAATACAAATAACGTTTATGTTTTCCAATTTCATTTTGAATAAGTTATATTTTTTCATACTACATTCTCCTATTCTTTTATAAAACATTAGTCATATATTCTATAAAGTAAAGTGGTATATGGATTATTTTTTCGTCTTTTTTTAAATTTGTTAGGGAAAAAACAATTGAGATTTCATTATTATTATTTTCGTTATATTTGGTTAAGCTTGTATGATTGCTGGTTTGGTTTGATTTTACTTCAATTGGAATAATTTTATTTTTTAGTTGAATCACAAAATCGATTTCATATTGTCCAAATGTATAATAGTTTGGAGCGCATTTAAGCATGGTATTTAATGTATTAAATACATAGTTTTCTGTAAATGATCCTTTAAATTCTTCAAATAGTTTATTTCCTTCTAGTATAATACTGCTATCTAGTCTGGCCATTCTCCGAAGTAATCCAATGTCATTCATAAATATTTTAAATGAACTTAAATCATGGTAAGCTGTGAGTGGAAAGTCTGTTTTTGTGACACAATATGATTTATATATAAGATTGGCATCATTTAACCAATTTAAAGCGCCTTCATATTCTCTTGCTCTGGCTCCTGGTTTGATTACTTGATATATAAATTTTTTGTTTTCTTTGGCAAGTTGTGAAGGAATTCCATTCCAAATTAATGATATTTTATTGGCTTCATGGTTACTTGTATGTTTTGAAAAGTCACTTTCATAAGCGGTTAAAATATGATCTTGTATGTCATTTACTTTTTCAATATCTTTTTCATTTACCCAGCTATTTACTGCTTCTGGCATTCCACCAACAATATAATATGCTTTTAGTTTTTCTATTAATTGTGATTCAAATATACTTTCTATTTGTTTAACTTCCGTAATTTGTTTCATATATTCTACTAAGTTTTCAGAGTGATCGGCAATTAGGAATTCACTAAATGACATGGGATATAAATTTAAAAATTCTACTTTTCCTACTGGAAATGATGTTTTGGAAAGTCTAATTCCAAGTAATGATCCTGCACAGACGATGTGATATTCTGGAGCTTCTTCACAGAAATATTTTAATGAATTTAATGCGTTTGGGCATTCTCCTATTTCATCAAAAATAATTAGAGTTTTTTCTGGAACAATTTTTTTCCCACTTACTAATACTAACTGTTCAAGGATTCGTTTGGGATCTTTTGTATTTTTAAATAAATTACTTAGTCCTTCGTCATGATCAAAGTTAAAATAAACGGTGTCTTCATAATAGTTTTTTCCAAATTCTTTTAATATATAAGTTTTTCCTACTTGTCGTGCTCCTTTTAAGATTAATGGTTTTCTAGAATGACTGTTTTTCCATTTTACTAGTTTTTCTGTAATAAGTCTCTTCATAATTTCATCTCCTATGTTTATATTTTATCATACATCACACTTTTTGATTTCTATTTCATTATTCTATCACATTTTTTTGGCTATTTTTGTTAAATTTTTCACATTTTTAAAAAAATAGATATTGGGGATATCTATTTTACTTCTACCATTTCGTAGGCTTCAAATACGTCTCCTACTTTTAGGTCATTATAGTTTTCTATTGTAATTCCACATTCTAGTCCTTTTTTGACTTCTTTTACGCTATCTTTTTCTCTTTGAAGAGATCCTAGGTTTCCATCATAAATGACGATTCCTTCACGGATGATTCGAACTTTTGCGTTATTTTTTATTACACCATCTGTAACATAAGAGCCAGCAATGGTTCCTACTTTTGAGAATTTGAATAGTTGTCTTACTTCGGCGCTTCCTATTACTCGTTCTTCAAATACTGGGTCAAGCATTCCTTTCATGGCAGCTTCCATTTCTTCTACTGCTTTATAGATAATGTTATAAAGTCTAATTTCTACACCATTTTCTTTGGCATAGTCTTTAATACTGTTGGATGGTCTTACGTTAAATCCAATTAAAATTGCGTTTGATGCTTTGGCTAAGATAATATCACTTTCTGTGATTGCTCCTACGGTACTACGTATTACTTTTACTCTTACGCCTTCTACTTCGATTTTTTCTAAGGAGTTTTTTACAGCTTCGCTACTACCGTTGACATCAGCTTTTATAATCACATTAATTTCTTTTAGTCCTTCTCCGATTTGGGCGAATAAGTCATCTAGGCTTACTGCTCCTTTGGTTGCATTTTCTTTTAGTCTATTTTGTGTTTTTCTTGTTTCACCAATACTTCTTGCTTGTTTTTCACTTTCAAAGGCCATAAATTTATCTCCTGCTTCTGGTGTTTCGTTTAATCCAGTAATTTCAATTGGTAGTGAAGGAGAGGCTGAGGTAATTTCTTCTCCTCGATCGTTTTTCATGGTTCTTACTTTTCCATAAGCGTGTCCAACTACAATTGGGTCTCCTAAGCGAAGTGTTCCGTTTTGAATTAGTATGGTTACAATTGGTCCTAGGTGTTTGTCTAATCTTGATTCTACTACGGTTCCACTTGCATAACGGTTTGGATTGGCTTTGTATTCTTGCATTTCTGCGACTAGTAAAATGTTTTCTAGTAGTTCTTCAATTCCATCTCCATTTTTGGCTGATACGTTTGTATAAATGGTATCTCCTCCCCAACTGTCTGGGGTAAGTCCATATTCGGTTAGTTCTGTCATGACTCGTTCTGGATTGGCTTCTGGTTTATCTATTTTATTGATGACTACCATAATTGGTACACCTGATGCTTTGGCGTGATCGATTGCTTCTTTGGTTTGAGGCATGACTCCATCGTCTGCTGCTACAATAATGATAACGATATCGGTAATAGATGCGCCACGAGCTCTCATTTCTGTAAAGGCTGCATGTCCTGGGGTATCAATAAAGGTGATTGGTTCTCCTTTATAGTTTACTTGATAGGCACTAATGGCTTGTGTAATTCCTCCTGCTTCTCCTAAGGCTACATTGGTTTTTCTGATAGAGTCTAGTAATGTTGTTTTTCCGTGGTCTACGTGTCCCATTATGGTTACTACGGCAGGACGCTTTAGTAAATCTTCTTCTTTGTCTACAATTTCGAATTCTTCAAAGTTTG
>CANAXT010000072.1 GCA_947365915.1 uncultured Mycoplasmatota bacterium
ACAAACCGTAGACGAACTAAAAAACAAATTTGGAATCTCAGTCATAAAAAAAGCCTCCTTATTAGAACAAAAGATTGACAAAAAATATTTAAAATAAAATTGATTACAAATTCACGAACTGGTATAATGAAATAAGGGTAGTGAGAAAATGAAAAAAGCATTATTAATTTTAGACTTACAACAATCATTTATGAATGAATACACAAATGATTTAAAAGACAAAATAGAAGATTACTGTAACCATACCTATTATGATCACATAATCATAGGAAAATTCATAAACCAAGAAGATAGTGTCTTTATAAAACGATTGTCTAATACAAAATGTCTAGACAAAATCGATAGTGAACTAAATATTCACATATCAAAAGAACAAAAAATCATAGAAAGAACCGCTTATACAGCATATACAGAAGAATTAGAAAACTTTCTAAAAGATCAACAAATTAAATATATCTACCTGTGTGGACTAAACACCGAAACAAGTATTTATAAAACAGCGCTAGACTTATTTGAACACGGATACTATGTCTATGTCATCAAAAGTCTCAGTAAAAGTAGCGAAGGAACCAAATATCACGATATGGCAATAGAACTATTAAAACACCTTATCGGAGAAGATTATGTAATAGAATAAGGAGAAAACACATGAATGAAACAATTATAAAAGAAATTAGCGAAGAATTAAAAATCAAAACCAAACAAGTAGAATCTACTTTAAAACTATTAGAAGATGGAAACACCATACCCTTTATCGCACGATACCGAAAAGAAGCAACCGGAAACCTAGACGAAGAACAAATCAGAAAAATAGCCGATGTTTACAACTATCAAGTAAACTTATTAAAAAGAAAAGAAGATGTCATAAGACTGATCGATGAAAAAGGACTACTCACAGAAGAACTAAAAACACAAATATTAAATGCCAACAAACTAGTAGAAGTAGAAGACTTATATCGTCCATATAAAGAAAAGAAAAAAACAAAAGCAACCGAAGCCATCAAAAACGGACTAGAACCACTAGCTAAGAAAATCCTAAGCTTTCCAGAACAGGGATCCTTAGAAGAACTCGCACTTCCATATATTAACGAAAACGTATTAGATACAAAAGCAGCACTAGAAGGAGCTTCCTACATTATAGCAGAATGGATTAGTGATAACGCCAGTTACCGAAAATATATCAGAATCAATAGTTACCTATATGGACAAATAACAACCAAAAAGAAAAAAAACGCAGAAGATAAAGAACTTGTATACTCAATGTACTATGACTACAAAGAAGCTGTAAAACACATAAAAGCCCATAGAATACTTGCCTTTAATCGCGCTGAAAACGAAAAAGTAATCACAGTAAACCTAGAAGTAGATGAAGAACAATTTATCAATTACCTAAAGAAAAAAATGATAAAAAATGAATCATCCTTTGTCGTACCATTAGTAGAAGATGCCATAAAAGATAGTTATAAAAGATTAATAGCACCTTCCATAGAAAGAGAAATCAGAAGCGAAATCACAGAAAAAGCTAGCGAAATAGCGATCCAAAACTTTGGAAAAAACCTAGAAAAATTACTATTACAACCACCAATGAAAGACAAAATGGTACTAGGATTTGATCCCGCTTATAGAACAGGTTGTAAATTAGCTGTGATTGACCCAACTGGAAAAAAAATAGACATCAAAGTCATCTATCCACATGAACCAAAAAAACAATATGAAGAAAGCCAAAAAACCGTATTAGAACTAATCCAAAAATACAACATTGACATTATTGCCATCGGAAATGGAACAGCCAGTAGAGAAAGTGAAACCTTTATTGCTGACACCATAAAAAAAGCGAATAGAAAAGTAGAGTATATCATTGTCAGTGAAGCAGGAGCAAGTGTCTATTCCGCATCAAAACTAGCGATTGAAGAATTTCCAGAATTACACGTAGAAGAAAGAAGTGCCATCAGTATTGGAAGAAGACTACAAGACCCTCTAGCAGAACTAGTAAAAATAGATCCAGAAAGTATCGGAGTAGGACTATACCAACACGATGTACCAAATAAAAGACTAAGAGAAGTATTAGACTTTGTTGTCGAAACATCTGTAAACTTAGTTGGCGTAAACATCAATACAGCAAGCGCTTTCTTATTAAAATATGTATCAGGCATTACAAAGAAAAACATCGAAAAAATAATCAACTATAGAGAAACAAAAGGAAAAATAGAATCAAGAGAAGAACTCAAAAAATCAAAAATCTTAAGCGACAAAACATATGAACAAGCAATCGGATTCTTAAGAATTGTAGATGGAACCAATCCATTAGATATAACAGGAATCCATCCAGAAAGCTATGAAACAACACATCAACTATTAAAACAAGTAGGAGCAACCCTAAAAGACATTGGAACCGATTCCCTCATCACCAAATTAGACCAATTACAAATGGAAGAAACAGCCAAAACATTAAATATAGATATCTATACATTAGAAGATATCATAAACTGTTTAAAAAAACCAAATAGAGACCCACGTGATGAAATGCCAAAACCAATACTAAAAAGTGATGTATTACACTTAGAAGACTTAAAAGTGGGAATGAAACTACAAGGAACCGTTCGAAATGTTGCCCCATTTGGAGTATTCATCGATATTGGACTCAAAAACGATGGACTCGCACACATATCAAAACTGGCTCCCCATTATGTCAAAGACCCAATGGATGTCGTAAGCGTAGGAGACATCGTAGACTGTTATGTCGATGAAATATTATTAGAAAAAAAGAAAGTATCACTTTCATTAATAGAACCATAAAAATAGAAAGAGTGATTATATGGCAGAAAATTTAGTACATTCATTTTTAGATTTATTTGGAGGACTCATCAACATGCCCTTTGGAAAAGAAATAATTGTATTTATTATTTCGATGTTTCCCATACTAGAACTCCGTGGAGGACTCATTGCAGCCTCTTTACTAAACATGAACCCAGTAACCAGTTTTATCATATGTTTCATTGGAAACCTAATACCGATCCCATTTATCCTATGGTTTATTACACCATTATTTGATAAACTAAAAAAAACCAAAAGACTTTCAAAACTAGTAAATAAAATAGAAAGCAAAGCCAACACCAAAAAAGAACAAATAGAAAAAAGAGAATTTTGGGGATTACTACTTTTTGTAGGAATTCCACTTCCAGGAACAGGCGCATGGACAGGATCATTAATTGCTTCTATGGTTGGAATGAACAAAAAGAAATCATTACTTGCAGCAATACTTGGAGTAACACTAGCAGGCATTATCATGATGATACTATCATTTGGTTTACTAAAAGGAATCATAAACTAAAGAAGGTAAAACTATGAAACAAGAATAAAAAAATACCAGTTTAATTTCATAAACTGGTATTTTCATGAGTCGCTTTTTTTAAAATATCAATTGATTTTTGTAACTTTTTTAACTCATCATCATTTAACTGGATTAAAACCCGTTCTCGAATTCCATCTTTATCCAAAATACAAGGACTACCAATATAGATGTCATTCGCATCATCATAAGCAGACACTGTAATAATACTATTTTCATCTCCTAGAATCGCATTTGTAATACGAACCAAACACATACCGATTCCATAATAAGTAGCCCCTTTACGATTGATGATTTCATAAGCAGCATCTTTGACACTAACATAGATTTCATTACATTGCTGTGAAGTCAAAAAATGACTAATATTTTGTAGACCCACATTCGCATTACTCCAAGGAACAAACTCACTATCTCCATGTTCTCCAATTACATAAGCATGAACGTTTTTAGGACTCACTCCTAATTTTTCGCCAATAATATATCGTAACCGAGCTGTATCCAAACTTGTTCCAGAACCAATCACACGACTAGTAGGAAGACCAGAATATTTCCAAGTAATATAAGTCATAACATCCAAAGGATTCGTAGCCACCAAGAAAATTCCTTGAAAACCAGAAGCCATAACATCTGTCACAATCGACTTAAAAATCTTACTATTTTTATGAATCAAATCCATTCTTGTCTCCCCAGGATTCTGATTTGCTCCTGCACAAATACAAACAATCGAAGCATCCTTGCAATCCTCATAACTTCCGACCTTAATATCAATCTTAGAAGGCGCAAAAGCAAGACAATGATTTAAATCCATGACCTCTCCTTTAATGCGTTCCATATCTAAATCAATGAGTACAAGCTCATTTACAAACGTTTTTTGATTTAAAAGCGCATAAGCATAACTCATACCCACATTTCCACATCCAATTAAAACAACTTTATTATTCATAAACACGATTCCTTTCTATCATGTTCATTATAACAAAATAGTAAAATAACTACAATTACTTTTAAGGAATAATTAACAAAATCAGATTACCTTGACAATCAAAAAAACTCGTAATACAATGAAAAAGAAAGCAGGGAAAAAATGAATAAAAAAACATTATTATTAAGCATAATAATATGCATTATTGGTGGAATGATAGGACTTACAATTAAAAATATCATTCATCACTATCAATTTCAAAAACTATATCAAAACATATTTACAGAAGGACAAACAAATATAATCCTTTTAGAAAGACCAACTTGTGGATTCTGTAACCTCTTTAAACCAATCTTAAAAGAAGCCAGTAAAGATTATAACTTTCAATATCAAGACATAAATACAGACTGGTTAACCAAAAAAGAATTAAACAAAATATTAAAAAAACTAGATATACGAAAATCCACTTTTTCCACACCTAGACTCATCATCACAGAAGGCAAAAACATAAAAGATCAACACATCGGTTATATGGATGACATAGAACTCTTTCACTATCTTCATAAAAACGAAATCACAAATAAACCATTTAAAAATCATTATCCAGAAATAGAACGATTAACCAGTAAAGACTATTTCAACATATTAGAAAAAAAAGAAACAAAGGATGTACTCATTGGAAGAATCGGTGACCCAAACGTTACCCAATTATTAAAAAAAGACAAAAACATAAAACTACTAAATCCATCAACATTTACAAAAGAAGAAAAACAAAAATTTGAACAAACCGTAACACTAACAGATGATATGAAATTGCCAATTTTATTAAAAATAAAAAGTGGAAAAGTAATCAAAATAATAGACGATGCCAAATAAAAAAATGTTTTCCTGTGGAAAAGTTGATAATTTTGTGAATGTAGTTGACAATAAAAAGAAAAAAACGATATAATCTTGTTATATTAAGGAAGGTGTAAAAATGAATGAAAAGAAAAGAGCAATCATCACAGTTACTGTGATTGGTGTTTTATTATTTGTATTGATTGTAGTAGGTGTTATAAAAACAGAAAGTAGAACATTAAAACCAACAGAAAACGAAAACAATGTTACTTCAGAATACAATGGAAAATACTCAACAGACTATGTAGAAGCATTTAGCGGAGAAGGAAAAAAAGTATTATATATTGGAAGTTCTAGTTGTAGTGTATGTTCAGAATTTACTCCACAAATAAAATACCTAAGCGAAGCCTATGATTTCATGTACTATTATGTAGATGCAGCAAGTATGAATACAGAAGAACTGAATGAACTATTAGAAAAAGTAGGAGCTGACATTGATAACTTTGGAACCCCTTATGTAGCATTCCTAGAAGATGGAGAAAAAATAGATGAAATTCCAGGTTACATCACAGAATCTAGTTTATTTGATGAATTACAAAAACAAGGTATTATCGGAAGTGAAGAAACATACGTTTCAAGTGGCAACAGTACAAAAGAAACAACAAGTGAAGCTGAGAAATATCCAAACGTCTCATTTATCAATTACAGTCAATATGAAGAAATTTATGAAAGTGAAGAAAAAGCAATTGTTGTATTAGGACAAACAGGTTGTGGAGCATGTGCAGCATATCTACCAAATATCAATGAAATTGGAGAAGAAAAAAATATTAAAATTTATTACGTAGACATGACACAACTAGAAAGTGAAGACAGCAGTAAAATTACCTCATTATCTTATTTCAAAGACAAAGAAAGTTGGGGAACTCCATTAACATTAATCCTTGAAAATAAAGAAGTAGTAGATTCACAAGAAGGAGCAGCAACAAAAGAAGTTACATTAGAATTCTTCCAAAAAAATGGATTTGGAAAGTAGGAAAACACTCCTACTTTTTGTTATTGATTTAAAATAAATAATCCAACTTGTATTAATAAAAAAACTATAATATAATAAAGTTAGAGGTGATTCCATGAAATCAGTACCAATAGGAGAAGATAATTTTAGAAGATTAATTGAAAATAACAATTATTATATAGACAAAACTAAAGTCATAGAAGAAATACTATATAACAATAATTTAGTCGTTTTATTTCCTCGACCTAGAAGATTTGGAAAAACACTATTACTTTCTATGATAGATAGTTTCTTTAATGTTGATAAAAAAGAAAAAGAACTATTTAAAGGGCTATATATTGAAAACTCAGAATACATGAAAGAATGCGGAAAATATCCAGTGATTCATGTCGATTTTAAAGAATTAAAGAGAAAGACATATGAGCAAGTGTTCAATCAATTTAAAATTATGATATCGAAACTATATACAGAAAAAAGTTACGTAAAGGAAGTATTAGATGAAGAAGAAAAAAGAAAATTTGATCTTATTAAAGGAGAATTTGGAACAGAGGATGATTACACTCAAGCAATCAACTTGTTATCAGTTTGGCTATATCGTTATCATAAAGAAAGAGTCATTATCTTAATTGATGAATACGATGCACCAATCATGAATTCTTATGTCAATCACATATATGAAGAAGTGATGAACCTAATGAGGGGTGTATTCTCAAGCAGTTTAAAAGGAAACGAAAACTTAAAAATGGGTATATTAACAGGAATCACAAGAGTCAGTAAAGAAAGTATCTTTAGTGGATTTAATAACCTAAAAATCTATGATATTATGAGTGAACAATATAATGAATATGACAATATAAGTGAGCGCCGAAGCCTTCTCCTCCGGTGCATGATCACGGATCAGC
>CANAXT010000073.1 GCA_947365915.1 uncultured Mycoplasmatota bacterium
ACTATAGAATAGAAAGGAAAATACCTTTCTATTTTTTTAATAAAAAACAATAACACACATAAATATGCATGTTATTGTTTTTTATTATTTGAATGTGTTACCTGATAAACTTCAAAATAATCAATACCATAAAGGCGATGAATATCTTCAGTCCCCATAACCACAACTCGATGATTTTCCAATCCAAGTTTCTTTAACAATTCCTCTACAGTATAGCCCTCTTCTTCAAGATATTCTATATCAATTTCCAAAAAAGGAGGAATCTCTGGAAAACAATCAATATCAAAATCTATTTTCCCAAGTTCATAAGAAATCCGAGATGCCTTTACAGTACTAATTGGATCAAGCCCCATTTCATGAAAAAAATCCATTGTTTCTTTTAATCTACTAGTTTTAAATTTAATTGCCTCTTTTATTTCTGGTTTACTTTGATTTACATGCATCGTAACCTTAATACTTCCCTCATCGGTTACCCGAATTAACTTATCATACTCTTTTAAATACTTTCTTTCTGAAGTATCCAAAGCAATAATTGTACGAACATCATCATATACCTTTTCAGCACCTAGCAATTCTAACCTTTTCTTTAGCATTTCTATATCAACTTCTAATACTTTTATTTCATGTTCTTTATATTCACTCATTTTTTACACATTCCCTTCAACTTACAATTCTGACATTCTGGTCTAACAGCTTTACAATAATATCTACCAAATAAAACCAATTGATGATGAAGTCTTCCTAACTTGTCTTTCGGAAATTTCCTAGTTAATTTTTTTTCGATAGTAACTACATCATCTTTCTCCAAAGCAAGACCCAAACGTTTACTAACACGACTAACATGTGTATCCACAGCAATACAATTTATTTCAAAAAGATTACTCAAAACAACATTTGCAGTCTTTCTTCCCACACCGCTTAATGATTCCAGAAAAACTCGATCATTCGGAACAACTCCACCTACTTCTAACAATTTAGAAGCAATTAACTTTATATTGTTGGCTTTCCTTTGAAACGTTCCGATAGGGCGAATAATCTCAATCAAATCTTGTATATCTGCATCTCTCAAAGCTTCTAAACTAGGATATTTCTGAAACAAAACAGAAGTTACCATATTTACACGTTTATCAGTCGTCTGCGCACTTAACATAACAGCAATCAATAATTCATAATCCTTATTATAATTTAATTCACAACGTGGATTTGGATACAACGAATCCAAATATTCCATAATTTCATGAGTTGCTATCATTTAACCAATCATATTCAAACAATTCAGAATTTTTAGATTTTTTTGTTTGAAACTTCCTTTTATCTTTTTCTATATCAACTGCTGTTTTAAGTCCCTTTTTATACCACTCATGAAGAATACGATCAATATAACGCAAATTAGATACTCCATTGTAAGTTGCTTCTTTTAAAGCAAGCAACACCAACTCTTCTGTATAATCTCCCTCTAACCAAGCCTTAATAATTTCATATTCCATAGGAGATAATGTACGACCAAATTCCTTTTCAAATGTAGTAAATACATCTACAGAAATTTCTTTCTTTTCTTCCTTCACACCATTGATCATAACATAAGCTAATTTTTGATATAAACCATCTAAATTAACCACTTCATCTCGAACTTCACCTATTTTTTTTAACTCTAATTTTAACAGTCCTAATGAAGTCAAAGCCGTAATCTCATTCATCACTTGTTCCAAAGACAACCCCAAATCACTTCCAATCTGTTTTGGATTAAATGAAACATTCTCCACACTAAGCAAATAAACCAATAAAATAAATTGTTGATCCGTTAATTTCAAATTACGATATTGTAACAGTAGTATTCTAGGAACTTGTATATTAGCTCCTTTAAGTAACTTCCATAAGTTCTCCATATTTCACCACCTTATGTGTGCTATATATTATATAATAAATTAGTTTTTTCGTCCATTCATTATATGTTTTTTCAAAAAAATTTTTATATTTTCCAAACTACCATTTAAAATATTTACTTCTAAATCTTGATAAACCTCTCCAATCATATCCTTGGAAACCATTTGTAACAATTCCTTAGGAGTAATCGCAATTTCACTTCGATGATGAATTGGAAGTTCTTTATATCGATTCAGAACGGTTTCTCTTGAAATTCCTTTAATTTCCGCTACAATTCCACAATAATAATGTCCATATTGATAAAGAATAAAAGGATCCAATATATCTTGTTCTAACAATTCTTGAATTGCTTTGATTTCTTTTTTTTGTTGTTTTGAAAATTCATAATGAGAAGAATATGTCAATTGTGCCCATATCCCAACTAACGAAGTATGAACATTTACTTGTTCCAATCCAGATATTTCTAATTCTTCCTGGAACTCTTTCAATAAAGAAATTCCTTTTTCATGAACTAAAATTTTATCCAATTCTTCTTTTTTTCTTTGATAAGAAAGTTTGAATAAATTCCTTTTATATTTTTTTAAAGCCAGCAACAATTCTGAATCTAATTCAAAATCTAAAGTAGCAGAAAACCGTATTGCTCTTAAGATACGAAGTGAATCTTCTTCTATTTTTTGTTCTGCATTTCCAACCGTTCGAATCACTTTTTGATCAATATCTTTTCTAGCGCCTAACAAGTCTACAAAATTACCATCTTGATCCATACATAAAGTATTGATAACAAAATCTCTACGCCTTAAATCCTGTTCTAAAGATTCTACAAACTGAATTTTTTCAGGAAATCTAAAATCTATATAATCTGATTCTTTTCGATAAGTCGTAATTTCAATCTTATAATTTTGTTCTTGTAACGTAATCCTACCATACTTTTGATCTGTCATATCAGCAAGCGGAAAAATAGTTTTTAATTGTTCAGGAGTCGCACTAGTTGTAATATCATAATCGTCTGTTTCTCTTCCCATATAAAAATCTCTAGGATATCCACCTACCAAATAAGCTTCAAATCCAGCTTCTACTATTTGATTTAAAATCTGTTTTAATAATTCGTTCACTATATCCCCTTCTCTATAGAAAAAAAGACTTACGTCTTTTAGTTTAAAGCTTCTTTTAATTTTGTTCCAGCTTTAATTTTTGCTGCAACTCTTGCAGGAATTTTAACTGTTTCACCAGTTCTTGGATTACGACCTTCTTTTGCTTCTTTTTGTTCAGCACTGAAAGTACAGAAACCAGTTAAAGTTACTTTCCCATCTTCTTTTAATCCTTTAATAACTCCGCTCATCATAGCTTCTAAAGCTCTAGCTGCGTCAGCTTTTGTTAACCCAGTTTCTTCTGCAATAAAATTGATTAAATCTGTTTTTGTCATCTACTTTACCTCCCTATTGATGTTAAGCTATATTGCTTACACTCTAAGAATACCATTTTTTGTTTATAAAATCAATATTTTTCCTTTGTTTTTCTTATTTTTTTTCAATTTTATGAAATTTAAAGGTTATCAACTTTTAACTTTGACTTTTTTATCAGTTTTTATTTTGTTATTTTCAAATAACTACATATTTACAAAACAAACAGTAAGATCTGAAAAGGACGTCCTCTAACGTACATTCTTTTCATATGACTCAAAACGTTTTTTCAAATTAACATGATCTATTTCTTCGTTCAAATGTCCTTTCGTTCATGGTTGTTCGTGCTTATTGTTTTGTCTTCTTTTTTAATACTCTTTAAAAATGTAGTATAGACCTTCGCAACGATCATTCGAGCACTACCACCCGGAACGAGTCGTAGGAGTTCGCACCACCACCATCGTGAACGAAGCCGAACACTCCTACACGCTCGAACCACGGCCAACTCGAACTGACGAATTCGACGCGTTCAGAATACCAGCCGCTCGTCTCGCTTAACGCATGTCCGTAACATATTCCATTATTACATGCCGTTGTTGCTGAAATTGTTCCATATGCATCATAATATTTTGACGCTGGTGCTTTACTAAATCCTGCATAATTTGTTCCATTTGAACTTGCTCCCCATGTACTACTTGCTCCTGTATAATATCCCATTACGTATTCCAAGGCTCCTTCGCTCATGTCATATACTCCGTATATTGTTCCTGATGTTGAGGCTCCTGTTCCCCCTGGACTTACATTATATGCGTATGTACATGAACTTGTTGAACTTGTATTTGGTGCTCCTGCACTACAACCTGTCGTATAGTTGCTATTGTTATTTATGTATACTTTTTTATTTGCTCCACTATAACTACTATTTCCTCTTTTTCCGTATTTACTTTGTGATAAGTATGCTACTGCTCCCCATTCACTATTCTTCATCATATGGGCATCCGCTGAAGTACTTATTCCATATGAATTTCCACTCGCACTGAATTTCTGTGCTGTTGTAAACATATTACTTACTTGCATATATCTTAATGAGTTTACATTTGGTTTTATATATGGACTCTGGCTTGTATTATTACAATTATCTTTACTTGGGCTTGTAAAACATTCGCTTCCTGATGCTGCACTTGTCTCAAATTTTCCTACCCAGAATCCTGCTAGTTGTGTTCCTCCAAAATTAAACGCTGGATGGATCTTATAGTTACTACTTGGACTTGTTTTACTTGTTGCTATGAAGTTTATATTGATTTGTCCTGGCTGAGCCTGACTTCCTCCTGCATAATTTGCTATATTCACATAATCATATTCATATCTTGGAATCCATACAAAGTATGCGTTTATTGCACTCTCTGGTATCGTTGTTCCTACTGATACATTTCTATAAGCTTCTGTTACACTCGCTGCATTTGCCCACATCTGTGTATTATAATCATACCATTGATTTGCTCCACTACCATTGTTCTCATCCGCCTTGATCCATGTACTTCCATTCCATTTTATTGGGATAAGTCCGTTTGATAATGTTGGCTTATTCGCTCCTGTTGTATCTACATTTGGAACTTTTACAACAATTGTTTTATTTGCTGATTTTTTTAATCCTGTATTTCCTGTTGCTGTACATGTTATTGTATATGTTCCTATTGATAAACTACTTGTATTTGTAACAGTTGTACTTTCACTTTTACAAACTACACTTCCTGTTCCACTTACTCCCCATACTGGTGTATTAAAGTAACTTGTAATTACATTGCTTACTCCTTCTAAAATTGTTTCTGAATCTGTTGATTTCACTGTATATTTTGGTTCTGTTACATCTATTTTATATTGATCACTATCTAATGTATTTGTATTACCATGGATATCACTTCCTGTTAATTTAATACTATAGATTCCACTTTCATTTAACTCGATATCTACCTCTGCACTTTTTCCACTTACTTCTACTTTTGTTACTCCTTTAGATACTCTATCTTTTATCACTTCATAAGTAAATGTCTTTAAATTACTATTGTCTGTTGCTGTTACTGTTATCGTTTGCTCTTGTGTCCATAATTCACTACCTCTATTACTAAAGTTTAATATTGGTCCTTCTGCTTCTACTACTGTAAACTTACGTTCTACTGTTTCTTCATTTCCTGCTTGATCTACTACTTTATAAGTTACTGTCTGTTCTCCTAGTATCGCTGATAAACCTCCTATTGTTTCTACTGTTGGATTTTGATCTACATTATCACTTACTACTACTCCAGTCATTAAATCATATCCTGTTACTTCTGTAATCTTAATGTTTGTGTTTTCTGGAACTGTTATACTTGGTTTTGCTTGATCTATTTTATACGTTTTACTTAAAGTATTTGTATGATTATTATTATCTGTTACACTTACTAACACTTCATAAAGTCCTGTTTCATTTAATGTTACTGTTTTCGTTAAACCTAACACACTTTCTTTTGATATTGAGACTCCATCTTTTTTAATTTCGTAACTAAATCCAGTCACCTTATTTGGTTTCACTCCACTTACCGTAATTAAGACTTCTTTAGACTTTTCATAATTTTCATTTGATTCTGTCATTGTTATCATTGGCAACATATCTAACACAGTTACTTCTCTTTCTACTAACACTGTTTTCTCATTATTACTTGTGCTATAAGTAATGATATATGTTCCTTCTATTGAAGTATCTATATTAGTCACAACCTCATTATTTTTACGTATCTTAGTTGTATACTCTAGACTATCTCCACCTTTTGTTCTAGCTATTGCTCCTAACTCTTTATATGTTCCACTCAATTCTACATAAATTGTACTATCTCCATTTAAACTAATCACTGGATCTTCTTTATTTAGATCTGGTACTTCTCCTGTTGGATTTTTACTAATTTCTATTTCTTCTTCTTTTCCATTCGCACAATATTCTTTATTACAAATATTGTTAATTATGATATTCCCATCACCATCTACATAAATAAACCCATTTCCATCGATTCGTCCACTGATCTTTACAATTTCATTTCGTTTTTTATCATTCACGGTTAATAAACTTAAACTTGATCCCTCATAAAAATACTCTCGAGGAACTAAAAAATCATCATCTGATAAATCTATTCGTACTGCTTCTATAATTCCATCAATACTCCGTTCAAATGCTGCTTTTTTAGACTTCCCAATCACATTTAATATAATAGGAGACACGATTAAAGCAATCACTCCTATTATAATTATTACTGCCAAAAGTTCTATTAGAGTAAAGGCTCTATTCCTTATGCCCCCCCCCCCTAGGTTACTATTTGTTAATACCATATTTTTCCTTCCTCGTATAAT
>CANAXT010000074.1 GCA_947365915.1 uncultured Mycoplasmatota bacterium
AAAACCTTGATTTTTATGCCCCCCCCCCAAGTTTACTATTTGTTACTTTTATCATATTCTACCAGTCCTTTACTATAAACACAGTATACCTTCTTATAGTCGATTTTTGTCAAAATGTAACCATTCAGTTAATTAAAACAAACAATTCACAATCACAATACTAGCAACAATACCAATCAAATCCGCACACAAACCTGCCCACATCGCATACCGAATCTTCTTAATCCCAATACTTCCAAAATATAACGTTAACACATAAAAAGTCGTATCCGTAGAACCCTGAATCACAGAAGCCAAAGTTCCCAAATACCCATCCGGACCAAAAGTCTCATAAATATTATTCAATATCGCCAAAGTAGAGCTTCCTGATATCGGCCTCATAATCGCCATCGGAATAATTTCCAAAGGTACCTTCAAATAACTAAAAAATGGAGCCAGACCTTGTAACACAAACTCCAATACTCCACTTTTCAAAAAAATATTAATCCCAAGAATCATACCTAACAAAGTCGGAAACAACTCTAAAATCATACCAAAACTTTCCTTCGTTCCCTCTATAAACACATCATAAACATCCACTTTTTTAAATATTCCATGAATCAACACCAACAAAACTAAAAGTGGAATCATCATACTAGACAACAACTTAAACATGACGACTTCTCCTTGCCAACAACCGATCCACAAATAACCCACCAATCGTAGAAAAAGTGGTCGCTAAAATACAAGCAAACACAATCCCCGTAGGATCACTACTATGATACATCATCCGAAGCGAAATAATCGTTGTTGGAATTAACGTAACACCACTCGTATTTAAAACCAAAAACGTAATCATACTTCGACTCGCTTTCGACTTATCAGGATTAATCTCCTGTAACGACTTCATCGCTTTCAAACCAAACGGAGTCGCAGCACTCCCTAACCCTGCCATATTCACAACAATATTAGAAGCAATATAACTTAATGACTCATGATTTTTTGGAATCTCAGGAAACAACTTACCCAAAATAGGAGAAATCTTTCGAGCAAACGCAGCTAACAAACCTGAAACAGAAGCGATATTCATAATTCCAAGCCAAAGAGCCATCACTGGAAATAACTGAATCACCATATCAAAGCTATTCTTCGCACTATTTAAAATCTCATTATTTAAAACATCTACTTTCCCAGTAACAAGACAAAAAAAACTACCAACAACAATAAAAAACGCCCAAATTTTATTAATCATGACCAAACCACCTCTTCCAAAAAGAAACTTTTGTAGACTCTTTTTTCTCAACATATAATGCCTCTTCATGAAACTTTTTATCATCCAACATTACCTTGACAATACCAATTTGATCTCCAGACTTAAAACTTCTCTTTTTCTCCAACTGATATTTTAAAATAATATTACCTTTTTCATTTTGACTTAACATCATCTTATAATCATTTTTCAAATAGATTTTATAATCTTCATAATAAGTTTCCCCTGGAATTGACACTTCCCCTTTTTCTAAAACTGTATAAGTTCTGTAAAAAGAAAAAGCCTCCTCATATAAATTCTTATGATCTTCAAAATCATTTCCATCATTTAATGTTACAACCACCAAATCCGTATTATCCTTACTCGCAGTAGAAACCAAAGTACGCTTCGCAATTTCTGTAAACCCTGTCTTCCCACCTGTGGTATATTGATAAGTATTAAGTAACTTATTTTTATTTTTCCACACATAATGATTCTTATTTGTCTTTAATGTATATTTTTTTGTCCCAACAATTTTTTGATAATCTTTATTTTTCATTGCATAACTTGTCAAAATAGCCATATCATAAGCAGTTGACAAATTACCTTCCTCTTCATCTAAACCATGTGGATTGTGAAATGTTGTATTCTTCATTCCAATTTTTCTAGCTTTAAAATTCATTTCTTCTACAAACTTTTCCACACTTCCACTCACATGAGTAGCAATCGCCAAAGCCGCATCATTACCACTCCGAAGCATAAGTCCATACACCAAATCCCGAAGTGTCAAAGTTTCACCCACTTGCAAATAAACAGCCGAACCATATGCCTTTAAAATCTCATCTCCAACTGTAACCTTATCATCTAGCTTCCCAGATTCAACCGCCATAATTCCAGTCATAATCTTAGAAATACTAGCAACACTCCGAACTTTATGTATATTTTTAGAATACAAAATACGATTACTATTTTGATCCATTACAATTGCACAAGCCGCACTTGTTTCCATTGCACGTACACTACTAAAAGCAAAAAACACAAACAATACAACAATCCACTTTTTCATACTCTCACCTAATAAAAAATATGAAAAAAAAGGACTAGTTATGCAGAAAAAAAATCATTTCAAATGAAACAATTTTTTAATACCCTTTTCCCGTTTTCACACTAATATCTCCTGATACTGTTTTAAAATAAAGAGAATATATACCTTCACCAACAACCGATTCAGAATGTGGAAAATGAATGTCCCCCGATACACTATCCGCACTCATTTTAACAGACGATTCACGATTTAATACCACATCAATATCTCCTGAAGTAGAAGTAATTTTTGATTCACCTTCAATCATAAAATCATCAATCTCAACTTCTCCTGATACACTACTAATTTGAGTACTACCTTTTACAAAATGATTTTCAACATCACCTGAAGTTGTTTTTATTTCAATTGATCCTTCTAAAGTCTCATTTTCAATATCACCTGATACTGTTCCCATATAAATAGAAGAACCATTCAAATAAGCAGTATCAATATCGCCAGATGTACTCTTTAAAGAAATAGAATCTGAAGTAACCCGACTGTTAATATGAATATCCCCAGAAACTGTTATAACATGAAATTGAGAAAAAGATTCCGCTCCCAAACGAACAAGTACATCTCCTGAAGCTGTTTTTATACTCATTTTTTTCTGATAAGAATTTGGTATATAAATTTCATAATCACTGCTTCTACCAAAACAAAATCCAATACAGAAACCATTTTGATTACGACCTTCTTCAATTTCTAAAACACCACCATGATTTCGAACTTGAAACAAATCATTTTCTTTCACTTTTCCACTCTTTTTTTGAACAATTCGAATTTCTTTTTCTTCTGTTTCTAGAAAATGAATATCCGAAGAACGCGTAGTGATTGTAATTTCATCAACTGATTCCATATCAAAATGTTCTTCTTTTACGATTTTTTGATTTCCATTATAGTCAAAATCTCCCATAACAATACCCCAAACTAGAACACCAATCAAAAATAAAACCAATATAAAACAAATCACAATTAAAATTATCCTTGTACTATCTTTCATATCACTCTTCACCCATTCCTACAAACAATCCAATAATCGTGGTAATAAGAGGCGCTACTAAAAAAAGTACCCAACTAATATACCAACATTCAAATAGAAAGCTAATCACAAAATATATAATTAAAATCAACAACCAAGTAATTGTACTTAATGCATTCATTAATTGTTTATTTTTGTTCTTTGTATGTTTCCACTCTTTAAATTCTTCCACCAAAGTATCACTTTCTTTTTCATATTTTGGCACAGACATAAAATGATATACTAAAATACAAGTAGCAAATCCTCCAATCCCAAAAAAGCAAATCGCAGATATTGTATCTGGTAATTCTAACAACTCTTCACATACAATCACACTAATTAAAGCCAAAATATATAATCCAATACAAAGAGATACAACAAACGCATTTTTCTTTCTAATATTTAACTGTTCTCTATAAGAAGGAAATTTTAAACTTTCCAACAATTCATCAATATCTCCAATACCACGAATTACTTCATTATAAGCATCCTTTTCATTCGTTCCACTTTCTATCAAATCCTGATATTTTTCTTCCAAATCAGCAATCAATTCTTCCTTTAATTCCTCACTTTTTCTAGTACTTTTTACCTCTTTAAACAAATCATTCACATAATTTTTTACTTTATTCATAAGTCCCTCCTAAATTAATTGATCCAAAATTTTTTTTGTATTTTCCCAATCTTTTTTACACTCTTTATAATATTTTTTCCCATCTTCAGTAATTCGATAATATCGTCTTCTAGCTCCTACTGCTTGTTCTCCCCAGTAAGATTCAATATACCCATTCTCTTTTAATCTTTTAAATGCGCAATATAATGTTGCCTCTTTCAGTTCATATTGATGATCTGTTTTCTGCTTAATCATTTTATTGATTTCATAACCATAACTATCTTTTTCATATAAATGACTTAAAATAATTGTTTCTGTATGACCTCTAATAATATCTGAAGTGATTGACAAACTATCCCTCCTGTTCAATTATATAATATCACAATATACCTTATCTGTCAATGTATATAGTTTTATAAAAAAGATTCTTTCTAAATGGTAAAAGAATCTTTTTATACGATTATTAGTATTATAGTTTTTTCTCTTTATTTAATATTTAGGGCGTTCTTACCCAAGTAAAACAACACGGAACGAGCTGTTGCTGCTCGCACTACCACCGCCGTAGAGCGAAGCGAACACTCCTGCATCCGTCGCAGCGTCATAGCCCCCGCCACGAGAGAACCACGGGTAACTCGAATCGACGAAGATGGCGTAATCAGAATACCATCCGCTCGTCTCACTTAGTGCATGTCCGTAACATATTCCACTATTACATGCTGTTGTTGCATCTGTACTTGTATAATTATCATAATACTTACTTGCTGGTAAACTACTAAATCCTGCATTCTTTATTGTACTATTATATACTCCCATTACGTATTCCCATGCTCCTCCACTCATGTCATATACTCCGTATATTGTTCCACTTGTTGAGGCTCCTGTTCCTCCTGGACTTACATTATATGCATTTGTACATGATGATACACTACTTGTGCTTGGCGCTCCTGCACTACATCCTGTTACATAGTTACTATTATTATTTATGTATACTTCTTTATTTGCTCCGCTATAACTACTATTTCCTCTTTTTCCATATTTACTCTGTGATAAATATGCCACTGCTCCCCATTCACTATTCTTCATCATATGGGCATCTGCCGAAGTGCTTATTCCGTAACTATTTCCGCTCGCACTGAACTTCTGCGCTGTTGTAAACTGGGTACTTACATTCTGACTTCTTAGTGAACTTAAGTTTGGTTTGATTGTTGGTGTACTTGCATCTCCTGTTGTCTCAAATTTTCCTACCCAGAACCCTGCTAGTTGTGTACTTCCAAATGTAAACGCTGGATGGATTTTGTAATTTGTACTTGGACTTTTTTTTGACATTGCTATAAAGTTTATATTTATCTGACCTGGCGTTGCTGCACTTCCTCCTGCATAGCTTGTACTTAAATTTGTATACTGATATTCATATCTTGGTATCCATACAAAGTATGCATTTATTGCACTCTCTGGTATTGTTGATCCTACTGATGCATTCCTATAACTACTTGTTACTGAAGCTGCATTCGCCCACATTTGTGAGTTATAATCGTACCATTGATTTGAACCACTTGGATTACTAGAATCT
The DNA here is from genome assembly GCA_947365915.1 of uncultured Mycoplasmatota bacterium. Taxonomy (GTDB): domain Bacteria; phylum Bacillota_I; class Bacilli_A; order RF39; family UBA660; genus MGBC102946. The sequence continues at coordinate 5,511 of CANAXT010000074.1, forward strand.
GCTTTTATCCAATTACTTCCATTCCATTTTATTGGTATTAATCCTGTTGCTAAATTTGGTTGTATTGGATCTTGAATTATAATTGTTTTACTTGCACTCGCTGTTAACCCATTTACTCCTGTTGCCGTACATGTTATTGTGTGAGTTCCTACTGCTAAGCTACTTGTATTAGTTACTGTACAACTTACTGTTCCTGTTCCACTCACACTCCATGTTGGTGTGTTAAAGTAGGTACTCTGAATCGCATTACTTGCTCCTTTATTTACTGTTACACTTGAATTACTTTTTACTGTTATCTTTGGCGCTGTTTTATCCACTTTTGCTGCTCTTGATATTGAACTACTTACATTTCCTGCTTCATCTACTGCTCTAAAATATCTTGTATGCATTCCATCTGTACTTAATAAATAGATTCCTGTTCCTGTATAATTATAATCTACCCAATTACTATTATCTGTTGATATTTGATATTTTGCTATTCCACTTGTTGTATCTGTTGCTCCTGTTGGGCCTGGATTCGTTTGGGTATTTGCTACATATACATCTTGTGTTGCCCATGTGCTTCTATTATACCTACTCCAATCTGCATATACATATTCCATTGTTGGGGGCGCTGTTGGCACATCTACATCGATTTTATATTCTCCACTAGAGAAAGTGCTCGGATTTCCGTATTCATCACTTCCATTTAATTTAATTACATATGTTCCACTTTCATTTAATGCTATATCCACTTCTGCACTTTTTCCACTTACACTTACATTGTTTACTCCTTTTGTTACTCCAT
>CANAXT010000075.1 GCA_947365915.1 uncultured Mycoplasmatota bacterium
GCTTGTTGATACTGGTTAGGTTGCTAACCTTGAGCAAGAAGCCCCCACTTCTTATTTAAGTGGTGGGAGTATGTCACCATTTTAGTAGTTATATAAAATAGTTTTACATGATGTGGATATTATGTTTTATTATAGTGAAGGTTTTTAAGTGGTTATGTTACTAATCTTTGTTTATATAGAAATTTAGATTTGAATATTATTTAGAAGATGATAGACTTTGTAAACCCAATTTGATATAATTGAACTAGAAAGGTGGTTTAGATATTTTAATACTATAAATTTGAATTTTGCTGTTTTATGAAGTAAGTTGTGAGTTGTACTGATGGATAAAAGGGGATACTCATGAATTTTAAGATTGTTGCAGTAACAGTAGAAGAAGAAGTAAAATTTTGTAGTAGGTTGTTGGAAAATAATTGGAAGCGTTGTAAGAAAAATGTATTATTGAAGAAACGTCCATGTGATTATGCCTTCTTTTATGTTGCTCAAAAGGAAGAAGTAGCGATTGCATTTTTATATGCTCATATGGTATCAATAAGTGCAGAATTAACATATCATTCTACAGCAATATTGGAGTTTCTTATTGTTGATGTTTCATGTCGTAATTTAGGAATTGGAACTTTGCTGTTAGAAGTATTTTTAGAGTTTTGTTATAATCATAATATAAAAATTATTGAGACAAGAGAGTTTTATGAAAATCCGTTTATTAGAAAACTGTATTGGAAATTAAATATTCGGAAATATAGTTATCGAATGAATTTTGATTTTGATGAGGAAAAAGTGTGAGAAAAAATCTAGAATTTTTTTCTTGATTATGGTGGTCTAGTAAAAAAGATAAGTTCTTTTCATTTTGAAATAAGGATATGTAGAAGGCAGGATGTTTTTTGTTTGATGAAAAAAGATTAACTTTATGTATCGGAAAGTAGCTTAATTTGGTAGAGCACTTGATTCGGGTTCAAGAGGTTGCAGGTTCAAATCCTGTCTTTTCGACCATTATGTATAAAAAAATATGGAAATCCATATTTTTATTTTAATATTGAGAGTTGTTTTTGAAAATATTCTAAGTGAATTTTTTCGTCTTCAATGATTCTTTTCAGTAAGTTTCTAATGTATGGGTCTTTTATTATTTCGTAGTGTTCTAAATATTGTTGGATGGCTGTTTGTTCTTGTTTTATATTTAAATTTAAAATGTCTTTTAAAGAGGTTATATAATCTACATTTTTACTAGACCAGTATTGTTTATTATCAGAATTATATGTAATAAATTCTGGTGACATTCCAAGTAAGGAAATTGTTTTTCCCAATAATTTTAGATGATGCATTTCGACAACAGAAATATGAAATAGATCGTTTGCAATTTGAGGATACCCGTTTGATAATATCATATTTTGAAATGTATAAAGATGGACTGCTGTATCTTCACTGGTATTTCCGGCGTAATTTTTTAGTAATAATTTTGCGTATTTCATATTTTTTGATTGTACTTTAGGTACTGGATATAATTTATTTGATTGAAATTCCATAAAATCACCTAGTTTTATTTTATGTGATTGTTATTTTGTTATGATAGTCTAATAAAATGTAAGTGGGAAAACTATAAAATATCAATGAAAAATCAATTTCTACATACTAATGTAGAATGTCAAGTCTTTGAATAAGTGTTATTCTTTATATAGGAAGTGGTTATGCATGGATAAAAGGATTTCAAAAGGACATGGAGATATTAAATTTAAGTTAGCGGATCGAATGAAAGAAAGAGGAATGTCTAAGAACAAATTATGTAATGAATCTGGTTTTCGTTTTGAAACAATTCAGGGATATTATTTAGGCAATATTAGTCGTGTCGATTTGTTTGTTCTTTCTGAATTTTGTCGAGTACTTGGTTGTAATGTTCAGGATATTATTGAATATACACCTAAAAAAGGAAAATAGATAACGTGGTGTTGTCTTTTTTGATATTGTTGAAGAAAAATTGCAAATTGTGCTATTTTTTTTTGTTTATTTTTGATATAATGTTTTTAGATAAGGTAGGGAAAATTATGAACGAAAAGGAATTAAATGTAGAAAATTCTGCAAATGAACAACCTGTATTAGGTGGAAATGAATCTGTAAATTTAATGGAAGATTTTGCGCAAGCAGTGACTCCTGAGCCAACTCAGTTGGGATCTGATCAAACAGTGGAACAGGTGGTGAATGAGTCGCCAGCTCCTGTTGAGGTTCAACCAGAGGTAGCAGTAGAGCTTACTCCTGTGATAGATCAAAATGCTGCGCCAGCAGAGGTGGCAGAGTCAGATCCAGTTTCTGTCATTGATTCTAATAATATGATTCAGTCTGATTCAGGAGTTCCAACAGAAGTAGGACAAGTAAGTCTTAATGAAACAGAGATTACACAAAAAAAGAAAAATAATTGGATTTTTATTATTATTCTGTTTGCAATTGTTGGTGCTTTTGTAATTGCGCTTCCATTTTTAGTAAAGATGTTTGGATATTAAAAAGATCAGTTTGATCTTTTTTAGTATTTGGTGTGATTGGAAAGATTGATAATTAAGTCCATGTTGTCATCATTTGCCATAATATTTTTATGCATTTGAGAGCATTTATCGCAACGATAAATGATTTTATAGCTATTTTTAAATTTTTCGATTCCAACTGGTTTTAGTAATCCATGGCAATTATTTTTTCGGTCACCTGGAAGTATATCAACATGTTTTGAAACTAGACAAAAAGGACAGTGATCTCGTGCTGTGTAGTGTAATTTTTCTACTTTTTTATTACAGTTTTCACAGATAAAATTTTCATCTTTCATTGTAAAGTTTTTCATATATCACCAACTTGATTGTATGGTATCATAAAAAAAGTTTTTTTGTCAATCCTATTTTTTGGGACATTTTTTTATGTTTGTTTAATAAAATTGAATTAGGTGATGACAAATTGGTGCGCGTTTTCTTTTTTTTGATTGGCTTTGGATTATCTACGATTGGCGCAGTATATATAATAAGTTATTGTAATTTAATGACTGTTGGGTATAATTTTTCAGAATATGTGCAGTTTATAGTTAGGAGAATAGAATGTCAATATTTTATCATTGGCTTATTTGTTATTTTCTTATCAATTTATACACCAGGAGGGAAAAAATATGAATTACATTTATGATATTTTACTTAATTTTAATCGTCAGTTATATGATTTCTTTGAATGGAATTTGAATGATAATATTGTTCATATTCGGAAGATACCTCTTTATCGGGTTGATAGTAAGACTTTACTAGATATACGTGATTATAAGATTCGAGTTTCTGATGATTTTTTAGAACGTATTCGTCATAGAACAGAGGTTTTTACGAGTAAAGATGTTGATACAATTGAGTATGCTACTTTATTTACTGATGGAAGTAATGTGTTCGCACTGAAGTTTAATCGTGATGGAGAAAGTGTGAAAAAAAGTATGTTGTTGGTAGATGAAGAGGTTGATGTGTTGGATGTTAGTAATCGTTTACAAGAAAGTTGTTTGGAGTATAAGATGTTAGGGAATGAAGTTTATCATCCATTGAAGACTCGCCGGGAACAAAAAATGGAAAAGTTTGTGTTAGATGAGTTGTATAAGAGTAAAAAGGAAAAGGCAAATGAGAAGTTAAAGTATTTGTATTTTGAGTGTTTTGGGAAAGTAGAAGATTCTGTAGAAGAAATTTTCAGTCAATTTCGGAATCGTTTGCAGTCAGGTGATTATTGTATGGTGCATAAGTTATATGATTTTTTTAAGTTAACTTTTGTTCATAAGTAAGCAACATGATGGAATGTTGTTTTTTAAATGTCACTTTGATATAATAAATATATTGGATGTGGTAAAATGGAATACAAGGTAATGATATCAGAGTTTGAGGGGCCACTTGATTTGTTATTACATTTGGTGAAGGAGTCATCAATTGAGATTTTTGATATTGAAATCGGTAAGATTACGGAACAGTATATGGAATATATTCATTGTATGGAGAAGATGAATTTGAATATTGCAAGTGAGTATTTAACTATGGCTGCTGAGTTAATAGAGATGAAGTCGAATAGTTTATTACCAAAGCGAAGTGTGGATAATGAGGATGAGTATGAGGAGGATCCAAGGGAACGTTTGATTGAGCGTTTGCTTGAGTATCAACGGTATAAGGAGGTTACTCCTAAATTGCAAGAGTTGGAAGAGCAACGTCGGGAGTATTTTTCAAAGAATCCAGAGAGTTTAAAGGAGTATGTGGATATTTCTTATGAAAATATTGAATTGGATATTGGATTAGAGGATTTGTTAGAGGCGTTTAGAAAGATGTTGGAGAGAAAAGAGCTTGAAAAACCGCTTCAAACGAAGATTACTAAGAAAGAGTATTCTGTGTCTGCTCGAAGTAATGAGATTCGGTCGTTGCTTGCTAGGAAAAAGAAAATTGAGTTTCGTGAATTGTTTGAAATTGTTACAAAGGATTATGTGATTGTGACATTTTTATCTATTTTGGATCTGGCACGGAAACAGGAGCTTTATATTACTCAAGATCATAATTTTAATCAAATTGTGTTAGAGGCAAAGGGAAGTGATACTAGTGAATAAAAAGGCGATTTTGGAAGGTATATTATTTGTGGTTGGAGAGGAAGGGCTAACTGCTAAGGAGTTACAAAATATATTAGAGGTGAGCGAATATGAGTTTCAAAAGTTGATTTCAGATCTGGATGATGATTATAAGCGTGATGATCGAGGAATTCAGATTGCTTTTTTAGGAAATTGTTATAAGTTGGTAACAAAGCAGGAGCATAAGTCATATTATCAAAAGTTGGTAACTATTGAGGAGAATCGAAAGTTGTCAGATGCTGCTTTGGAGACGTTGGCAATTATTGCTTATAATAATCCTATTACTAGGGTTCAGATTGATGAGATTCGTGGTATTTCTAGTGTTCATCATGTGAGAAGGTTATTGCTTAAAAATTTGATTAAGGAAGTAGGAAAGTCAGATTTACCAGGAAAACCTACTTTATATGGTGTTACTAAGGATTTTTTGGACTATTTTGGTTTGTCTTCGATTGATGATTTACCAAAGATAGAGATGAGTGTCAGTGATGATAAGCAGGTTGATTTATTTGAGTCAAAATATAAAGAGGATATTTAGAGGCGATTGTTTTATGGAAGTTAGAGTTTTACCGATGAATCATGAAAATGATGAATTTTTTGGGAAAAGTATTTTGCAGATATAGCGTGATTTTTTTGGTTATACTTTACCTATACAAGAAAAAGATGGTATTATTATGAAAGTCAAGGGTTAGATGCTTCTGAGGATGATTTGATATTGTTTGGGATGGATGGTGAGATTATTGTGTCTGCACTTTTAAAGTTACCTAATGTTTATGATAAGGTTTTTAAGATAAAGTAGGGTACAATTAAAGTGTTTTCACCAATTACTTATGATGAGTTGTCTTGTATGATATCAAATTTACAGAAATTTGATCAAAGGAAATCAAGGTATGATGTGGTAGCTGTGGATATGAAACAGTTATATGTTAGAATGGCTGTGCCAATAGATTAATTTTTATTAATTTATGGGTTCATTTTTTTTAAAATGTGGTATAATTAATTTGTAGTCGCTTGTGTGGCGGAATTGGTAGACGCGCACGACTCAAAATCGTGTGATCTTTGATCATGTGGGTTCGATTCCCACCACAAGCACCAAAGAGGCACAAAGTCGCACTTTGGCGATTTACTATATATAAAGTTCATAATATTTGATATTATGGGCTTTTTTCATTGTTTAAAGGAGTTGATGAAATTTTATGAAAACGACCATAGAAAATCTAGAATTTCCTTGTGAAATTAAAAAGAAACTAACAATGAAAGTTAGTATGGGAAACTTAGAAGTTGAGTTTATAGATGGACATTTGATAAGATTTGATAAAACAAACCTAAGTGTTCAAGAACCATATAAGATAATCGTTAGTAATAAAAAGAATACTCTTATTGCTCTACTTTATGACAATGAAGATAAAATATATCTACCTAGTAATAATGCAATTATATCTTTAACTAAATATATTGTTTTATTAAATACAATGAATAAAATGTATTAAAATTAGATTTAATTTGTACTAAAAATGTACTATTTACGAACAAGTTATTGATGAATTATTTGATAGAAATATATTAAATAAA
>CANAXT010000076.1 GCA_947365915.1 uncultured Mycoplasmatota bacterium
TTGATATGGAAACCATTATGGAAATTACAGAATTATCAAAAGAGCAAGTGGAACAAATAGAAAAGGATTTTAGTGAAAACTAAGATTTTTTTCTTTCGTCTTAGCCAATTGTGAAATTAACAATCAGAAAATGATAATATGAAAGAATTAGTCATTGATAGTAGAAATTATAGTGCTATGAAGGCCAAAATTATTAATTGATATTGGAATATAGATACATCAATTATGGAAATACAATAAAGTGATGAAAGGGTAATTTATAGGGATTGGAAAAACCATGAATAAATTTGGAAAAGGTTTAGCCCAAAAACTTGCCGAATAGACTCAATACATGTTATACTGAATAATAGGGTGAAGCATATGGTGGTACAAATAGAAGAAATGGAAAAATGTATTGACGAATTTTATCAATTATGTAGTAGGGATTGTTATATATCAAAAAAAACATATGAAAAATATTTAGACCAATATGAAGAACTGTTTCAAAATATTTTAAAATACAATGACAAAGAAACTAGAATATACCAAAAAATACTAACACTAAGTCAAAACGGTTACAACATGATTGACGAACACAATCAAAAATTTATAAAAACAAAATTAAAAGAACACAAAGACTACTTTGACCATATGTTTGATGGTATCGACTCTGATATTTTATTAGATGAAGAACAAAGAAAAGCAATATTAATGGATGAAGACTATTCCTTAGTTATAGCAGGAGCAGGAAGCGGAAAAACAACCACTATGGCAGCCAAAGTAAAATACCTAGTAGACATCAAAAAAATAGATCCAGAACAAATCATATTACTCGCCTTTACAAACAAAGCAGCAAACGAATTAGATGAGAGAATCAATCAAGACTTCAAACTAGGAGTATCCGTTTTAACCTTCCACAAACTAGGAATAGAAATCATTCGAAAAATAACCAAAGAAAAAGTATCCATCATGGGAAGTTCAGGACAATACGAACTATTATCAAGTTATGTCAAAAACATTGTTTTTCCAAACAAAAAACTACTTCAGTCACTAATGAAATCTTTCCCAAACCACATTCACTTTGATGAATCATGCTTAGAATATAAAAACTTTAACGACTATTGGGAATACTACACCAAACGAAAATATGAACAATGTAAAAACAACCTATCCAAAGAAAACACAAAACGTATCAAACAAAGAACCAAATACCACAAAACAATTAATGGAGAATATGTAAAATCAGAAGGAGAAGTAAAAATTGCTAATTACTTATACAAAAACGGAATTCATTATACCTATGAAGAACTATTTCCAGAAAAGCTAAACCAAAATAGAACCTACAAACCAGACTTCACAATTCATGACTTAGGAGACACTATATATATCGAATACTATGGAATGGCAAAACTAAACAAAAATAAAACCATTTCTTCTTACGATAAAGACTACAAAAAAACAATATACAACAAAAGAAAAATTCATCAAAAATATAATACTGACCTCATAGAACTATTTGGACAATATGAAAACAAAACCAGTTATCTACCACAACTATCTTATCAACTAGATAAACATTTAATCATTAGAGATAAAAAAACAGAAGAAGAAATCTTTTATCGATTAATGGAAACATCACAAGACTCATTATTCATAAACTTTATCAACTTAATGAAAACATTTATTTCCATATTTAAAGAACAAAACTATCAAAAAGAAGACTTTAAAAAATTAATAAAGAAAACAGAAGATCCAACATTAAGAAAACAACTAGAAATCGCACGCTCCTTTTATATACAATATGAAATGGACAAGAAAGAACAAAATAAAATCGACTTTGCAGATATGATTAACTTTGCCTATCAAAACATGGAACAACTAAAAGACAAAAAACTAGATTATCAATATATCATCATTGACGAATATCAAGACATTTCAACAGGACGCTACAACTTCGCAAAACGACTATCCGATATTTTTGACTCTAAAATTGTAGCAGTAGGAGATGACTGGCAAGCCATATTTTCGTTTTCCGGATCCGACATCGAACTATTTACCAAATTCTATGAACGAATGGGGTATGCAGAAATAGTAAACATCTCAAAAACATACCGAAATAGTCAAGAACTCATAGACTTAGCAGGTCATTTTGTCAGCCAAAACACCGAACAATTTGGAAAAACGCTAACTTCTGATAAACACCTATATAAACCAGTAGAACTCATCGAATACAAAGAAGACTTAGAAAATGAGATCAATGATTTACCAAAAAAACTACAAGAACTATTACTCAAACTAGACTCAGAAAACCAAAAAATACTATTACTTGGAAGATACAACAAAGATATTGACCCAATCATAGAATCAAAATACTTTAAAAAAGGAACTTACGATAACATCATTTTAAAAGAAAAACCAGAAATGCAGATTGAATTCTTAACCGTTCATAAAGCCAAGGGACTGGGCTATGATCAAGTAATACTATTAAATGCCTTAGATGATACATATGGATTCCCAAGTAAAATTGAAGACCATCCACTAATCGAGCTCATTCATAACAAAGAAAAAAGTCCAATCGATTATCCAGAAGAAAGAAGACTCTTTTATGTAGCGCTTACCAGAACCAAAAATAAAATTTATATCATGTGTCCAAACCAAACAAAATGGCAATCAAATTTCATCAAAGAAATTATGTCACATGAAAACGTAGAAATCAAAGAATCCTAACGATTCTTTTTTGCACACAATCAAACACTAATATTGCGAAATAATGTTTTCACATGATATAATATAAATGGAGGTAATCTTATGAGCGAAATAAAAATATACAACGAAGACTATAGAAAAACAGTCAAACGATTAAAACGAAAAAAAATACAATTTGACGCCATTATTACAGACCCTCCATATGGAGTCAGTAGAACCCATCAACTAGGCTATTCCAACATGGGAAGGAATGGAATGAACTACGGAGAATGGGACTACAACTTTGACCAAAAAAAATGGATTAAAACATGTGCACCACTCATAAAAAAAGGTGGAACATTTATCATATTTAACGATTGGAAAAACTTTACAACCATATCAGAACAACTAACAAAAAGCGGATTCATTGTCAAAGACATTATCAGATGGGAAAAAAACAATCCAATGCCAAGAAACGTCGATCGAAGATATGTAAACGATTGCGAATTTGCTATTTGGGCAGTAAAACCAGGAAAGCCTTGGACTTTCAACAAACCAAAAGAAAAAGGCTACCTAAGACCATTATATAAAACAGGAGTTGTACTAGGAGGAAAAAAACGATTACATCCAACACAAAAACATCTAGGACTCATGGAAGACATCATCAAAGTACATACCAACCAAGAAGACCTCATCTTTGACCCTTTTCTAGGATCAGGAACAACCGCCAAAGCCTGCCAAACAACAAATCGAAACTGCATCGGATCAGAAATAGACAAAAAATATTTTGAAACAGCCTTAGCAAGGATGGATAAAAATGATTAATTCACCACTAAACTACTCTGGAAACAAAGCCAAAGTCGTAGACCAAATATTAAAACACTTTCCAGAAAATATAACCAAAATCACAGAAATATTCGCAGGCAGTGCCATCATATCACTAAACTCAAACATAAAAAATATCGTACTCAATGATAACCAAAAAACCACAATTCAATTACTAAAATATTTTAACCAAAACAGTGGAGAAAAAATCATTCAAGACATCGATCAAATCATTACAAATTATAAATTCACAGATAGTTACCGAAAAGGAAGAAAACACTACCCAGAAAAAAAACATGAAGGACTATCGATCTATAACAAAGAAGCATTTCAAAAACTCAAACAAGACTACAACAATAATCCAACAACAGAAAAACTATTTGCCCTTAACATATTTGGATTTAACCACTATCTACGCTTCAACACCAAAGGAGAATTCAATGTACCAGTGGGAAAAGTAGACTATACAGAATCCCTAAGAAAAAAAACAATCGAATATGCAGAAGTCATGAAACAAAAAAACCTCGAGTTCTACAACTATGACTTTAGAAACCCAAAACTATATGAGGGGGCAACCGAAAATGACCTATTTTACTTCGACCCTCCATACCTAATCACAGATGCCCCTTATAACGCATCTTGGAGAGAAACAGATGAACTTGACTTACTACAAATTTTAGACAAACTAAATAGTCAAAACATCCGATTTGCCCTATCAAACGTACTAAAATCAAACGGAAAAGAAAACATCATTTTAAAAGAATGGGCAACAAAATATCACATTCACTATATCCATAGACAATATAGAAACGCCAACTATAGAAGAAAAAACAAAAGCGAAGCAGAAGAAGTATTAATTACAAACTTTTAGGAGGTATACTATGCCAAAAGGAGTATCAGGAAATAGAGAAGGATACAAACTATACTGTTTTAATACCAGTATTCGTCCTCCAGAAAAAAACATCGAATTCTTAAGAATTTTCAAAAAATATGAAGGAAAACTTTGTACTGATGCCGTTCGCATCGAAATGTATAAAGAAGCCATTCAAACAGGAACACTAATACCAAACAAAATCAAAAAAGAAGCACAAGAAAAAATAAGCTGTGGAGAACGACTCACCGAAGAAGAAATCACAAAAGTACTAACTGAAAACTGTCCAAAAAACGGTTTTACAGGAAGAATTGGTGACTACATCATGACTCTAGAAAACCAAGCCCTAATACAGCGTCTTGGAACCTCTAGAAAATATCGAATTCGATTAACCGAACTTGGTAACGAATTATTAAAAGATGACGTAGACGAACTAGATGTATACACCAAAGCCATGATCGGACTAGAATATGGAAGTCCCACCAGAGACAACGTAAAAAATAAATCCAACCCATTTTTAAACACACTATTTTGTATTGATTACCTAAAAAAACATTACAAAAATAAAGAATTCAAAGGCATTACCCTCTATGAACTGAGCATATTCATTTTAACCATGAAAAACTGTGACTATAAAAGCATTTGTAACAAAATAATTCAATACCGAAAAAAATACCAAATCAAAGAAAATAAAGAATACGCAAAAAAATACTTAGAAAAAAACAAAATTCAAAAATATGAAGATGGAACCTTATTTGGCTCAGCTAGCTATGCCGATGAAGTCATGCGAAAATTCAAAAAAACAGGATTATTATCCGAAAAAAGATCCTTTAAAACAAGATATATTAACTTTAACCAACACGAACTTGGAAAAATAGAACTATTATTAGAAGAAAACAAAAATTACAAGTGGAAAAAACATCGTGATGCCGATGACTACTATGAATATATCGAACACCTAATGTTACCATGGGAAAACCAATCCAGCAACTATTATAGAATCCTAAAAGAAAAAGCCAAAAAAATCCATTATGAATTAGAAAACCGAAAAATAACAAAAAAAGATTATGATGAAATTAATAGAAAATACTATCAATATATTTTCGAACAACAAGACTACTCCCAGTTTCCAAAAGAAAAAATCATTTGTGAATTAAACCTAATTAACCATACAATGGATGGAACGAGTAGTCTATCAGACATCGAAGAATATGTTAGACTAGAATGGTTTACAACCCTTTTATTTGCTCACAAATTCGGAAAAGAAAAACTAAAATCAAACTTAGTATTAGATGACGATGGACTACCCCTTTCCCAAGCTCCAGGAAAACATGCAGACATAGAAATGATCGATGATCAAATCATATACAATATAGAAGTCACAACCATACGAAATAGAACCCAACAACTAAATTCAGAAACCACAACCGTCGCAAGACATTTAGCGCACAACAACCAAGACGGAAAAACAACCAAAGCTCTATTAATCGCACCTTATATTCATGAAGACACCATTCGCTATTACAGGTACGAAGCAACAACGTCAAATGTAACCATTCTACCACTTACCATTACGATGATGATAAAACTAGTAGAAAAAGCCAAAAACATAAAAGAATTTGATCAATATATTGAACATTACTGCAACTTAATGAAACAAGTTCCTGTGGAAAACTTTGAAAGAATAATCAATCACTTTGAGGAGGAAGAGCATGAATCAAAAAGTAGTACTAATTACGGGCGGAAGCAAAGGAATAGGGGCCGCAACAGCCGAAATATTCGCTCAAAAAAACGATCAAATAA
>CANAXT010000077.1 GCA_947365915.1 uncultured Mycoplasmatota bacterium
GGGCATAAGGAATAAAGCCTTTACTCTAATAGAACTTTTGGCAGTAATAATAATTGTAGGAGTAATTGCGTTAATTGTGTCTCCTATTATTTTGAACGTAGTTGGTAAGTCTAAAAAGGCTGCATTTGAGCGGAGTATTGATGGAATTATAGAAGCAGTACGTATAGATTTATCAGATGATGATTTTTTGGTTCCTAGAGAATATTTTTATGAGGGATCAGAATTAAGTTTATTAACGGTGAACGATAAAAAACGAGATGAGATCGTAAAGATAAGTGGAAGAATAGATGGAAATGGATTTATATATGTAGATGGAGATGGAAACATCATTATTAATAATATTTGTAATAAAGAATATTGTGCGAATGGAAAAGAAGAAGAAATAGAAATTAGTAAGAATCCAACAGGAGAAGTACCAGATTTAAATAAAGAAGATCCAGTGATTACTTTAAATGGGGATTCTATGATTTATGTGGAATTAAATGGTGTATATAAAGAGTTAGGAGCAGTAGCAAGAACAAAAGCAGGAGATGCTTTAGAATATACAACTGAGATTCGTAAGAATAATGAAGTTGTGGAAAGTATTGATACAAGAGTAGAAGGAACGTATATCATTACTTATAGTACAAGCAATAATGAAAAAACAGTATCAGTGGAAAGAGAAGTCGCTGTATTAAATATGTTACCAATTATTACAATGACGGATTCAAATGAAACGTATGAGCAAGAAAAAGAAGTTTTGATCAATGTAAGTGGAGTAAGACCAAATAAAGTAACTGGATTTAGTTATGAAATAAAGAAAGATGGAGCTTCATTATCTAGAGAAAGTGTGTTAGGGTTAACCAAAACATTAACATTAAATGAAACGGGAATCTATGAAGTGATAGTCAATGTAACAGATAGCAATAATCATACAAATACATTAAGTAAGACATATAAAATAGACAAAGAAGGACCAGTAATTGCATTTGATCCAGAGACAGTGAACTTAGAATCAGAAGAAGTGTCAGGGTATGATTTAATGACAGGAGTAACAGTGACAGACAATGTAGATAGAGTCATTGATAATAGTAATGTAACTACTTCAGGAACATTAGACAAAATACCAGGAACCTATAAAGTAACGTATACAGTAAGTGACACACTCGGGAATAGAAGTAGTAAAGAGAGAACTTTTATCGTAACGGATCAGACAAAACCAGAGATTGTAATTAATCCAAATGAAGAAAGTAGTTTTGTAAAAAGTAAGACTGTTACAATCACAGCAACAGATAATATAAAAGTAAATACGATTAAATATATAATTATAAAAGATAATGTAAGAGGAACAGAGCAAACAATAACAAATGGAGAAAATATTACATTGAATGAAGGAACAGGAAACTATCAAATTGAAGTAACAGTGGTAGATAGTAGCAACAATAGTAGAACAGTAACAAGTGGAATCTATAAAATAGATCAAACAAAACCAACAATAACAGTCCCAGAAAATACAATATTAAAAATAACAGAAGTAACTTCATATAACGTATTAACAGGAATAACGGTAAGTGATAATAGTGGAATAGATCCTACAGTAGAAACAATAGGAAGTCTAACAGCAACACTAGGAGAACAGACAGTAACTTATAAAGCAATAGACCAAGCTGGTAATGAAGAAACAGTAACAAGAAAGTTCACAGTAGTAGAAGCAGAAGGACCAATATTGAATTTTAGTAATGCAAGTACAAATGGAAAATGGACAAAAGCACAAACAGTAAAGGCAACAGCAACAGACAACAGTAACTTAAAAACATTTATATATGAAGTCATAAAAAATGGAACATCAAAAGGGGTAAGTAATGTAAGTGTGAGTGGAAAAAGTGCAGAAGTAGATATTCCTCTAAATGAAAGTGGAACATATGTAATTAAATTAAATGGAAGTGATGAATACGGAAATCCGAGCACTTTGGATAGTGGAGAATATAAAATCGATGTGGACGCGCCAACAGCGCCAACAACAATGGAATTTGTGTATGGAAGTTGGAGTAGATATGATAGAAGTACATGGGCAACACAAGAGGTATATGTAGCAAATACCCAAAGTAATCCAGGCCCAACAGGGGCAACAGATACAACAAGTGGAATAGTGAAATATCAAATATCAACAGATAATAGTAATTGGGTAGATTATAATTATACAGCAACAGGAATCTATTTATTAGGTAGTAATGGAACGCATACAAGATACTTTAGAGCAGTGGATAATGCAGGAAATGTAAGTAGTTCAATATCAAGAGCAGCGAAGGTGGATAAAACAGCGCCAACATTTACAGTAAAAAGTGAAAGTAGTGCAACAGTGAATAAAGGAGCAAGTAATGCAATCCAAAGTACATACTTTAATACACCAACATGGAGTGTGAGTGGAACAGGAACAGTGAGTTGTACAGCAACAAATACAAGTACATTAGCAGTAGGAACCCATACAGTAACATGTACAGCAACAGGAGTAAATGGATTAACAGCATCAGCAAGTAAAACAATCATAATAAAAGCACCAAATGTAGATACAACAGGGGCACAGAAACCAAGTTTAGCAAATGGATTAATCCCAATCAAGTGGAATGGAAGTAGTTGGATAAGAGCAGATAGTGAAAATAAAAGTGGATCTAATCAATGGTATGACTATAGTAAACAAATGTGGGCGAATGCAGCTTCAGTAACAAGTAGTTATAGGAATGTAGCAGTAGGAACAACAATACCAGAGAGTGCAATAAATGCATACTTTGTATGGATCCCAAGATATGAATACCAGTATACGAATTTAGGTATAAACTATGCAGGTGGAACACAAGCACAACCTGGTCAGATAAATATAAACTTTATATCAACAAATAAGACAAGTCCAAGTAGTAATTATAAAATCCATCCAGCATTTAATTTCGGAGGGACGAAATTGGCTGGAATCTGGGTAGGAAAATTTGAAACAACAGGAAGTGCAAGTACGCCAACAATAAAACCAAATTTAATTTCTTTAAGAATTCAGAATGTCAGTACCCAATTTACAACAGCACAAAAATTCAGTGCATCAGGAAATAATTATGGAATAAATACGAGTGCAGATGCGCATATGATGAAGAATAGTGAATGGGGAGCAGTGGCATACTTAAGTCAAAGTAAATATGGAAAGAGGGGAAATAGCAGTTATAGTGGAATAAATAAGGAAGTATATATAAATAATCATATGGATAGTAATAATTCAATATGGACAGGATGTAGTGCAGGAACGCCAGATGCAAATTCAACAAGTGATTCATGTCCATATAAATATAATGCGAATTTAAATGGGACAGGGGCAAGCACGACAGGAACAATATATGGAGTGTATGATATGAACGGAGGAGCTTCAGAGTATGTAATGGGATATTACACAGGAGCAAGTAGTACATGGGGAGCAACCTCAAGTAGTAATTATGCAGGATTTAGTAGTGCACCAGCAAGTAAATATTACGATTCATATACGACAACAGAGATAACAACGGCATGTAACTCAGGAATATGCTACGGGCACGCGCTAAGTGAAACAGCTGGTTGGTATTCAGATTGGTCCAATTTTCTTGTTCCTAGTAGTCCATGGTTTGAACGGGGTGGTATTTATGGACATGCAGAAGGAGCTGGAGTATTCAATTTCAATATAGGTGGTGCTGGCAGTTCAAATATTCTAATCTCATTCCGAGTAGCAATGCTTGAATAGTTGTTGTAAAGGTATGTTACTACATTTGAAAAAGTAATAAAAAGTTATTCTTTTTCTTAAATTTGTTTAACAATATATTAATAAAAATGTTAATATAGATGAAACAGCATAGAAAACACCAAATGGTGAATTTGTTCAATTAGAAAAAAATGACTTCAAGAAAGAAAAAAATATCTAAACGAACAAACAAGACTAGAAAAAATAATAATCTTAATAAAATAATCAAAATCATACCAAGAATATAACCATATATTATCAGAAAACAACTAAATTTTCGTGCTAGAAAAAAAGAAACATGATATAATGATAATGTGAGGTAGAGAATATGAAAAAACTATTAGGAGTATTATTATTTATTTTATTTCTATTCCCAGTAGGCGTAAAAGCAAGCGAATATGGAATTGAAAACTTTAACATGCATGTAACTGTATTGGAAAACGGTGACCTTTACGTAAGAGAAGCATTCTCCATGAATGGAACTTATAACGGAATGGATCGAGATCTTTACTTTAAAAATTCAAACTTAAATGAATTTACAGGAAGCAAAGAATCCTTTAACGGAAGTACTATCTATAACGGATCAGATATTGAACTTGTCCAAATTAGAGCCATTCCATTACAAAATGACATCAGCTGGAGAGAAATGCAAGAAAAAGGAACAAAATTTACAGAAATTTATTCAGCAAGTCCAGGAGACTTTGGATACTACACAGAATCAAAAACAATGAATGGTGTGAGTTATCGAATCTTTAACCCATCATCAGAAAGAAAATTCTTTTATCTAGAATATATCATCAAAAACATGGCCATTACTCACCAAGATGTCGCTGAAATAGGTTGGAATATATTTGGACCAAACTTTAGAGAAAGTATTCACCATTTAGACATTGACATCTATATTCCAAACAACAAAGAAATACTAAGAGCATGGGCCCATGGACCATTAGTAGGAGATATCGAATTAGATGAAAAAGACCATATCAAAATTACACTCGAAGGACTAAACGCTTATACAGCAATCGATACCCGCTTTGTTTTTGATAAAACCTTTTTAACGAACCCTAAAAAAACAACACAAATAAATGCATTAGACACCATTATAGAATTAGAAACAGAAAAAGCAAATGAAGCCAACTTACAAAGAGAACAAATTAGAAAACAAGTCGAAGCTGAAAAACGAAAAAAAACAATCATTACAATATTCCTTGCTATTTTAGGAACTCTTTGGACTGTAGGACTCGGCTTTCTAATTCATTATGTATATAAAAAACATGACAAAGAATATGAAAGTACCTTTAAAACAAAATACTTTAGAGATTTTCCTGCTGACTATAACCCTTCCACAGTAGGATACCTATTCAGGCAAAATGTAAACAATAATGATTTATCCGCTTGTCTATTAAACCTAATTTGTAAAAAAATAATTACATTTGAAAAAATAGACAAAAAAGATTACAAATTAACATACCATGAAATTGAAGGAAACATAACAACAGCCGACCAAAAACTAATTAAGCTCATATTTAGAGACGGTAACCAAGAAATCACACTAAATCGACTCAAAACCAAAGCAAAATCAGGGTACAGTACGTTCATCAATGACTTCAATTCTTGGAAAACACAAGCAACATTAGAAGCCAAAGCTGAAGACTTCTATGAACAAAAAAGTGGAATCAAAGCAAAAGCAAGCCTATATTCATTTCTAGGAATAGGAATAGGTGTTATATCATTTTCTTATTCCATAATTCTAGCACTCATCTGCTTTGTAGCAGGACTAATATCACTATTTTACTTTATGCTGTTTACCAAAAAAACACAAAAAGGAAACGAACACTACCTAAAATGGAAAGCCCTAAAAAACTTTATGGAAGATTTTGGGCAAATAGACAAAAAAGACTTACCAGAAATCGTCCTTTGGGAAAAATACTTAGTTTATGCAGTAAGCTTAGGATGTGCAGATAAACTAGCAAAAACAATGGAAATTAGAGTCAATGAATTTAACGAAGTAGACCTAATTAACCTAAACTATAACATGCATATGATGCGAGACATGATGGTATTTAACCACATCATTTCAAGTTCTGTAAATACAGCTGTGAATAACGCCTATTCTGCCCAATCAATCGCCAACTCTAGAAACTCTTCAGGTGGAGGATTTGGAGGAGGATTCTCAGGAGGCGGAGGATCATTCGGTGGTGGAAGCGGCGGAGGCCGATTCTAAATAAAAAATGAGAAAACATATACCAAAAACAAAAAGAAGAAATTAAAACAGTATCGATTTCTTCTTTTTTATATAAAAATTTCATTTTTTTTACCAAAAAATTAGGATTTTGACCTCCTTTTGTCGAATAATATTAGTAG
>CANAXT010000078.1 GCA_947365915.1 uncultured Mycoplasmatota bacterium
ATAATGGAACTCATTTTTCTAATACACTTGTTTTAGTAACAAATCAAAATAAAAAATTTTATATAGTGTTTTTTGATCGAAAACAGATAACAGAAGTAGAGAATATGATTCAGTTAAAAAATGATAAAGTTTTGTTTGGATTTTATGATCAAAATATCAACCAAATCAAAGATGAATATGGTTTTTTGGTAAAGAAGTAACTATGAGAACTACTTGTGATTATTTTCAAGTAGTTTTTGTTTCATAGAAAAATATGATATACTCAGTTTATGGAGGATATATGTGAAAAGAAGATTAAGCTTTATATTTAATATGAATTATAAAAAGAAAGTATTTTTTCTTTTGTGGATTATACTAATACCATTATTGATTATGAAAAATTTTTGTGCTGTTTTTATCATTGGTGTTTTACTATGTTTTAGTGTACTTTTGATCATGAATTATATATTTATTTATCGATTATCAAAAAAAATAAGCATAAGGGAATTAGAAACAATTGAAAAAGAAATCCATAACCCTTTATATATTCAAAAAAATAAATATATTTTAACGAATCATTACATTATAATACAACAAATGATGTATATTGGAATTGTAAAGTATGAAGATATCGTTTTAGCGTTCAAACGAAAACTATATAATGGAGTTAGTTTTTCTAATGGACTTACTTTAATTACAAAAGAAAATAAAAGATTTGAAGTTATTTTAAATTACTATTATTATTTTATATCACTTTTTAGTCAAGAGCAGGTAACAGAAGTAGAAAAAATCATTCGTTTAAAAAATACTCAAGTATTATTTGGCTATAATAAGAAGAATATAACTCAAATTGAAGATCAATATGGGTTTACAGTAAAAAGATAAGGATGGTTCAGAACTGAAATAATTAACATTAATGAACTTTATCTGAAAAAGAAGAAATATTGATATCATATTTAAAAAGTGAAGATATTTTAGAAAGGGGAGATAGTATGAGATTATTTTTAAGTGCTGAACATGAACATAAAGCTAATTTCCCTTTTTACAAAGTTTGGAAAGAGGTTGAAGAAAAACTTCAATTTGTATGTAAAGAAAATGTTGGTTTAGAGAAAGACACAACTTATGGTACAGAATTTGAAGATATTGGAATTATATCCATTATAGTTCCACAAGATATTAAAGATTGGGGATTAAAAGAAAGAAGGTTAATCAAAAGAAAAGCAAAAGAGGCAGATATTCGATTATATATAGATTATGAAAGATTTATTAAAGAAACACCAGAGAATCAAAGACTCATGTATATCAAAAATATATTGGATTCTATTGATGTAGTTATAGAAAGATCTAAGGGAGATTTTAAAGGAGAAAAGTTAAAACAAGATATTTTAGATGCTTTAGAAGTAACTATGGAAGATATTCAATCTTTGGAGAAGAAAAAACGTCAGTTTTTTTTGAAAGACATCAATGAGTTTATGAAAAAAATTTTTTCAAAATTCTAATTTGATAGATTAAAATGGAGTGTTGGAGGTGTAAATGATGACTAGTGGAAAAAAAATATTTGAGTTACCAATTTCAATAATGAAAGTATTTTGGGGGATTAGAGATCATTTTGAGTATTTTCCAAGAGAAAGCACTGTTCCAAAATTTAAGAAAGAATTAAGGAAGTTTGGCTATAAAGTGATTCGGCATGTTGATCTTGGCCCAGAAGTATACTGTCAAAATCATCCTCATGAAACTCGATCATTGGTGCTTAAATATTATGAAAAATCTAGTTTATATACAGATAGAGTATTTTATTTAGATTGTTTACTTTCAAAAGAAAATTCTGATTTATTTCCATTCTTTTATCAACAATATGATAGATATACAGACTTATTTAATGAGCAATTATATTTGTGTGATTTAATTTTAAATTGCATTTATGTGACAAAACATATAAAATGGAAGCAGGAATATGTTAAATTATTCAATGAAAAAATTACGATTTCAGAAAAGTTGGATTTATTTTTATATGTATTAGGGGAACTACAAATAGAAGAAGTACTTCCACAATTGAAATCTGAGTTTGAGTGGTCATCCGATTATGCTCATGATGTTTTATTACTTACTTTAAAAAAGTATGAAACTCCTGAAATAAAAGAACTTAAAAAAAGCGAAAAAATGGTTTGTTTTGATACAAAAAGGGTTACGAGTCAAATGTTAGAACAAGGAATGATATCTTTTACTGGAGATGTATCTGATCGAACTATTTTAGAATTTGTAAAGAAACTACCGAATATGAATTGTAAAAATGAAGATGCTATGATTCAATATTGTCAAGAAAATCCAGAACAAACGAGAGATATTGTTTTAGAATATTATAAAAAATCAGTTTTGGTTCAGGATAAATGTTTTTATATGAAGTGTTTAACTTCTGAAAAAAATATAGATTTATTTCCATTCTTGGGATTAGAATTAAGAGAATGGGTTCAAAAATCGAGAGAATCAGGGGCTATTTGTAATGCACTTGCTAATGATTTTTATCATTCTAGAAATAAAAACTTTGTGAAAGAGTATCTACAAATATTGAAAAATCCAAAATATTTTCATTATAATTCTTTGATTGTTGAGTTGTGTGGTAAATTAAGATTAGAAGAAGTAAAACCTTATTTGTTAGATATTGTAAAATCGGAAGATCATATTTTTTTGAATTCTGCTCTTAAGGCTTTAAGTTATTATAAGGATAAAAAAGAATATAAGGATATTTTTATGAAGTATAGTAAATCAAAAGATGAGTATACAAGAAATATTGCGAAAAAGGCATTAAAATCAATTGATAGATCGTTAATAGGAAGTGAGTAACATGGATTTTATGGCAAACGTTTTAATTATAAAACATTATATAATATCGTTATTTGCGATCATTGCTTCTATATATTTATGTATACTCATATTGGATTTATTAAGACGCGAAGAAGAATTTGAAATATTATTTAATCTTTTTGATAAAGAGTTTGATAAATAATTTAATAAGGACTTATGTTAGGAGATGGTAAAGTGTCAAAATGGTATGATAAACCTACCAAAATTTTATCAATGAAAAAAGATATTGATTATGTTATGTGTATTGATGAAAATGGTAGTAGCAGTAATTTAACTTATGTATTAAAACAAATATCAAATGAAAAAGAAATATTAGAAGATGATAAATACTTTACCATTACTGGATGTATTTTTAAAAAAGAAGAATATATTAATTCAAAGAAAATCGTAAAGTTATTAAAAAATAAGTATTGGGACAATGGTATGTTTTATGATAGTAAATTAAAACGAGATAAAACAGTTTGTTTTCATTCAAGAGATATAAGAAGGCATGATAATTGTTTTAATGATAGTGTTATAAATTATAACGAATTTATGATTGATTTAACAGATACTATGAAGAACATTAAATGCAAAATAATTTCAATTAGTATAAACTTATATGAATATTTGAAAAAAGGATATACTCATAATGTTTATAATGTAGCATTTGATTTTCTATTAGAAAGATATATCTATGCTACTGATAATAATAAAAAAGGTGTAATAATGCTTGAGGCAAGAGGTAAAGATGAAGATAATGAATTGCTAGAACATATTAGTAAAGTTATTAATAAAACAGGTACTAAAAAAATAAGTTCTAAAGAATTAAAATCTAAAATAGAGGGAGTATATTTTAATCCAAAATGGAATGAAGAGTATAATTCTACTTATGTGGGACTTGAAATAACAGATTTATTCTCATATCCAATTCATAAATATATTAAAAGAAATACCAAGGATAAAGCATTTCTAACATTTGAAGATAAAATAGTTGGATATCCAAATTATAAGAATAAAGGAATAAAAACATTCCCTTAAAACAAAAAATAAGAACTGGATAAACCAGTTCTTACCGTCCGCGATACCACGAACCCCAAGCAAACTAAATTGCTTTTGACATATTTAATATAACAAATAAATAATTATTTGTCAATAGCTATGTCTTTAATAGTATATATAAAAATGGACTGAAATATGCGAAATTTAATTTAATATATGAATTTTTATATTAATAAAATATTTACAAAATATAGAAAAAACATAATGCTATAGTGAAAAAGTCAATACTAAAATGCACAAAAAAGAGAAACTAAAAATGTACAAAAAGGGGAATATAAACCTCTTGAAAATAAGAATATTTTTAAGCATTAATTTGAATCAGATTCTTCAATTTCAAGCAAATCTTTAGTTCTGTAAGACCTATCAGTTATGTTAAATACATGATAGTGATGAAGTAATTTATATTTGCTAAAATAGAATCTTCAAATAATTCAGGTCACTTATTAAATGGTATATTCTTTTGTTGTTTTTATAATTGGTATTTTACTATATTTTAGTGTACTTTTGATCATGAATTATATGTTTATTTATCGATTATCAAAAGAATATGTATAAAGGAATTAGAAACAATTGAAAAAGAAAAATGATGCATATTGGAATTGTAAAACATGAAGATATTGTTTTAGCGTTCAAACGAAAATTATATAATGGAGTTAGTTTTTCTAATGGACTTACTTTAATTACAAAAGAAAATAAAAGATTTGAAATTATTTTAAATTACTATTATTATTTTATATCATTTTTTAGTCAAGAGCAGGTAACAAAAGTAGAAAAAATCATTCGTTTAAAAAATACTCAAATATTATTTGGTCATAATAAGAAGAATATAACTTAAATTAAAGATCAATATGGGTTTATAGTAAAAAGATAAGGATGGTTTATAATACATACTGCTTACAAGAGTCTATTTAGATTATTAATATTTTGTATTAAATGAAAGAGGAAATATGATGATTGTTGTAAAAGAAATTAAGGATGAAGTTTATCAAAGTTTAATTGAGTATGCGTATAAAAAATGTGATGCAGTTATGTTTGTTATTCGAAAAGATATTTATGTTAATGATCCAATAAAAAGAAGAACACTAGAATCTAATATGTGTAAGTTTGAGTCTCATTTGAAACGGTATTTAAAATATCAAAGGGATGGTGGACATTGGTGTGGATCTAAAGTGATTGCAGATGATTGTTTGTTTCAAGTTAGTTTTTATCAGTTTTCAGAGAAAGTCAAAAAAGTATTATTAAAAAATCATAGTTTTTATGATTGGTTACATCCAAATTATCCAGAAGATATTGCTTTTTTTAAAGATGGATATTGTTGGTTATATTCTGTATCACATGAAAGAATGTGTAGTATTTATTATGATACTGAAAAGGAATATCAGAAATTGGTTGAGATGGGAATTGAGTTTGATGAGATGGATATTCTATCATTCAATGATAAATTTTATGAATATTATTAAAGATTAAGAGAAATGGTAGATTGAGGTAGAAAATATGTCTTTAAATGTTTATTTGTTGAAAAAAATATTAAATGAAAATCATCAATATTTTGATATTTCTGATATTGAATATAGTTCTCAAAAATTACCTATATCTATTTATTATTGTCATTATAAAAAACATAATTTGGAAGATATGAATGGATATGATGTTGAAGTTTTGGAAAAACAATTGTGGTGTTTATATGAAAATTTAGTTGGAATCAAACATCCACATGATTTGTGGAATCAAGTGGAACAATTTAATTTAAAACAACAAGATCAATTGATAGATGAAATTGCTAGAGATTCAAAATATAACAATTTGTATTTTGCGGATATTTCTATGTTTGCAAAACATTATTTTCCATATGCAGCCCAAGTAATTATCAAACGTGGATATCCAAATGTAGATGATGTTATACCAGAGTTGTTTGTTTGGTTACAGGATATTAATTGGCCTGGAAGTTATGAAATCTATAAATTTCTTTGTTCTTTACCTAAAGAAGCGATTTTAAAATATTTTGAAAATTCAGTGAGTATGGCTGATATGGATCTTGATTGGAGTTGGTTATATTATCTTCAACAGATTATGTGTCATTTTAAGTTTACGGAGCGGGATTTTAAAGATAAAAAATTATT
>CANAXT010000079.1 GCA_947365915.1 uncultured Mycoplasmatota bacterium
TTTTGGAAAGGTAGATTTTCAGGCTCTTCTTATGGCTCATGGTTATCTAAAATACCATCAAAGCCGCACTCGCATTTCACTCTAATATTACACGTACCATGCACTTTGATCGTAAAAACTATTTCTATCCAGACTTGCCAAAAGGATACCAAATAACCCAACAACAAACACCAATTGGGACCGATGGATATATTGAAATAGAACTAGATGGAAAAACAAAAAAAATCAGACTCGAAAGAATGCATATAGAAGAAGACACCTGTAAAAGCATTCATACCAAACATTTAACCCTACTAAACTTTAATAGAGCAGGAGTTCCACTCATCGAAATTGTTAGTAGACCAGACATGACTAGCGACATAGAAGCCATGAAATATGTAGAAAAACTAAGAGAAATACTATTATACTTAGGAATTAGTGATGTCAAAATAGAAGAAGGAAGTATGCGCTGCGATGTCAACATATCTCTTCATGAAGAAACCGACGAAAAACTAGGAACCAAAGTAGAAATCAAAAACATAGGTTCCATAAGTAACATCGGTGTTGCCATCAACTATGAAATCAAAAGACAAACAGAACTACTAAAAAACGGTCAAAAAATCATAGAAGAAACACGTCGTTTTGATGATAAAACAATGACAACTATTTCAATGCGTGTCAAAGAAACAGGAAACGATTATAGATACTTTCCAGAACCAGACCTCCCTTACTTTAAACTAAGCGAAGAATGGATCAAAAACGTAGAAGCAGACATGCCAATCATGCCAGAAATATTAAGAGAAAAATATAAATCATTAGGAATCAATGACAAAAACATAAAAACCATTGTATCAAACAAACCAATGTGTGATTTCTTTGAAACTATGTTAAAACATACAAACCCCATTATTTTATCGAACCTATTAACAGGAGATATCATAAGTATCATGAACAAACATAGTTTACAATTTGTTGATATTAAATTAACACAAGAAAACCTATCAAATTTAATACAAGCTTTAGAAAAAAACGAAATTTCATCAAAACAAGCCAAAGAAATATTACCAATCTTAATACTAGAAGGTGGAAACTATGAAGAACTAATTCAAAAACTAGGCTTTAAACAAATTAGTGATACCGATTCATTGTTAACGATGATACATAAAGTAATCAAGGAAAATCCAGCATCAATAGAAGACTTTAAAGCTGGAAAAGATAGAGCAGTGAAATTTCTAATGGGACAAATCATGAAAGAATCCAAAGGACAAGCAAATCCTTCATTAGTAAACAAACTTTTGACAGAAGAACTCAAAAAATATTAATTTGATCAAAAAGATGAAATATAGTATAATGTAAATGGTAGAGGTGATAAGATGTTATCTTTTTTAAAAAAACATAAAATTGGAGTAATTATAGTAATCATATTATTGATTATTTTAATTGCCATGTTTCTATTTATCCGTTCCATATTTGTTTCAGGACACGAAGGAATTATTTATGGAAATCGATTAGATGGGATTGATAAAGTAAGAATTAATGAAGATACTTTAAAAAACATCGAACAAGAAATCAAAAAAAATGAACAAGTAAAAAAAGTGAGTCAAAGACTAGAAGGAAAATTACTCAATTTCATTATTGATGTATCAAATGAAACAACCTTAGAATCAGCTCAAAAATTAGTAGAACCAATTAAAAACTCACTTACAGAAAAAGAACAATCATTCTATGATATACAAGTAATGATCATTTGTAATGAAAATGCCCAAAGCGAAATATACCCCGTAATAGGATATAAGCATAAAACCAGTTCTGAATTTGTATGGTAAATGGAGGAAATTACATGAAAAAGAAAAAAATAATGATTATTAGTGTCTTAATCATATTGTGCCTAGCAGGACTAGGAATTGGATACTATGTTTTAAATAAACCAAATAAAGAAACAACCTTAACAATTGTTGAAAACAAATGGATTGAAAACAACAAAAACAAAAGAATTGACTTGTCAATTATCAATGAAGTACCAATCCTAAACTATAATGGAAAAGGACTCGCATTTGAATTTTTAAGCGCTTTAGAAAAAGATACAGGACTAGAATTTATAAAAACTTCTATTTCAAAAGACGAAAAACCAAAAACAGAATATGCCATTACAGTAACCGATAAAGTAGGAAAAAACGAATTATTACTATATCAAGACAATTACGCAATTGTAACCCAAGATAATATCAAATATAACCGATTAGAAGACATCAAAGATATAACACTAGGTGTCCTAAAAACCGACTTAGAAAGCATTAATAAATACTTAAGAGGAAGTACGATTACATTAAAAACTTATGAAAAAGAAAGTGATTTATTAACCGCCTTAAAAAATAAAGAAAATGATGGAATTAATGCCATTGCCATTCCAAAAACAATGTACTTAAAAGACATCATTGAAAATGACCTTACAATCGCTTATAACATTTCAGAACATCAAGTAAATTACGTATTTCGATTAGGAAAAACAGACCGATTAAACACAATATTAAAAAAATACTATCAAAAATGGTATGAAACAGACTACCAAAAAACATATCAGCACTTTCTAGCAAATGCCTACTTTGAATTTAAAAATATAGGAGATAAAGAAAAAACCAAATTTAAAAGTAAACGATACGTATATGGATTTGTAGAAAACGCTCCATACGATATCATGATTGGATCTAAATTAAAAGGATATAACAGCTTATTTCTTAAAAACTTTTCAGACTTATCCGATGTAGAAATATCCTTTCAAGAATACCGCAGTATTTCAGAAATGGTAAAAGCATTTAATGAAAACAAAGTAGATATTATTTTAGAAAATTATGAAAACGCCAAATACAATTTGGATGTTGCAAATACAATTTCCCCATATAATGAACAGCTAGTTATACTATCTCATGGTAGTGAAAAAAATGTCGTAAATTCCATAGCTTCATTAGAAAGAAAAAAAGTATCAGTAATAAAAAACAGTATGATTGGCTTTTATTTAAAAGCAAACAATATAAAAACCCAAGAATTTGATAGTATGGAAAAACTATTAAAAAAATTAGAAAAAAATAGTATAATCGCATTAGATTATGAGAACTATAAATACTATAACCGATCAGAATTAAAAAATTATAAAGTAGACTATATAGAAAATTTAGCAGATGAATATTACTTTACCATGAGAGACATCAAAGACAATAGACTATTTATAGATTTATTCAGTTTCTATCTATCATTTGAAAATGAAAAATCAGTATTAAATAATAACTTATACGAACTTTCAAAAATGACCAAAACAGAACCACAGAAAATGCAATGGATACTTTTGATTGGAAGCGTATTATTAATTGTAGTCGCTCTGATTGGATATATCAAAATAGCGCATCACAAAGGAAAAAATAAAACTATTTCCAAAGAAGATAAATTAAGATATATTGATTCTTTAACCTCACTAAAAAATAGAGCCTACTTAAATGACAATATCGAAAAATGGGATAGCTCAGAAATTTATCCACAAGCAATAATCATTATTGACTTAAATAATATCGCATATATTAATGACAACTATGGACATCAAGAAGGAGATAACGTCATCAAAGAAGCTGCTAATATTTTAATTCGTGGTCAAATTCAAAATAGTGATATTATTAGGACAAATGGAAATGAATTTCTAATCTACTTAGTAGGATATGATGAAAAACAAGTTGTTGCTTACAACCGCAAATTAGGAAAAGAATTAAGAGAATTATCTCATGGATTTGGAGCAGCAAGTGGATACAGTATGATCAATGACGCAATAAAAACAATAGATGATGCTGTAAACGAAGCAACACTAGACATGAGAAATAATAAAGAAGAACTGAACAATTAGGAGGTTTTATGAAACAAATAAAATCATTCTTAAAAAGTTTATACCAAGTAATTATGAAGCCAGAATTAAGAATTTTACCCGGAAATCTGGCTTTCTTTTTAGTCTTATCGATTATACCTATCATCACACTAATTGGGTTTATAGCCTCTTACTTTTCAATTTCAATTGATTCTTTAGTAACGTTTTTATCTACAACATTACCAAAAGAAATCAGTAGTGTATTACTTCCTTTTATACAAGGAAAGGGAATCGATGGAAATATCGTATTTTATATGATTACTGGATTTATAGTAGCTTCCAATGGAGCTCATTCCATTATTTTAACCTCAAACATTTTGTATGATATACCACATTCCGAATTTTTAAAAAGAAGAATCAAAGCCTTATTTTTAACAATTTTATTAGTAAGTTTATTTTTCTTTGTTGTTGTCTTTCTAGCATTCGGAAATGTCATTTTAAAATTTATCATGGACTTAGAAGCCTTTAATTCTATTAGTGAATCATTCTATTACTTCTTTGTTTTCTTAAAATGGCCAATCGCATTTTTCTGTATTTTCTTTTTAATCAAAATGATTTATACAATGGCACCAGATGAAAGAATTCCAAGCCATTACGTAAACAAAGGAGCTATGTTTACTACACTTGCCTGGTCACTTGTAACGGCCTGTTATTCTTATTATGTAGCGCACTTTACCAATTATGATATTTTTTATGGAAGTTTATCAGGAATTATCATATTGATGATGTGGATTTATATATTATCTTATATTTTAGTAATTGGAATTGCCATTAATACAGAAGTATATAAAAATGAGAATAAAAATACTTAAAATGGAAATGATAAAAAAGGCACATATTCGATTACCAATATGTACCATTACAGACTACATAGTACCGAATTTAGTTTAACTGTGAACTAATAAGTATTGATTTTGGTAATGCTTATCTTGATCAAAAATACTATGTAACGAAAAGACGAAAGTCTTTTTTTTTGAAAAAATTTCCTTTTTTTGATATTTTTGGAAGGTGCCTACCATACTTACAGGGTATATTATTAGTGAGGACATATCTCATTGACAAAAGTAAAGTACTCTTGTATAATAGAGATAGAATCATTCCTCTAGTAAGGAGAAAAAAATGATTACAAAGTTATACGGTTTAAAATCAGATCTCAATTTCAAAAATGTATTTGGAAGAAAAAGAAATCTAATAATGTTTTTATCTGATATTTTTGAAGAAGAAGTAGAAGATTTCTGGTATGTAGATAAAGAGTATAAAAAAGAAAATAGAAATTTAAGGTACGGAATCAGCGATATTGTAATAGAAAACGAAAAAGAACGAATCATGATAGAAATGCAGAATCAAGATTTAAAAAACTTAGAGCCAAGAATCACAATGTATTTTTCTAACCACTATAGTACACAGAATCCAGGAAAAAACTACGAAAATGTAAAACCATTAAAAGTATTACTCATACTGAATTATCCATATGGAATTTCAAAAATACTTAAAAAATATCAAATGTTAGAAGAAAATATGAAAGAAAGATTTGGAGACTTATTTTCCATTCAAATTTGGAACATTCAAAAAGCATTAAAAGAAAAAGATACAATCGATTATTGGTATGCCAGATTGTTTCATTTAAGTGAATACGAAATAGATGAAAGTAGACTGATTTTAGAAGAAACCAAAAAAAATCTAAAATTTGAAAATATTGTAAATCAAATAGAAAGATATAACATGGACTTAAAAACATATCAAAAAATGAAGGAGGAAGAAATGTTAGAGATGACGTTTGAGGAAGCAACAGCAATGATCAAACTAGATGCAGAAAGAACAGGAGAAAAAAAAGGAGAAAAAAAAGGAAAATTAGAAACAGCTAGAAATTTATTAGAACAAGGAATTGATATCAATATCATTATGAAGGCAACCAATTTAACCGAACAACAAATTAGACAGTTTCAATAGTATAGATAAGCAAAATAAAATGATGTAAAAAAAGAAAAAAAATGCAAATTAATTT
>CANAXT010000080.1 GCA_947365915.1 uncultured Mycoplasmatota bacterium
TAAAACATTCTCTTTGGATATTTCCAAGCTTGTTTTTTTTGTCCTTTCTTTTCCAAACCAGTTCACCTCTACTCATTAATAATAACGATATTATCATTATTATACGCTAGTCCCATATCTTTGACAATATCTTTTACCTTATCAAATGATGTAAGTTCACTCACCTTCATCGTTAAACTTTCATTTTTTTTCTCTTGCTCACTAATCTGATAACGAATATCCTCAATAGTCATATTCAAATTTCCAATATTCGCACTACAAAAAACCTGAAAAACCAAAGTCATAACAGTCGCGAAAATAGCGCTTAAATAAACCAAACGTTCTCCTTTCGTAAAACGAATTTTTCTTACTTTTTTTCTTGCCATAATATCACCTTTTTACTCTTTCAATTACTCTTAGCTTCGCACTTCTTGCACGATTATTTTCCTCTAATTCTTCTTTTTTAGGTTCAAATGTTCCAATAACTTTATACTTTGGCTGTAATTCTTCTGGAACAATGGGTAAACTTTTTAATATAGAATCTACATTACTTACTTCTTTAAATATTTTCTTACATATTTTATCTTCTAAAGAATGAAATGTAATAACACAAACTCTTCCACCAACGGAAATCAAATCTAAAGCTTGATAAAGAGCTTGTTCAAACACATTGAGTTCATCATTGACTTCAATTCGAATTGCTTGAAATATCTTTCTAGCAGGATGCTTTTCTCTACGATATTTCTCTGGAACATGATTTTTAATAATTTCTACAAGTTCCATAGTAGTAGAAATCGGACGATTTTTAATAATACCAGAAGCTATACTAGCACTATACTTTTCTTCTCCATACATGCGAAAAATACGCAACAATTCTTCATACGAATATGTATTAATAACCTCTTCTGCAGTGAGCGAAGCATTTTGATCCATACGCATATCCAACTTTGAATCTTGATGAAAACTAAATCCTCGATCAGCTTCATCCAACTGAGGACTAGAAACGCCCAAATCAAATAAAATTCCATCGACGTGAGAAATTCCCCTTTTAGACAATTCTTCTTTCAAATGAACAAAATTACTTTGAATAATCTCGTAATTAGAACCAATTTGATTTAACTTTTGATTACTAAATTGGATTGCATCTTGATCTTGATCAAATGCATACAACTTTCCTTTAGAAATTCGCTTTAATATTTCACTACTGTGCCCTGCATATCCAAGTGTACAGTCAACAATAACATGATCTTCTTTTAATGAAAGATGACAAATACATTCTTCTAACAATACACTCTTATGCATAACTGCCCCCTTAGTTTATATTATTTGAAAACAGATGTTCCGCAAGATCTGAAAACTCATCTTCATTGGTATCCATAAAGTTTTCCCAACGATCTTTACTCCACACTTCTACTCGATCATTCACCCCAATAATAATGCATTCTTTTTCCAAACCTGCATATTCAATTAATGGATCTGATACATTGATTCTTCCATGTTTATCAAAACTACATTCAGTAGCACCAGATAAAAAGAATCTCATGAAGTTTCTGGCATCCTTGGTATTTGGTAATTCTTTATACTTATCAATAATCCGTTGCCATTCTTCTCGTGGGTAAACAAACAAACAGTGATCAAGTCCTCTCGTTAAAATAAACTGATCTCCCATTTCTTCTCTTAATTTTGATGGAATAATAATTCTTCCTTTTTCATCGATCGTATGACGGTATTCCCCCAATAGCATCATTTTTCACCCACCTTATTCCACTTCTACCCACTTCATACCACCATTTTACCCTAGGCCTTATCTTTTGTAAATAGTTTTTTCCCTTTTTTTCAGAAAAAAGTTGTCAAAAAAAAACACTTTACAAAAAAGTGTCAACTTTATAACCAAACTCCAAAAGCAATCGCTGCCATTGAAAGAACAGCCCCTACAATCCAAAAACCTTTTACAATATCTTGTTCTTTAAACCCGAGCTTTTCAAAATGATGATGTAGTGGTGCCATCAAAAAGATTTTTTTATGAAAATACATAACCGAAATCATTTGAATGATACAAACGAGTGTTTCAATAATAAATACTCCTGCTACAATAATCATCGTAATTTCATGACTCGTAATAATCGCAACACTAGCTAAAGTGGCACCCAGAGATAATGATCCAGTATCTCCCATAAATACTTTTGCGGGATAAGCATTATATACCAAAAATCCCATCAATGATCCTACCAAAACAAAACAGAATATCGCAATATCTTCATTTCCTGCTACCCAACTAGAACTAAAACTAATCATTCCAAAAGCAAGAAAAGCCATTACTGATAAACCACCTGCTAGTCCATCCAAGCCATCTGTTAGGTTGACAGCATTACTACTGGCAACCAAAATAAATAATAAGAATATTCCATAAAACCAACCCATGTCAATTTTAATACCCAATGTATGAATATCAAATACTGGTTCATTTCCACTTTTCATAAAAATATAAAAGAACACCAGAGCAATAAATAATTGACCGAATAGTTTCCCAATTTCTGTAAGGCCTTCATTATTATGTCGTTTAATAATTAAAAAATCATCAATAAATCCTAGTAAAGCATATCCGACAAAAACAAATATAATTATAAATAGATTTTCTGAAAAACTAATTTTTCCCATCAACAATAAAATCAGAATGGTCAGTAAAGTCGGAATGATAAAAATAAGTCCTCCCATTGTTGGTGTTCCTTCTTTTTCTTTATGAGTCTTAGATAGAAAAACACTAACTTGTTGTTTTACTTTCAATTTTTTCAAAAAAGGAATTAATATAAATCCAAAAACAACAGATATAATAAAGCCAATCATAAGTGCTAGTACGGCTTTTGCTAAAATTAACACAGGTATCATCTCCTATATGATTTCTAATACAATTTGTTTATCATCAAATTCAATTTTTTCTTTTCCAATAATTTGATAAGTTTCATGCCCTTTTCCAAGCACTAATAGTATATCATTATTTTCAAGCATTTGTATACCCCTTATAATCGCATTTTTTCGATTTGTAATGGTTTCATAATTTTTATTTTCTAAATGATAAATCATATCTTCAATAATATCATCAGGATCTTCAAATCTAGGATTATCACTTGTAAATATTGCATAATCTGATAAATCAGTTGCAATTTTAGCCATCTCAGGACGTTTCGTTTTATCTCTATTACCGCCACAACCAACAATGGTATAAATATGATTTGGTTTTAATTCCTTGACAGCTTCAATCACATTCGATACTGCATCTGGAGTATGAGCATAATCAATAATAATCCGATTCGTTTCGGAAAAAACAGTGTCCATTCTTCCAGCTGGAGCTTTTAATTCCGATAATATCTCACAAACTCTCTCAATCTCAAATTGTTCTTCTAATAGAATAATGGCAGTAACCAATACATTATATACATTATGTTTTCCAAGAAGCTTGGTTTCTAATGAAATAGAACCATTATGTTGAACGGTAAAACAACTTCCACTCACATGAATGTCAAAATCTAAAATCTGATAATCGGATTCTCCAAATCCATATGTAATATTATTATTTTCTTTTAATAAAAAATAATTCTTATAATCATCATCAACATTGACAATGGCTTTCCCACCTTCTTTTAATTTGAAAAACAACTTTTGTTTTGCCAAAGCATAGCTTTTCATATCCAAATGATAATCTAAATGATCTTTTGTTAAATTACTAAATATCACATAATCAAATTCTAGTCCTTCTACACGATTCATCGCTAACGCATGACTACTAACCTCCATTACCACATATTCTACTTCGTTTTTAGTACAAAATAATAGCATTTCATAAAGATCATTGATTTCTGGTGTTGTATTGGATAATTCTTTTATCTTTTCCCCATTCACATAAAACCCAAGTGTTCCAATATAAGCAGCTTTCTTTTCTAATTTACAAAGCGATTCATAAGTTAAAAAACAAGTAGTTGTCTTTCCATTGGTTCCTGTCATACCAATCAATTTTAAATGTTTAATTTGCTCATAATATTCTTCTTTTAAAATACGTATCAAATACTCTTTTGTATCATTTACAATTAAAGTATCTACTTCATAAAGTCCATGTTCCACAACAACAGAGCTGGCTCCATTTTGAATTGCTTCTTCTACATAAGAATGCCCATCATTAACAAGCGTTTTCAAAGCAACAAAAGTATCTCCTTTTTTTACTTTTCTAGAATCTGTTTTTATCTTCATAAAAAAACACACCTCACTATAAGGTATGTTGTTTCAAAAAAAAAGTGATAGACCACTAAGAATTTTGATATTTTCGAATCTGTTGTTTTGATAACTTGGTCACTTTCGAAATCAATTCAACAGGAAAACCTTCTGCTAACAAATTCTTAGCAACTTCCATCTGTTTCCTTCTTTCTCCACGCTTCTCACCAATCCTTTGTCCTTCTTCTTTTGCATGGGCAATCAAACCTGATGTCGCTTGTTCAAAAGTCATTTCCATTCGCTCTTCCTCCTTCATCTTCTGATATTCTTTTTTATTCATATTGTATTCTCTTATTTTTTTAATAATCTCTTTAAATCTCTCTTCTTTTGATAATTCTTCTAATATTTTTTTTGATTTTTTATAGGAATAGTTCTTTAAACAAAATAACTGTGCATATTTAAAACCAATCGTATTTTTTTCTTTCAAGGTTTCTTTCAAATTCCAAACTTTCACATCTATATATTTTCCAAATCGTTCTTTTAGCGTAACCTCTAACATTTGATATTCTTTTAATGATTTTTTATCTCCATACGGATAATTCAAAATCAAACACACTTCTACTGGTTGTACACTTCCATAATCCGTATTTTCATAATGTTCCAAATAAATCGAAGCAATATATAAAATAATCCTTGCTTCTATATAATGTAAATTCTTATTTTGCATCTCTAACAAAATAATGGATGCATCTGTTTTTAATAACACATCACAAATACCATAGGAAAGTTCTTTATTTTCTTTTTTAAATTCTCTATTTAAATATGTAATTGAGCCTACCTGTTTAAAAAAAATATCATTTAATAACTGTCTACAATACTCTTTCCTCCCAAACACTTTTTTAAATAGATAATCATTTGAGAGTCCATAATATTTTTTAGGCATTCTTGCACCTCCTTGTAGTTTTTCCCCTCTACTTAATATATACCACAAAGAAAGCTGATTCACCTCAAATGATCTGAAAAAAATCATTAACTTTAATAAATTTTTAACCTTATAGCTACATTATAATGTAGAACAACAAAATTTGTCAATAAAAAAAGATAGAAAACTATCTTTCAGACTGTTGACAAAGTGGTATATTCAAAATGAATATGCTACTTTTTTTGATTGTATTTTGATAAATTGTATAAATCTTGAAAAAATTGGTGTAATACCAGTGATATTAGGAAATGATTTCCATCTCCAATTAGCCATTTTTTTTAAATTGTGACACGCAAAAATCATCGTGGCATTTTGTTCATTTTTTAATAAGCCACGAACTCTAGTGAACCTTAAACCATGTTGTTCTTTACAATCTCCAAAGGTTCTTTCTATTGTTTCTTTTCTTAAGG
>CANAXT010000081.1 GCA_947365915.1 uncultured Mycoplasmatota bacterium
AAGACTACTGATATTCTTTACAGTAATCTTTGTATACTTTTTCAGCAACCTCCATTTATCGACAATTTTTGCTGAGAATAAAAATCATAAAAACATAACATTTTATGATAAAATAAGAATAAGGTGATATAAATGAAAAACACAATTACAATAGACATTGAAAACAAAGATGACTACACATGTCCTTATAACAATCGAAAACTAAACTCTGAATTACTTTCCTATATTTTAGATGAAAGCAAAGGAATCCCCCTACAAAACAAAATAGAAATTGAAATCCATAGTCATTTTGATAGCAACGAAAAAAAGAGCTTCATAGAAATCTTAAGATCAAACCTAGGAGAAGACATCAAAGAAAATTATCTAGAAATGAAACTTACCTATATCAAAGCCATATTATTATTCCTATTTGGACTCCTTTTCGTTTTACTATCCAATATAACACCACAAATCATAAAAGAAATCATACTGATCATTGGATGGGTTGGAATATGGGAATCATGTTATATCTTTCTATTTGACCGAATACATACCAGAATCAAAATCAAGAAATTTAAAAAATTAGTAAATGCAAAGGTGATATTCTATGAAAAAAAATAAAATCATTTTCTTACCTATTACTCTCTTTCTTTTTCTACCTAATGTATACGCCGAAAAAATAACAGTTACACTCGACAAATGTGTCGATGGAGACACAGCTAAATTTAAAAAAAACAACAAAACAATTACAGCCAGATTTCTAGCTATTGATACCCCAGAAACCAAACATCCTAAAAAAGGAGAAGAACCCTATGGTAAAGAAGCTAGTAACTTTACCTGCAACACCTTAAAAAGAGCAAACAAAATAGAAATAGAATATGATGGAAATAAACAAGACAAATACGATAGACACCTAGTTTGGGTTTTTACAGATGATACATTATTACAAGATGAAATCATCAAAAAAGGATACGCCAAAGTAGCTTATCTATATGACGACTACAAATACACCAAAACCTTACAAGACCACGAAAAAATAGCCAAAAAAGAAAAACTAGGAATCTGGGGAGAATACAAAATAAACTATTGGTATATCATAATAACAATC
Source organism: uncultured Mycoplasmatota bacterium (assembly GCA_947365915.1). GTDB lineage: Bacteria > Bacillota_I > Bacilli_A > RF39 > UBA660 > MGBC102946. Next base: position 1,088 of record CANAXT010000081.1, read on the forward strand.
GCTTTTTTAATTATAATATACATATTTGGAACCAAAAAAACAAGAAAAAAAATACAAAACAAAGTAAAAAAAAGAGTAAAAAAAGAAATACAAAATCGATTATAAATTATAATCTTTGTAAATCATTTTTCGCTCTTTTTTATTTTCCCTTATCCACCTTTTATAACTACTAGAAGAAGGTTGATAGGCAAAAAAGTCATAATACCCATTCTGTTTTACATTAATACTAATAATGAAATCATAGATATTTTTGTTCAAATCTTGATAAACACATAAAATACGAATATGATCTTCTGTCACAATATTTTCATCTTCAATAATATGATTCACCAATTTTGTTTGCATCCTTTTTTCTTCTCCAGAAGCAATATCAAAAGTAGTAAATAACTTCTGATTTTTTTCTTTGTTACTTTGTTGTGAGCCATGAATTTGTTTTCCAATTAACAAATTGTAAAACTTAATATTAGTAGCAACTCCATAACCAATATTTCGTATTAACAAATTGATATTCAAATTACTTTGTGTATCTAATTGATCTATTTTCTCAATATCAATATATTCATTCAATTCTCTATAATTTCTACCCAAAGCAATCAAATAATACGCGTAAGGATCTATTTTTTCTAAAGACTCTATTTTATTTAAAACCAAATAAGGTCTATGTTTTTCCATATTTTCATATTTTATTCGATTACTTACAGTATGAATAGTCACAAAAACAGTAATACATAACGACAATACTGGAAACAACACATTTAACCAAAACGCTAACAAATCCATTTTCTCACCTACTTCACATAATTTTCTAAAATATAATCCATTGTAATTTTAATATCAGGAAATACTTCAATTGCTTCCAATTGTTCTCGACTAAACCAACCAATTCCAAGACTCTCTTCAAAATTTAAAACAACATCTTGCTCATGATGAGGAACAGCTGCATAAATAATATCAATATGCACATCTTCTTCTCTTCTATTACATTGAATCCCTAAAGGACGAATAAAATCATCCTCTCTAGGAAAACGTTCTCCAAGTAATTTTACCTTTAACCCCGTTTCTTCATAAACTTCCCGAATCGCTGTTTCTTCTGGTGTTTCATTATCCTCTATATGACCACCAGGCTGTACCCATTTATGTAACTTCTTGTGAAAAATAAGCAATATTTTTTTAGTTTTCGGATCTACCACAAACGTGGAAGCGCAAAAATGTCGATTCATATTTCACCCACTTTACTATTATCATCATAACAAAAAAAAAGAACAAAGTCTATTTTGTCAAAAAACACTTGTCACAACTTAACAGTTTCTTTTCATTAACAAATAATTAATATGAAATCAATCTAAATAGGAACTTACAAATTAAATTAAAAGGTTGAACAAATAGTAATATAATATTAAAATACATTTTATCATCTTTCAATTTTTTACGAATTTTTATTTGAATATTTCTAAGAAACTATACAGCTACAAAATAATTTTCTAGAAAACGACGTCTCTATAACGTCGTTTTCACATTCCTCAAAACATTTTTTCAAATTAATCTAATCTATCTCTTCGTTCTAGTATCCTTTCGTTCATGGTTGGCCATGCTTATAGTTTTTTCTTCTTTTTTAGAACTCACCAAGAAAAATAGAACAATCCTTCACAACAATTAACCAAGCACTACCACCCGAAACGAGATGTAGCTATTCGCACCACCAGCTTGACTCGCGCCGCCAAAGTAGAACACTCCTGCACTCGTCGCATTGAGATAAGACCCGCCACGGACGAACCACGGGTTACTCGAATCAACAAAGCTGGCGTAATCGAAATACCATTCGCTCGTCTCATTTAGCGCATGTCCATAACACATTTCTCCATTACATGCTATTGTTGCTGATGTACTTGTATAATTGTCATAATACTTACTTGCTGGTAAACTACTAAATCCTGATGAACTTATACTACTATTGTATACTCCCATTACATATTCCCACGCTCCTCCACTCATATCATATACTCCATATATTGTTCCACTTGTTGAGGCCCCTGTTCCTCCTGGACTTACATTATATACATTTGTACATGATGATACACTACCTGTGCTTGGCGCTCCTCCACTACACCCTGTTACATAGTTACTATTGTTATTTATGTATACTTCTTTGTTAACCCCACTGTAACTACCATTTCCTCTTTTTCCATATTGACTTTGTGACAAATATGCTACTGCTCCCCATTCACTATTCTTCATCATATGCGCATCTGCTGACGTGCTTATTCCATAACTATTTCCGCTCGCACTGAATTTCTGTGCTATTGCAAACTGTATACTTACATTCTGACTTCTTAGCGAATTTACATTTGGTTTTATTGTTGGCGTACTTGCACTTCCTGTTGTCTCAAATTTTCCTACCCAGATCCCTGCTAACTGCGTCCCTCCAAAGTTAAATGCTGGATGGATTTTATAATTACTACTTGGACTTGTCTTACTCATTGCTATAAAATTTATATTTATTTGACCTGGCTGTGCTTGACTTCCTCCTGCATAGCTTGTACTTAAGTTGGTATATTGATACTCATACCTTGGGATCCACACAAAGTATGCATTTATTGCACTTTCTGGTATCGTTGTTCCCACTGCTACATTTCTGTAACTACTTGTTACTGAAGCCGCATTCGCCCACATTTGTGAGTTATAATCGTACCATTGATTACTTCCTGAACCATTTTCACTATCTGCTCTTATCCATGCACTTCCATTCCATTTTATTGGGATTAATCCATTTGATAGTGTTGGTTTTTGTGCTCCTGTTGTATCTACATTTGGCGCTTTTATAATTATTGTTTTACTTGCACTTCCTGTTAATCCATTTACTCCTGTTGCTGTACATGTTACTGTGTGTGTTCCTACTACTAAGCTACTTGTATTTGTTGTTGTACAACTTACTGTTCCTGTTCCACTTACACTCCATGTTGGTGTATTAAAGTAGGTACTCTGGATCGCATTACTTGCTCCTTTATTCACTGTTGCACTACTTTCACTTTTTACTGTAATCTTTGGTGCTGTTTTATCCACTTTTGCTGACCTTGATATTGAACTACTTACATTTCCTGCTTCATCTACTGCTCTAAAGTATCTTGTATGTGTTCCATCTGTACTTAGTAAATATATTCCTGTTCCACTATAACTATAATCTACCCAGTTACTATTATCTGTTGATATTTGATATTTTGCTATTCCACTTGTTGTATCTGTTGCTCCTGTTGGTCCATTATTACTTTGAGTATTTGCTACATATACATCTTGTGTTGCCCATGTACTTCTATCATATCTACTCCAACTTCCATATACATATTCCATTGTTGTTGGCGCTGTTGGTTCATCTACATCGATTTTATATTCTCCACTATCCAAAGTGCTCAGATTTCCGTATTTATCACTTCCATTTAACTTGATTACGTATGTTCCACTTTCATTTAGAAGAATATCTACTTCTGCACTTTTTCCACTTACACTTACATTACTTACTCCTTTTGATACGTTATTCTTTATCACTTCATATGTAAATGTTTTTATATTACTATTATCTGTTGCTGTTGCTTTTATTGTTTGTGCTTTTGTCCACTTTCCATTTGTACTTGCATTACTAAAGTTCAATATTGGTCCTTCTGCTTCTACTATTGTGAACTTTCTTGTTACTGTTTCTTCATTTCCTGCTTGATCGATTGCTTTATACGTTACTGTCTGTTCTCCTAACGTTGCTGTTAAACTTCCTATTGTTTCTACTATCGGATCTATTCCACTATTATCACTTACTGTTATTCCTGTTAATACATTATAACTTGTTACTTCTGTTATTTTTAATACTGTATTTTCTGGCACACTTATTGTTGGCTTTGTATTATCTAATTTATAAATTCCTGACGTTATTGTTCTACTATTGTTACTAGAGTCTACTGCTGTTACTTCAATTACATAATTTCCTGTTCCATCATTTAATGTTACTTTTCCTCCATTTGTAATTGTTTGTTCTGTTCCTCTTACATTATCTTTAATCACTACATATTTAATAGAATCTACCCTAATATTATCTGTTGCTGTAATCGTCACTATTTTACTCTTTACAAAACTACTTTCTTCGTTAGGTGCAATCGTAATTTCTGGTTTTGTTGTAT
>CANAXT010000082.1 GCA_947365915.1 uncultured Mycoplasmatota bacterium
TATTACTGGTTCGAATAGTAAAATGTTGTCTGATGAGTTGTCTAGTGTATTATCTGGTAGATATGTTTTATTTCATATTTATCCTCTTTCTTATAAAGAATATGTGGAATTAACTGGTAAGGATGCATATCAGTTAGAAACTTTTTGGGATTATGCAGAATGGGGAGGTTTACCAAATCGTTGTGAGTTTTCTAATGTTGTAGATATTAAAAATTATCTTCATAGTGTATTTGATTCTATTATATTGAGGGATATTGTTAGAAGACTCAATCTTCAAGATACTATTTTGTTTGATATGATTTTACAGTATTTAATAGATACAACAGGAAGAGAATTTTCGGCTTTAAATGTTGTTAACTATTTAGAAAAAGAGTATAAAAAAATTTCGATGGAAACGCTTTATAGTTATATTGACGCTTTATGTAAAGCATTAATTATAAGAAAAGTCTATCGATATGATATTCATGGGAAAGCGATATTGAAAACATTAAATAAATATTATGTTACGGATTTAGGTATTGCACAAATAAAAAATAACAGTTCTAAATTTAAAAAATATTTGGTATTAGAAAATATTGTTTATAATGAATTGATGATTCGAGGATATGAAGTATATATTGGAAAAACGAAAAATGGTGAAATTGATTTTCTAGCTAGTAAGGATGGTGAAATAAAATATATTCAAGTGACTTATCAACTTGATGATGAAGTAGTCATTGAACGAGAATTTGGTGCATATAAAGGAATTCATGATTCTTATCCAAAGTTTGTGATATCTTTAGATGATGAAGATTTTTCTAGAGATGGGATTCAACACATTTATTTGATTGACTTTTTGATGAATGATGCTTTTTGACATTGACTTATAATACTTTTATTTGATATATTTATATTATAGGAGAAGATGATTGATGAAAAAAAATGCGTTTACATTGATTGAACTTTTGGCAGTAATTGTTATACTTGCGTTCATTGCTTTGATTGCTACTCCAATCATATTAAATATTATTGATAAGGTAAAAGGAAAAGCTAGAATGGAGTCAGCAAATGGTGTTTTAAATGCTGCAAAGTATTTTTATACTGAGAGTTTATTAGAAGAAGATATGGTGTATCCTGCTAGTGGTCTCGAATTTGTTTGTAATGGTTCTGTTTGTGAAGCTACTATTGGTATGACTGTAGAAGAAGAAGGTATTTCTTTATTAACAGAAGAACCAACTGTTTATACATTAAAAATTAGTGGGAAAGCACCAAGTAGTGGAAGTATTACGGTAACAGAAGAAGGCGTGATTACTCCTACTAATTTAGCGGTTGATTCTTATATTTGTAGTTATAATCAAGAAAAAGGCGTATTTACATCATGTTAAAGGAGTAGTAAATGAAGAAGTATAAAATAAATCGTTATGAATATGAACTAATAAAAAATTATAAAGATGGATTTGTAATGGAAGAAGTAATTAGTAAAGATACTGAATATTTTGATCCATACGATTATATTGTTGGTGATTGGGCTTATGGAAAACTTCGATTGAAGGGTTTTTGTGATCCAAAAAATTCTTTGTATCGGAAAGAGAATGATATTGAAAGAGTAGATCAATACATCAAAGAATTTTGTTCTTATGAATGTCGCTATTTTATTTTGAAAAAGTGTAAATGAGGGATATTTATGAAATTATCTCTTATTTTTTATTACTATTAAAATTTTTGGTCACTTTTTAGGGCTTTTGCATACATTAAAGTGAGAGGTGATAAAAAGTGGCATATAAAGAAATTGTAACCAAAGCAGTCATAGGAAAAGGGAAAAAATACTTTAAAAACAATTATAGTATTGAGTCCACTGATGCTCCAACTACAGTTTTAGGTTGCTGGGTGATCAACCATAAATTTAAAGGGTATAAATCAGGAGATAAAATTGGAGTAGATGGATCATTTGATGTCAACATTTGGTATTCATATGCAAATGATTCAAAAACTACTGTTGTGGGAAAAACAATCAAATACAATGAATTATTTAATGTGAAAACAAGAGATAATGTGGATTTGACTGGTGACACTGATATTATTGTACGTTCTTTAAAACAACCAAATTGTTCTAAAGTAGATATCGGAGAAAATGGAATGATTAATTTTGATATTGAAAAAGAGTTAGGGGTTGAAATTGTTGGAGAAACAAAAATGAAAATTGCAATTGAAGATGAAGAAGATCCATGGGATGAGATTGATGATGAAGTAACAGAAGAGGTAGAACAAGAAATTGAGAATAGTGTAGATGAAAATTACATAAAATAAGGTGTCAACCAAAAAGTGTTGACACTTCTTCTTTACTATGTTATACTTGTAAATAGTGAAATGGAGGGAAAAGAATGGCCGTAAAGTTAAGATTAAAAAGAATGGGCTCTAAAAAGAAACCTTTTTATCGTATTGTAGCAGCTGATTCAAGAAGTCCAAGAGATGGAAGATTTATTGAAACAGTTGGAACTTATAATCCAATTACAGAACCAGCTGAGGTGAATATTAAAGAAGAGGTCGCAATGAAATGGTTGCGTGATGGAGCAATTCCAACTGATACAGTAAGAGACTTATTAAAAAAACAAGGAATTATTGAAAAATTCCATAATGAAAGAATGTCAAAGAAAGCAGATTAAATTATGGATTTAGTAGAATTAACTTCTTACTTGGTAAAAAATTTAGTAAGTGATCCAGAAATGGTATCAGTAAAACAATTTGATGATGAAGATGATTTGATTACGATTCAAGTGTTAGTTAGTAATGAAGATATGGGGGCAGTGATTGGAAAACGTGGTAATATAGCGAATTCCATTCGGACAATTGTACAAGCTTCTGCTTCTATTCATTATCAAAAAAAAGTAAAAATCAATATCGATTCATTTTAAAAAACGAGAAATCGTTTTTTTTTCTTGTATAAAATGGTTGTTTATACTATAATATTAAATAGATTGTGAGGTAACGTATGGACTATCAAAATTTAAAAATTCCTAGACATGTTGGTATTATTGTTGATGGAAATGGAAGATGGGCAGAAGAGCGTGGAAGAAAACGCAGTTATGGACATCAAAAGGGGTCAGAAAATTTAGAACGATTAAGTCGTTATATTTTAACGAAAACAGGGGTAGAGATACTTAGTGTTTATGTTTTTTCTACGGAAAATTTTAAACGCAGTGTTGAAGAAGTTGATTATTTAATGGGATTATTTACAAAGAAATTTAAAAATGATGCGAAAAAATATAAACGAGAAAATATTAAAATTGTTTTTTCTGGAAGAAGGGAACCATTAAAAGAAGAAGTTTTGAAAACAATGGATGAAATTACAGAAATGACAAAAAATAATACTGGAGGAATTTTAAATTTTTGTCTCAATTATGGTGGTCATGCAGAAATTGTGGATGCTACTTTAAAAATCTATCATGATTTAGAAAGTGGGAAAATTGATCATTTAGATGAAGAAATATTTTCAAAATATTTATACCATGATTTGCCACCTATTGATTTTTTAATTCGAACAAGTGGAGAATATCGAATTAGTAATTTTATGTTATGGCAAGCTTCTTATGCAGAATTTTATTTTCCTAAAACTTATTTTCCAGATTTTGATGAAAAAGAGTTTGATCATGCTATTTTAGAATATACGGCAAGAGATAGAAGATTTGGAGGAATTGATTATGAAAAAACGAATCATTAGTGCGACCATTATGGGGTTAATTTTGATTCCATTATATATTAAAGGTGGTACTATTTTTACAGGAACTGTGTATTTGATTTCTTTGTTGGGATTAAAAGAATTTTTAGATATAAAAGGAACCAAAAAGGAACTTCCAGAGTTTATTTGTTTTATTAGTTATATTATGATGACGTTACTATTTTTCTTTAATACAACAACTGCTTTGGATGGGGAAAAGATTTTATTAACGATGGACTTTCGGGTGATTGCAGGACTATTTTTGATTTTTTTAATTCCAACTGTTTTATATCATGATCGAAATAAATATAGTATTAATGATGCTTTTTACTTAATTGGCGGAATTTTCTTTTTGGGAACTTCTATGTCACTCATTATATTACTTCGTGATCTTGGAATTCATTTGCTTACTTATTTGTTACTTATTACGATTATTACTGATACTTATGCATTATTTACAGGATTGTTGGTTGGAAAACATAAATTATTAGAGTCTGTTTCTCCTAAGAAAACATGGGAGGGAACAATTGGTGGAACTTTGTTTGCGACTTTTATTGCGGTTATGTTTTATCATACTGTGATTGATGCAGAAGCTTCTATTTGGTTATTAATTCTTATTACGGCTTTTTTATCATTGATTGGTCAATTTGGAGATTTGTTTTTCTCTTCTATTAAAAGATATTATGGGAAAAAGGATTTTTCAAATTTGATTCCAGGACATGGTGGAATATTGGATCGATTGGATAGTATTATTTTTGTAGTATTAGGATACATTTTCTTTATTAGTATTTTATAGAAAAGAGGGACTTATGACAATTATATATTTTATTCTTATTTTAGGTATTATTGTGTGTGTTCATGAATTTGGACATTTCCTTTTTGCGAAAAAGTCAGGAATTTATGTGTATGAGTTTTCGATTGGAATGGGGCCAAGATTATTTAAATGGAAGCGGAAAAATGATGAAACGGAATATTCGATTCGGTTGCTTCCCATTGGTGGATTTGTACAGATGGCTGGAGAAGATTTAGAAGCGGATCAAAAATCACAGATTCCAAAGGAAAAACAGATGCAAAATAAAAAATGGTATCAACGTTTTTTAACTATTATTGCTGGGGTTATGTTTAATTTTATTTTGGCTATCATTTTATTATTTGTAATTGCTCTTATTCATGGTGCTCCTTCTTTAGGAACGACAATTGGGGAAGTAAGTAAGGATAGTCCCGCTTATAAAGCAGGATTAGAAAAAAGTGATAAGATTATTAAAGTAGGAAATAAAAAGGTAAATAATTCTGATATGTTGATGTTAGAATTGCA
>CANAXT010000083.1 GCA_947365915.1 uncultured Mycoplasmatota bacterium
CCCCCCCCCCTGGTTACTATTTGTTAATACCATATTTTTCCTTCCTCCTTAATTTCTATAACTTGAAATCTACCTTATAAACATAGTATACCTTTTCTATATCGAACTTTGTCGTTTTGTAACTATATAGTTTCCAAAAATTTATAATTAGTGATGCAAGAAACTTGCAATTATTAAAAAAATGTGCTAATATGAATACAGATGGAGAAAACTCCATATTATAAAAAAAGAGATACACATAATTTTGCATGTTAGGTGTTATCTCCATATATTAATATGTTTCGCACCATAACTCATAGCAAATGAGTTAGGTGCTGTTTTTTTTACTGCCTTCTGTTTAAAAACTCCGACATCGCCAATATAATTAACAATGCCATAACCAAGTATTCCATCAAAATACCTTTCTTCATTTTTAGACATATGGACCACCTCCTTGAAATCATAAAAAATATTTATAAATTATCTTGGAGGCAACACCTAACAATCATGTGTATCAATATCATTATATAGCAAAAATATCTACTTTACAAGAGAATACATTAAAATAGACAAAAAACTTGCAATTATTAAAAAAATATGCTAATATAAATACAGATGGAGGAAACTCCATATTATAAAAAAAGAGATACACATAATTTTGCATGTTAGGTGTTATCTCCATTAATTTGATAAAGCACCATAACTCATAGCATTTGAGTTAGGTACTGTTTTTTTTATTGTCGCTTGTTTAAAAATTCTAACAGCAAAAAACACCATAAACAATATGATGTTTTTTTTGATCTAAAATTTACTACTTTCTTCCCCATTCAAATTCAAATCAACCGCATGCTTTGGCTTTCTTTTTTCTAAAGGAAGTGGATCATACCATTCCTTCCCATTCCATTTCTTAAGACAATTTGGACCATACCATTCAGTAACAACTTTTTTTATATTATGATAAGAATAAAACTGTCTTCCCTCAAATTCATATAACGTAAAAGGATAGACATCTTCCCTTTTAAACTTCGGTTCCTTTAAAAACTTTTCCCATGGAATCGCAATCGTCTGAGAAACCATATTACTATTTTCATTTTTAGAAGCATATTTAGAAGAAATCTTCAAAACCAACTTTTTCAAAAACACTGGATTAAAATGCAGATTATCTAATAACACCATAATAGGCATCAAAGCTCGAATTTTAAATCGATTCCACTCATCAACCCACTTATTCTCAGAAACACCATCATAAATCACCACATCAATAAAAATTCCATCCCCTGAATCACAACGATTTTTCAGTAAACTATTCACTTCCTCAATATAAGTTCCACGTTTTCGAATCTTCATAGAAGGTATTAACACATTATACTTAGAATCCTTCTCAAAACATTGAAAATAAAACTTCGAATCCAAATCACGCTCTAAAGCAGAAATAAACCGTTCCCAATCCTTTCTCTCAACACACATATCAATGTCATCATCCCATGGAATAAACCCTTGATAATTACAAATACCTAAAGCAGAACCCGCAATAAGCGCATATGGAATATCGTTCTTTACACAAACCCGATGAATCTCATCCATAATTTCTAAAATAGCAAGTTGTAAATCTCGAACCGTAATCTCAGTCCCATCTGGATTTTTCTTCAAAACATACTTTTCCATCCTACTACCTCTTTCTTTTAAACGTTTTCCCATCGATTTCAAAAACTACATTTTTGGTTGTCAACTCATAAGGAACATCCAACATAGAAATCGTCTTCTCATCCTTTTTGTTAGAAGTAATCACCACAAACTTAGGATCTAACCGTTCCAATAACAATTTCATATTGGATATATACCTCCCATGATAAGGAAGTTTTACAATATCAGATTTTAAAATATCACCACGCAACAACTCTTCAATTCGCTTTTTTTTCATATCAGCTCCAAAAAACGTTGTCACTTGATCAACTATAACCCAAGTTGCCAAAGAAGAATTATTAGAACTATCATACTCTATTAAAGGTGGTTTCACTAACACATCCATTTTTCCAATTTTTACACGCATTTCTTTTTTCAAAACTTCATAATCAACTTGATTTTCACTAACATAATCAAATAACTCTGATTCTATACTAGATCCCTTCCTGTAACTACTAGCTACTATTTTTTTAACATCCCATTTTTTCATAATCGAAACCGCATTTCCAATATGATCCTTATCTGGATGTGTTAAAATCATAAGATCAATCGATTGTATTCTCTTTTTTTGCAAATAAGAAATCACTGAATCTCGACACACAGATTCCCCTGTATCAATCAAAATCACATGATCTTGATCTTGAATAACCGTAACATCAGCATCTCCACAAGCGAGGAAAGACATCTCTACATTTGTATTCACCTTTTCAGAACATCCTCCTAATAACATACAAAAAAAGAAAAGAATAAGAACTTTTAAACAATTACATTTTCTCATCCTTTACCTCCTCTATCATTGTAATATGATTTTAAAACAAAGTCAACTTTCGGGCACAACACTCAAATTATATTTATCCAAAAGGGTAAGCGCTATATCAGACCCTTTTACAATGGTAGTACCAGGTGCAATACTCTGTGTATCTACATACCCATATCCAGTCGAAGTCACATTCAGTTCCACTAATTTCAAATAATTCATTGCATCAATTCGACTCCAACCTTTTAAATTTTCCATTGTCCAATTAGAATCATTAGTTACTAAAAATACTTTATCACCTTTTAAAACAGTTGTACCAGAACTTGGGAAAGAAGAAATCACACGTTCCCCATTTCCAATCGTTATAACATTTAACCCCATATTAGAAAGTTGCGTTTTCACTTCGGTTGTAGACCTACTCGTAATAGAAGGCATTTCATACTTTTCATTCGAATTTGATGTACTTTGTTCAGAAAACATATTCCGATATTTCGCAATACTTTTCATAACAGAAGTAGTCGCCTTCGCTACAGCAGCCCCTTGTCCAAACGATGGAATCTTAACCGCCGTATAAATCACGATCTCTGGATCATCTTTTGGATACATTCCAGCAAACGAATGAATATAATCATTTTCTCCTTTTAAATATCCACCATTTTTAGAATCATAAATTTGTGCTGTCCCTGACTTACCAATCACTTCAAACCCTGGAATATTAAACTGAATCGCACTAGTCGCACCTACATCCTGACTATGGACTGCATTATACATCAAATTTTTCATATTCGTAACTGTTTCTTTACTAATCAATTGTTCACTTTCCTCAATATTTCTTTGATATACTATTTTTTCAGTATTTGGATCCACAATTTTACTAATAATATGAGGTTTCAGCATTTTCCCATTATTCGAAAGAATACTGAGAGCCTGCAATTGTTGAACAGCAGTAATGGTAATTCCTTGACCATATGAAGCAGCAGCAACCTCAATCGGATACGTAAACTTAATATTTCCAGACAGTTCCCTTGGAAGCTGAATTCCTGTCTTTTTACCAAAACCATATTTAGATAAACATTCCCGTAACTCATTTCGGGTAATAAACTGATTGACAATATTAGTAACACCGACATTACTAGAAAACTCATATCCTTTATCAAAAGAAATCGTTCCCCAACCCTTTCCTTCATTCCAATCTTGAATAAATTCTTCTCCAATTTGATAAGTTCCAGACTTATAAGTTGCACTACCATCATAAGTTCCTTTTTCCATCGCACACATATATGTATACGTTTTCATAGTAGAACCAGGTTCAAACAAATAAGAAGTCAAAGGATTTTCATAATTTTTAATATCTCGAACATTTGGATCAAAAGAAGGCGTAGAAGCAGTAGCCAAAATATCCCCCGTTTTCGCATCCATAACTGCCATCATCATCCATTCAGGTGTATAAATTTCTGTCGTCTCTTTCAAAGCTCCCTCTACAAAACGTTGAATTCCAGAATCAATCGTCAAATAAATATCGTTTCCATCAATCGCATCAATTCTCTCTTCTTTTGTATCGGGAATTTTATACCCATACTTATCCCTTTGATAAATTAACTTTCCATCCGTTCCCTTTAGTTTACTATCAAACTCTAACTCGATCCCAAGTTCTCCAACAATCTTTTCAGTACTTCGATACTTATAATCTTTATTTCCAGCTAATTTTTCATTGATCTCCTCATCGGTAAGTTCCTCACCACTATCAGGATCTACTTTTACTGGATATGATTTCGCATACCCAATTACATAAGACGCAAAATCTCCATTTGGATAATATCGTTTAATATTTTCAATAAAATCAATACCATCTAATCCCAAATTCTCGACTTCTTCTTTTTTTAATTCACTAATTCCTCTTCCGCCTGGTCCAAGTTCTACTTGATACGCTTTCGTATTTAACAATTTCAAAATCGCATCCTTATCCATAGAAAGAACAGGCGCTAAAGAAGTAGCTGTTTTTTCCTTATCCACAACATGTCTAGGATGCTTTTTATCAGTAGTACGTTTTGAATCCAAATATGCAATTACAGTATAAGAAGTCACATTAAGAGCCAAAGTCCCACCAGAATTATCAAAAATAGAACCTCGATGTGCTGTCAATACCATTCTAGCTGTATCACGTTGCCTAGCAAAATCCTCCATATTCTCTCCATAAACAACAGGAGAAAGTGACAAATATGCATACTGAATATATAATAATACAATACAAAAAAGAAAGAAATAAAACATTCTCTTTGGATATTTCCAAGCTTGTTTTTTTTGTCCTTTCTTTTCCA
>CANAXT010000084.1 GCA_947365915.1 uncultured Mycoplasmatota bacterium
TATTATAATAATTATAGATATCAATGGAATTTAAAAAAGATGAGTCCTGTGCAATACAGAAATCATCTTCTTCAAAACCAATAATCAATAAAATTTAAATCTCTATCGTGTCCATTTTATAGGGTATAATTCAGAATGCAGTGCTTACAACAACTAATGAGGTAAGTACTCAAAAACCACATTAAGTACTTCCTTATTTATTATATGGAATAAATCCATCTGTATTCATTGTAACACATTCAAGTCTAAAAAGTAAACAAAAAAGTAAAAAGTAATGGATAAAATCTAGAAAAGATGTAGGCAATTTGTCACAGATTTTAAAAATCTATCGTACAAAAATTGAATATTGGTAAGAAAAAATAAACAAAAAAGCAAGTTTTGAAAACTGATCAAAAACGGTTTACTTGAGCTTAGAAAGTAAGTATAATAGGAACCTGGAAGTCTTAATAAATGAGTGACTTACCTCCGAAAAGGAGGGTCCGACATGAACAATAAAAATCTAGTTAAAATATTATTTATAATTATATTTTTATTAATTGCCTTGTTATTTATAGTATTACTATAAAAGGCCATGGGGGTGGATGGAAAAAGACATCTAAAAAGCACTCATTCTTGGAATGCAGTGCTTATCCAAAAACATCGAGGTAAGTACTCAAAAACCACATTAAGTACTTCCTTATTTATTATATGGAATAAATCCATCTGTATTCATTGTAACACATATAATCATAAAAAGTAACATAATTTTTATTTTTTCGCACAAAAAGTAGGTATTCATGCCACTTTTGTCGTATATATTTTATGAGAGCACATAGACAGTGAATTCGAAACATGTTACAATAAAAATAGAAATGAGGAATCGTATGAGTACATTATATCGCTTAATAAATATAGACAAAAAATATCCAAAACAAAACATCGAAAATGCCGCTTTAAAAGGAATTAATTTTGACATAGAAGAAGGAGAAATCATAGTCATTCTAGGACCAAGCGGAAGTGGAAAATCAACTTTACTAAATGTACTATCAGGAATTGATACACCATCAAATGGAAGTATCTTATTTAATGATCAAAAATTAGAACAACTAAAAGAAAAAGAACTAACAGAATACAGAAAAAACAACCTTGGATTTATATTTCAAAGCTATAACCTAGTGTCCAACTTAACAGTAACAGAAAATATTGAACTAGGATCAAACCTTTCAGAAAAACCATTTCCAATGAAGCAGATTTTAGAAATCGTTGAACTAACCGATCATAAAGGAAAATACCCTTATCAACTTTCTGGTGGACAAATGCAAAGAGTCGCAATCGCAAGAGCACTCATCAAAAATCCAAAAGTATTATTTTGTGATGAACCAACAGGAGCACTAGATGAAGAAACCGGAAAAAAAATACTAGAATCACTACAAGAAATTAATAAAAAATATCATACAACCATGATTATCGTAACTCATAATCCAAGTATTGCAGAAATGGCCCATACTGTAATCAAAATGAACAGCGGAAAAGTAGTAGAATTTTACCATAACACAAAAAGAAAGAATGCATCAGATTTGAGGTGGGCATAATGAATTTATTATTTCTAAACGCATTAAAAGGATTAAAAAAGAAAAAACTACAGATGTTAGGAATCATTTTTTTAATCATATTATCTACTGGTATTTATACTTCTATGAATACCGCATTAGACCGATTAGAATATCGATATTATGACTATTTGGAAGAACAAAATGTAGAACATATAAGCTTTATTCCAGTTGTAGACTACACCAAAGATGTTACCATAAAAGAGATTGAAAACTTTGAAAACAATGAACTAAAAAACATTACAGAAGAAGAAAAAATCATATTAAATCAATACAAAACATGCTTAACAAATCAAAACTGTGACTTAAAAGAAACAATTCCTATTACTTCATTATTTCAAAAATATGAAATTGACTTACAAATCAAAAATAGAAAATTAGACACCATTACTAAAAAATACGACTTTACATACCAAATAGAAAAATCAAAAACAACCAAAGAAAACAATGTATTAATTAAAGCAATGCCCTATATCAAAGACAAAAAAATTAACCAAACTTATTTATTAAAAGGAAAATTTCCAGAACAAGAAAATGAAATTACAATGCTTCCAGAATTCGCAAAAATAAATAAAATCGAAATTGGAGACACATACCAAGTAAACAACAAAAAATATAAAGTAGTAGGCTTCACTTATGCCCCAGATCATATCTATCCAATGATTTCATTTAATATGCCAATCTTTAGTGAAAAACAAAATAATATAATCTTTATGAACCAAGAAACATATGATCAATTTGTAGGAGCAAGTGAAAACGTTTACGTATTAAAATACAATCATTATGTAGATAGAAAACTAGGAATGAATCAAGAAGACACAGAAATGAATCAAATGTTTGAAAAAGAATCCTCAATTTTGACAACAAATATGGATACTGCCACTAGAATGATTCGATCATCTGCTCTTCAAATGGGACTCAAAACAGATCGTGACTTTGCCCTTTACTTCTTATATTTACTACTAGCAATTGCCATATTTATTATCATTGTGATTACCAAAAAAAGAATTGATGACGAACGACTTCAAATTGGTGTATTAAAATCACTTGGTTATAGCAGGTTTAGTATTGCCATTAGTTATTTAGTATATCCAATCATAGGCTCCCTAATCGGAGGAATCATTGGATACACCATTGGCATTAGTTTAAATGGATTATTAACGAACCTATATATGAGCTATTTTACAATACCACTTGGAAGCCTAAAATTTGATGCATCATATTTAACAACCTCCATTTTCTTACCAATGATTGTATTATCTATTTTAAGTTATTTCATTGCCATTTTCATGTTGCGCAAAAAACCCCTAAAATTACTAAAAGAAGGAAGCAATCTAAAAGTAAATCGATTAAGCAAAATTGTCAACAAACTAACTTCCTTATTGCCATTTAAATATCGATTCAAATACTCATTAGCATCCCGTTCCATCGGAAAACTGCTCATTGTAACACTAACCTCATTCTGCACAGGCCTCTTAATCGTATTAGTACTAATTGGATCAAATCTATTTAATAACCTAATTGATCAATCATTTGATAGCTATTCTTACAAATATATGATCGCAATGAACCAAATTCAGATGGAAGAACAAAAAACAGAAATGGATGATTTAATATTCTCAAGTAATGCCAAAATAAAAAAAATAATAAATAAAAATGGAAAAGAAAAAAAAGTAGAAGAAGAAATCAACATTAGTGGAATTGATCAAGACGCCCATTTCATCACTTTAAAAGATAAAAATGACAAAAAATTAAATGACTTATTAGAAAATACCAATAACATCATTATCAATAAAAATATGCAAGAATTATTAGGCATTAATCAAAAAGACAAAATAATAGTAGAACTCGGAGAAAAAGAAATCACTTATACAGTAGCAGGAATCATAGAAGAATATATGAATTATAACGTATACGTTGACAGAGCTGGATTGTCTGAAAAAATAGGCTTAAAATTTCCAGCATATACAATGATCTATAGTACCAATCCAATCTATGAAAATATGAAAAATCTAACAGAAGAAGAACAAAAAAACATAGCAGCAATTTTAAATCTAAGCGATATTAGAAAAAATGTAGAAACACAATTAGAAGTATTTAACAGTAGTATCTATGTAGTCATTGCTTTCGCATCAATCATGGCTCTTGTCATATTAACTGTGATTGCCAATATCGTAGTAGAAGAAAATAAAAAAACAATTTCTTTAATGAAAGTTATGGGATATAAAAATGGAGAAATTTCATCAATCGTACTAAACATTTATACACCATTTGTCATAATTGCCTATTTATTATCAATTCCAGCCATGATTTCTTTATTAAAATGGATTATTGGTTTACTAACAGCTGATATGGAAATGGCAATTCCAGTGACATTATCACCAATACTCGCTATTATTGGACTAATCGGTCTTTTAATCGCTTATTACATCGCCATTTTCTTTTCCAAACGAGTACTAAATAAAGTACCACTTGCCATCGCCTTAAAAAGAGAGTAGGGATCTTATGGAAACATTAATAGAATTAAAAAATGTATATAAAACATATCACTTAGGAGAAGTAGAAACCCATGCCTTAAATGGTGTTTCATTGGACATCAAAAAAGGAGAAATAGTCGTTATTTTAGGAGCAAGTGGTGGCGGGAAAACGACCTTACTCAACGTGATGTCTGGATTAGATACCGTAACAAGCGGTAACATATATTATGATGGATTAGAAATCTCCAAACTAAGTGACCGAAAAATAACAAAATTTAGAAAAGAAAACTTAGGATTTATATTTCAAACATATAACTTATTAGAACACTTAAATGTATATGAAAACGTATTAGTAGGTGCGAAACTAGGTCACTCAAAAGAAAACATCGACATGATTTTAAAAACAGTTGGACTAAAAAAACATGAGAAAAAATACATGCATGAACTTTCAGGAGGAGAACAACAACGTGTTTCAATCGCAAGAGCCTTAGCGAAAAACCCAAAAGTCATGTTTTGTGATGAACCAACAGGAGCCCTAGATGAAAAAACTGGAAAAATTGTTTTAGAAACCCTAATAGAAGCCAATGAAAAACTAGGAACGACTATGGTAATTGTAACACACAATCCTGGAATTGCTTTAATTGG
>CANAXT010000085.1 GCA_947365915.1 uncultured Mycoplasmatota bacterium
TGAGTGAACAATATAATGAATATTTTGGGTTTACCGAAGCTGAAACGGAAAAATTATTAAATTATTATGGTTTAGAGCTTACAGATAGTATCAAAGAATATTATGATGGATATAATTTTGGAGGAGTATCGATTTATAATCCATGGAGCATTTTAAACTATGTTCAAGATAAAAAAGTTATTCCTTATTGGTTTAACACTTCGGATAATGCTTTAATTAAACAAATTTTAAAAGAAACAAGTGAAGAAAACAAAATAGAAATAGAACAACTAATATTAGGGGAAAGTATATCATTTTTATATAACAACATGATTACATTCCAAGACTTAATAAATAATATAGAAAATGGAGAAGTTATTTTTAATTTATTGCTGGCTTCTGGTTATTTAACGTATGATAAAACGATAATGAGTGAAATGACAAAGAAAAGTAGAGATTATTTTAGGATACCAAATAAAGAAGTAAAAGAAGAATTTATAAAAATTGTAAAAGATATTAATAATCAATATATTAATTTAGAGAAAGAAGAAAATTTTGTTTTATCTATATTGAATTATGAAAAAGAGAAAGTGGAAAAATATTTGAATGATACTTTATTAAGTATGAGTTATCATGATGCACAGGAAATGTTTTATCATGGCTATATGTTAGGATTATTTCAAATATTTATTGGATCTGAATATATTGTAAAATCAAATAGAGAAGCAGGAATCGGAAGATATGATTTATTAATTGAAAAAGTAGATAGAGGTATCGGAATCGTTATCGAAATTAAAATTGCGGAAACGTATGAAGAAATGGAAGAATTAGCTATAAAGGGATTAAATCAAATGAAAGAAAAAGAATATTATCAAGAATTAAAATTAGATAAAGTAGAAAAAGTGTTGGAATATGCAATTGTATTTTGTGAGAAGCGTGCTATTGTACGATAAAAAAAGCTGTTTGATTACAGCTTTTTTCAGTGTTAAACGCATTCTACTGCGGTATCTTGTAAGCAACGGATAACGCAAAGACAGTTAAGATCCATTGTGAAGAAGGAATTTGTTGCTACATATGGAATTGTAGCAGCAGTAGCAGGATCTGTATTTGTGGCAAGTACTCTAAATGTTGCACAGTTACCATCTAGTTTTTCTACACGGAAGACACTAGAGCAATTGGTACCAACTTCACTACAGTCAATGTTTTCTTTTGTTGTAGGCATTCTCCATGGAGTTCCATTGCCGCAACAAGTGTATAGCATTACTGGTCTTGTGTTGCATACTAAAGAACTTGTGCTGCAACCTAAAAATCCTCTGTCACATGTATCTAAACAATTTTCAGAGCATTCTGCATTTTGTTGTAGGATATTGATGACAGTTAATATTTCGCCAATGCAGTTACAGTTTTCTTCTCTTTTGTTATTGCACATATATAATCCACCCTTTCATTTATATTTCACTATAATTTATGATGATAAATGAAAAGAGTGTAAGCAAACGCCCTGATTTGATTGCTTTTTTTTTGTTCTTTCGGTATAATCGTTTTATATGAAAGGAGAACAATAGGTGAAAACTTTTGTAAAGTTGTGCTTGATTTTTATAAAATGTTACCTATTGATGATAATATTATGGAACGTTTACAGAAAGTGATTGCGAATAGGGGCTATTGTTCAAGACGAAAAGCAGAGGAATTGATTGAAAAGGGAAAAGTATTTGTCAATGGTGAAATGGTAAATACTTTAGGATATAAAGTCAGTGACAAGGATGAAATTATGATTGATGGTAATACATTAGTCAAGGAGCAAAGAGAGTATTATTTGCTTTATAAACCTAGAGGGGTAATTACTAGTACTAGTGATGAGAAGAATCGAAAAACGGTAGTGGATATGATTCTTACTGATAATCGGATTTATCCTGTTGGAAGATTAGATTATGATACTTCTGGTATTTTGTTATTGACAAATGATGGAGAACTTGCGAATGCTTTGATGCATCCGAGAAATAAGATCGATAAGGTATATGTTGCTAAGGTGAAAGGGTTTGTTGAACCGAAGGATATAAAGATACTTAGTAGTGGTGTTATTATTGATGGAAAGAAAACGAGTAGGGGAAAGGCAAAGCTAAAAAAATTTGATAAAAAAACGCAAACTTCTATTGTGGAGTTGGTGATTCATGAGGGAAGGAATCATCAAGTAAAGAAGATGTTTGAGGTTTTGGGTTATTCTGTATTGAAATTAAAGAGGGAACGAATTGGTTTTTTGGATTTGTCTGGGCTTAAGTCTGGGGAGTATCGAAGGTTAACTCCGAAAGAGGTAAAGGTTTTATATAATGAAGTTGTACAAAAAAATTAGAGTTTTGCTCTAATTTTCTTCATATGAGATAGCGTTTGTTGGGCATCCTTCGATAGCGTCCATTGCTTCTTCTAGGTTTTCTTTTGATATTTCTTCTTTGATTGCTTGGGCACGATCATCTTCTCCAAATTCGAATAGTTCTGGAAATGCACCAACACATGCTCCACAGCTGATGCATAAGTCTTTATCTACTTTTAGTTTTTTCATAATTAAAATCCTCCTTTTTTTATTATATGGAAATAATCAGAAAAACGCAAGAGGTACTTTCAAAAAAAAAAAAAATATGTTATGATTAAAATGGCGAGGTGGAAGCATGAAGAGCAGAATGGAACGATATTATGAAACGGATGTAGAGACTAGTCGTAGGACTAAGAAGAATGCTGATTTATATCAGAAAATTTATGAGAATGATCTTTATGATAATATCGAAGGAATCGCCACTACGTTAAAGTCAAATGAGATAGATATTTCTAAGATAAAGGAAATGTTAAAGGAAAGAGAGGAACAACAGAATCAAGGTAGAAAGCAAGTTCCAAGGCCACCTAAATCAGAAGGAATTGCCACGTTTGATCAGGATGAAGAAAAAAACTATGATATTCGGGATATTTTAAGTAAGGCAAAGAATGAGAGAAAAGAGGAGGATCAATATCATAAATTAAGAAATACTTCTTATGATATTTTTAAAAATTTAGATATTAAGAAGGAGATTCCAAAGGAAGAAGTGGAGGATGTTGTTCAACAAATTGAAAATACGAGTGTATTAAATCAGATGGGTGATCAGGAGTTAAGTTTAGGTTTGTTAGATGAGTTAAGGTCTGATACAATGGTTGGAGATGCTTCTGCGATTAAGGCTGTTTTGGAGGAAGAAAAAAAGCAACTTAAGGATGATAATTATTTGGAGGTAGAGGATGATAAGGCGAATATGGATAAGTCTTTCTTTACTTCTAGTTTGAATTTTAAGGATGAGGATTTTGATGAGCTTCAGGAGATGGGGAAAAATTTGAAGAAGAATCATTCAATGTTAAAGGTATTAATATTTATTTTGTTAGTGATTGTTACTGTTGTTATTATATTTTTTATTTTGAAGTAAGCACCATAGGGTGTTTTTTTTGAAAAAGTTTAAAGAAACTATATAGTTATAAAGTTTGACATCAAAATAATTTGCGCATTTTAAGATTTTTTTTGTTACTATATAGTTACATTTTGACAAGATTCGACTATAAGAAGGTATACTATGTTTATAGTAAAGGATTGATTAGAATGATAAAAGTAACAAATAGTAAACTTGGGGGGGGGGCATAAAAATCAAGGTTTTACTTTGATAGAGTTGCTTGCAGTAATAATAATTATAGGAGTGATTGCGTTAATTGTGTCACCAATTATTTTGAATGTAGTTAGAAAATCTAAAAAGGCTGCTTTTGAGAGAAGTATTGATGGGATTGTAGAAGCAGTGCGTATTGATTTATCGGACGACGATTTTTTGGTTCCTAGAGAGTATTTTTATGAGGGATCAGAGTTAAGTTTATTAACAGTTTCAGATAAAAAACGGGATGAGATCGTAAAGATAAGTGGAAGAATAGATGGAAATGGATTTATATATGTAGATGGAGATGGAAACATCATTATTAATAATATTTGTAATAAAGAATATTGTGCGAATGGAAAAGAAGAGAATGTAGAGATTAGTAAGAATGAGTCTGGAGAAGTACCAGATTTAAATAAAGAAGATCCAGTGATTAGTTTAAATGGAGATAGTACGATTTATGTGGAATTAAATGGATCTTATAAAGAGTTAGGAGCAGTAGCGAGAACAAAAGGTGGAGATCCTTTAGAATATACGACTGAGATTCGTAAGAATAATGAGGTTGTAGAAAGTATAGATACTTCTGTAGAAGAAACTTATATCATTACTTATCGGACAAGTAATAATGAGAAAACTGTGTCTATAGAACGAGAAGTTGTTGTACTCAATATGTTACCAATGATAACAATGACAGAGTCGAATGAAAGTTATGAGAAGTCAAAAGAAGTGTTGATTACAGTCAGTGGAGTAAGACCAAATAAGGTAACTGGGTTTACTTATGAGGTTAAAAAGGATGAAGTTTCAATATCTAGAGATAGTGTGTTAGGATTAACAAAAACAATTACTTTGAATGAAACAGGAATTTATGAAGTAGTAGTAAGTGTAACAGATAATAATAGTCATAGTAATATAGTAAGTAAAACATATAAGATAGATCATACAAAACCAAGTATTACAGTACCAGAAAACACAGTATTAAAAATAACAGAAGTAACTTCATATAATGTATTAGAAGGAATAACAGTAAGTGATAATAG
>CANAXT010000086.1 GCA_947365915.1 uncultured Mycoplasmatota bacterium
CAAGATACTTTAGAGCAGTAGATGAAGCAGGAAATGTAAGTAGTTCAATATCAAGAGCAGCGAAAGTGGATAAAACAGCGCCAAAGATAACAGTAAAAAGTGAAAGTAGTGCAACAGTAAATAAAGGAGCAAGTAATGCGATTCAGAGTACGTACTTTAATACACCAACATGGAGTGTGAGTGGAACAGGAACAGTAAGTTGTACAACAACAAATACAAGTAGTTTAGCAGTAGGAACACATACAATAACATGTACAGCAACAGGAGTAAACGGATTAACAGCGAGTGCAAGTAAAACGATAATCATAAAAGCACCAAATGTAGATACAACAGGAGCACAGAAACCAACATTATCAAATGGATTAATTCCAATCAAATGGAATGGAAGTAGTTGGATAAGAGCAGATAGTGAAAATGGATCAGGAAGTAATCAATGGTATGATTATAGTAGTCAGATGTGGGCAAATGCAGCGAGTGTAACAAGTAGTTACAGAAATGTAAGCGTAGGAACAACAATACCAGAGAGTGCGATAAATGCATATTTTGTATGGATCCCGAGATATGAATATCAGTATACAAATTTAGGGACTAGTTATGCAGGAGGAACAGCAGAAGAACCAGGAGAAATTAAAGTAAATTTCATAGCAGTAAGCAAAACAAATCCAAGTAGTAATTATAAGATACATCCAGCATTTAATTTTGGAGGAACCAATTTAGCAGGAATATGGGTAGGAAAATTTGAGACAAGTGCAGCCGCAGGAAGTGCTTGCTTTACTACTCCAAATGTAAGTAACTGTGATAATACAAGTCAGATGCCATATATAAAACCAAATATGAATTCATTAAGATACCAAACAGTAAGTAATCAGTTTGCGACAGCAAAAAAATTCAGTGCATCAGGAAATCAATATGGAATAAATACGAGTGCAGATGCACATATGATGAAGAATAGCGAATGGGGAGCAGTAGCATATCTCTCACAAAGTAAATATGGAAAATATGGAAATAGTAGTTATAGCGGAACAAACAAAGCAGTATACATAAATAATTATAAGCAGGATGATACTTATTATAAAACACATACAGGATGTAGCTCAGGAACAAGTAGTACAAGTGTAAGTAGTTCTTGTGCATATACATATGAAAAAAATCCAGGAGGAACAGGCGCATCGACAAGTGGAACAATATATGGAGTATACGATATGAGTGGAGGAGCATATGAATACGTGATGGCAACTTATAACGAGACAATCGAATCATCAGGATTTAATAATTTACCAGATAGCAAATATTATGATAAGTATACAGATGCAGTCACTACAGCATGCAACGGAGGAATCTGTTATGGGCATGCATTAAGTGAAACAGCTAGTTGGAACGGTGATTATGATATGTTTATGTATGAAAGCAGTACTTGGTTACGTAGAGGAGGTTGTTACGATACGAGTGGTTCATCAGGCATATTTAGTTATCGAAGAGATCATGGAGGAGCTTATAAAAGCATGTCATTTAGAGTAGTTTTATTAGGAAATTAAAAATGAAATATTATCAACCAATATAATAACTAAATTATCTTTTAACTTTATTTTTCTTCATAAAGAATTTCAAAATATCCCTTTCATTATATAAAAAAACACATCTAATATAATGAAAGGAGGAAACCAAATGAAACAAGCATTTCAAATGATAACAGGATTTCTTCTAATGCTATTTACATACCTATTTGGCGGAATGGATACAGCTTTAATCACATTATTAATTGCAATAGGAATTGACTGTATATCAGGACTTGCCAAAGCCTATATAAAAGGTAACATTAGTTTCAAAACAGGAATGAAAGGATTCATAAAAAAACTCTGTTACTTATGCCTAATCGCAGTAGCTGTTATCGTAGATCAAATTTGTAACAGCAATGGTGTCATTAGAACATTCGTGATATATTACTTTGTCATAAACGAATGTATTTCAATCTTAGAAAACTGTGTAGCAATGAAACTACCAATCCCAAAAATCCTTATCAACAAACTGGAACAACTAAAAGATCAAGAGAAAGTCTAAAAAAAGACTTTTTCTTTGTAAGCTTGTAAATAACAACCCCCATATGATATAATGAATATACATATAAGGAGGAAATCTATGAATGGATTAACAATTGAAGAAGTAGAACATGTCGCAGACTTAGCGAACCTTGTTTTAACAGAAGAAGAAAAACAGAAATTTTCACGTCAATTAAACGATATTTTAGATGATATAGATAAAATTAGTTCAGTAAACATAAAAGAAGAAAATAAGCCAGTGATCGCACCAACAAACAACCATGACCAATACCACGAAGACGAAACCGAAAAAAGCTTAACAATGGAAGAAATAATGAAGAATGCAAACAAAACAAGTGGAGACTATATAACTGTACCAGGAGCCCTAGATGACTAACTATCTAGAACTTTCTATAGAAGAAATACATAAAAAACTAAAAGCAAAAGAAATCAAACCACTTGACTTAGTATTAGAAGCATTCGACAAAATAGAAAAAAACAACCTCAATGCCTTTATCACATTAAACAAAGAAGCAATCGAAGAAGCAAAACAACTAGAAAACATAGAAATTGATAACCCACTTTTTGGACTACCAATTGCTATTAAAGATAACATTACAACAAAAAACCTAAAAACAACTTGTGCATCTCATATGCTAGATAACTTTGAACCTATCTATGATGCCACAGTAATAGAAAAAATCAAACAAAAACACATGATTATTATTGGAAAAACAAACATGGACGAATTTGCCATGGGATCAACAGGAGAAACCAGTTACTTTGGACCAATATTAAACCCTTGGGATACAACCAAAGTACCAGGAGGAAGCAGTAGCGGAAGCGCTGTAGCAGTCGCAACCAACATCACACCATTTGCCCTCGGATCAGATACCGGAGGAAGTATCAGACAACCATCGAGTTTCTGTGGAATCGTCGGACTAAAACCAACATATGGAAGAGTATCAAGATATGGACTCATTGCCTTCGCATCATCCTTAGATCAAATTGGACCAATGACAAGAACCGTATATGAAAACGCCTTACTACTAGAAACAATTAGCGGAAAAGACGAAAAAGACTTAACCTCAAATGAACTTCCAGTACCAAACTATATAGAACATTTAGGAAAAGACATCAAAGGATTAAAAATTGGAATTCCAAACTATTACATGAGTGAAATGATCAACAAAGAAGTTAGAAATAAAATAGAAGAAATCATAGAACGACTAAAACAAGCAGGATGCCAAGTAGACTATATTGATATAGGCTACCTAGAATATGCAATCCCATTATACCAAGTTATCGCTCTAGGAGAAGCCAGTAGTAACCTAGCAAGATATGATGGCATTCGATTTGGACATGTCACAGACTCTTACCAAAACTTAGAAGAACTTTATAAAAAAAGTAGAAGCGAAGGATTTGGAAAAGAAGTAAAAAGAAGAATTATGATTGGCTCATACGTATTAAGCGGAAAAAACGCCAATATCTATTATAACAAAGCCTTAAAAATAAGAGGACAAATGATAGAAAATTTCAAGCAAGCATTCCAGCAGTACGACCTATTAATTGGACCAACCAACACCGATGTCGCATATCCACTTGGCACAAAAGGAGACGACGCCTTAAAAAGCTTTTATGATGATATTCTAACCATACCAGCCAATATGGCAGGATTACCAGCCATGTCACTTTCAGTTGGATTTAACCATGACCATATGCCAATCGGAATGCAGATCATAGGAAACTATTTCCAAGAAGAAACCATATATGAACTCGCATCTTACATAGAAAAAATAACAAAATTGGAGAGTGATGAAACATGTTAGTGCCAACAATCGGAATCGAAGTCCACGTCGAACTAAAAAGTAAAGCCAAAGCCTTCTCAAAAGGGAAAAATGAATTTCACGCGGAACCAAACACCAATGTTAACATACTAGACTTAGGATACCCGGGAACTTTGCCACAACTAAACAAAGAAGTCATCAATATGGCCATCAAAGCCGCACTCGCATTTCACTCTAATATTACACGTACCATGCACTTTGA
>CANAXT010000087.1 GCA_947365915.1 uncultured Mycoplasmatota bacterium
TTGTGGAAAAGAAGGAAAGATTTTAACTGCTCGTAAGATTGAAGAACGTTTGATGAAGGAAACTGAGAGAGATGTGAGTTTGAAGGTAGAACCGAATGATAGTGAGTCTTTTATTGTTTCTGGTCGTGGGGAGTTACATTTATCTATTTTGATTGAAAATATGAGGAGAGAAGGGTTTGAGTTACAAGTTTCAAAACCTGAAGTGATTATTAAAGAGATTGATGGAGTGAAGTGTGAGCCTTACGAAGATGTTCAAGTTGATGTTCCAGAGGAGTATGTAGGAAGTGTCATAGAGGCTTTGGGAAATCGTGAAGGTGTTATGGAAAATATGCAAAGTAGTGATGGACAGTCACGTTTAAATTACATTGTTCCTTCTCGTGGTTTGATTGGTTTTATGACTGAGTTTATGACGATGACTAAGGGATATGGAATGTTGAATCATACGTTTAAGGAATATCGTAAGATGGCTGGAAGTGGTGTTGGAGAGCGTAAGCTTGGAGTTCTTGTTTCTATGGAAAATGGAAAGGCTACTGCTTATGCTTTGGGTCAGTTAGAAGATCGTGGAGTTATGTTTATTGAGCCAGGTGCAGATGTTTATGAAGGTATGGTTGTTGGTGAGCATTCTCATGATAATGATTTGGCAGTCAATGTTGTTAAGGGTAAAAAGCTAACAAATACACGTGCTTCAGGAAGTGATCACACGGTTGTTTTAAAAAGACCGAGGTTGATGTCTTTGGAAACATGTTTGGATTATATTAATAGTGATGAGTTAGTAGAGGTTACGCCTGTTTCATTTCGAATTCGTAAAAAGATTTTGAATACGAATGAGCGTAAGAAGTATGATGCGAAGAAATAGAGGAATTGTTTTCTCTATTTTTTTGAAATTTTATTTGTTACTATGTAGTTATATTTTGACAAAAATCGACTGGAAGAAGGTATACTATCAGTATAGTAAAGGGCTGGTAGAAAATGATAAAATTAACAAATAGTAAACTTTTTAGGAGGAAGTGCATAAAAATCAAGGTTTTACTTTGATAGAGTTGCTTGCAGTAATAATAATTATAGAGTGATTGCGTTAATTGTGTCTCCTATTATTTTGCATGTAGTTGGTAAGTCTAAAAAGGCTGCATTTGAACGGAGTATTGATGGAATAATAGAAGCAGTACGAATAGATTTATCAGATGATGATTTTTTGGTTCCTAGTGAATAATTTTTATGAGGGATCAGAATTAAGTTTATTAACAGTTTCAGATAAAAAACGGGATGAGATTGTAAAGATAAGTGGAAGAATACATGAAAACGACGTTGTGGAGACGTCGTTTTCTAAGAAATTATTTTGTAACTATGCAGTTTCTTATATAATATAAATATCTTTTTATTATTCTCTTTTTACACTCATTCAACACATCTTTTTGATGTATAATTTACAATTTCCTACTTTTTTGTTATAATAATATAACTAAGAATAATAAAGGACGGAGATGGAAGCATGCCAAACAATTATTTCAGTAGTGATATGTCTAATATTTTAGAAGGATTACAATCATTTCAACCAGGAATGAATTTGGAACCATTAAAATATGAAATTGATCGATTTGAAGTTGATTTGAGTAATCAAATGGAAGATCATATTCAAGAGATTGAAAGTAAACCTGTAAAGACTATGGAAGATGAGCTTAGAAAACGTACTATTCTTCTTGCTATAGTAGAAGAAAGATATTCGATTTTAAATGATCTTTTGTATCAAACTGGAAGAATTCCAGAATTAAGTGAATATGTAGCGCCTATTGTAGAATCAGCGCGTATAAAAGTGAATCGTTATAAAAAAAGAGTGCATTACGTAGGACGTGTCAAAGAAGCAAAAGAATTGACTCGTCAATTAGAACAACAAAAGAAAATGATTTCAAAACAGTTGAATCATTTAAAACCTGTTCGATCTTCTTCTAAAGAATTAAAACAACAATTGGGTAAGGTTTATGAGTTATTAAATACTCAACCAGAAATTGATTTTAATTCATTAGTAGAGCGTAAAAGATCCCTTTTAGATCAACAGCAAAAGGTAGTTGATATGGTTCAATTGGCTAAAAAAACAAAAGGGACAGAACACTATATTCCAGATTATGAAGAACAATATAGAGTAAGGCAATTAGAATTAGATGCTTTGTTTGAACAAGAATATATTTATTTTGTACGTAAAATTGGAAGAAGGTCTTTTTCAGATTATTATGAATTGATGAAATCATCAGATGCAATTCAAAATATTACGAATGGAAGATTAGCGCAAGTTCATAATTTATATGATCAGGGTTTGGCATCACCAGAAACACATACAACCTTAGCAGAAGAGGTTTCTCAAATGTTATCTCATTCTTTGTCTGAAATTAATCAGAAAAGAGATTTGGAAGGACAAATCATGGATATTAATCGTAGACAAAATGAGGTTTCAGAATTAAATGCTATGTCAGTAGCTGATATAGAAGAAAAATTTAAGGCAAAATCTAAAAGACGTAAGGTTGTGAATGTAAAACCAGCTTCTAAAAATTTACTTCAAAAACTGAATCTTTCTGCTCTTAAAAAAATAGCTGTAGCTGCTTTAGCAACTGTTACAATATTTGCTACAGGAGTAACAGCAGTTAGTTTTCATCAAACTTATCAGAATCATGTATCTCAGAATCAAGCGATTCTGGTTAATGAGTTATCACATTCTAATTATCAACCTAGTGTAGGTGATAAGATCATTTTGAATGAAAATGCGAAATTATATTCTAATTCGGAAGAAGCTATTATTAATGTAAATGGGTATGAAGCTTCTAAGACTGTAGCGGTGGATAAAGAACTATATGTTACTAGAGCTCGTATATTTGATGAATCAAATAATCAAATTTATACTACTACAGAATATGGTGTTGATTTGAATCAAGTTGCTTATGATATGGGGCAAGAGGAAGGAACTTATTCTATTGCTTTGGGTTGTTCTATTGGAGATGAAAATGGTAATTTTATTGAAGTATCACCAACTTCTTTGAATCCAAATATTGAAATGGGTTGGGTAAATGCAGGAGATCCTAATATTACTGTGGTAGAACAGTTGAGTAGTTCCTTAGAAAAAGGAGGAAAGTTAATATGATGGAAATTGGTCTTCATACCGTTCTCACTTTAGAGGATGATGATAAATATGTTGTAGTAGCTAAAGTAGAATTTGAAGGAAATCATTATGATTATTTATTTCAATTGACTGATGATGAGGAAGATGTTACTGATCAAGTAGTTATTGTAAAAGAAGAAAAGGAAAATAATGAAATTTATATTGACGAAGTAGTTGATGAAGAATTGTTAAAAAAACTTACTCCTTTATTTCAAAAACAGTTAGAAGAAAAAAGAGATTAAATTCTCTTTTTTAGTATATTTGAGGACATTCTCCTGAGGTTGGTCTATAGAAGCAATGATTTTTATATCTTCCAGCATTTTCTTGTCCCCACCATGTTGTTTTACACGATTCACCAGAACTTGGAGCATAAAACCATAAGGCGTGAGTAGCTGGATAGTAATATTCTCCTTTTAGTACTCGATCTGCAAGTCGTTTTTCTGCTGTTGTTGGATTACTGAAAAAAAGAGGACTATTTTTTCCTTCAAAACCACCTGGTGTTTGATAAATCATTTTGGAGATACTGGTAATGTCTTTGAATGTTAGACAGTTTCCAAGTACTCTATTGACTCCCACATTACCTACCATGAGCATTCCTAAGTTTCCTTCTCCTACAGCTTCTGCTCTCATTAGTCTAGCAAGTAAGTCTCTTTCTTTTGTTGTATATTGTATGACTCCCATATTATCACCTATTTTTAGTATATGCTTTTGTTTACAAATTTTGACGTTTGTTTTTATATATGATTATTTTATAAAAATATTACCTCAAAATGTTTGAAAAAACTATTGAAACAAAACTTGTTTTGTGATATACTTTATTTGTATTTTTGATTTAGGGGATTAGTTAAATGGTATAATATCGGTCTCCAAAACCGCGGTTAA
>CANAXT010000088.1 GCA_947365915.1 uncultured Mycoplasmatota bacterium
TAGAGGAATTACGGTTTGGAAAAAATGAGCTAGATAAAACAAAAGAACGAGACAAAGGAGAAAGGGCTGATTTTGTTGCTCATGTAAATGATTCTAGTATTAATATTGAAATTAACTGTAACGGAAAAATCGTGATATTAGAACGTAACATCGATTATATGCATCGATTGTATTCTAAAGATAACAAAATAGGACCCAAATACAATTATAAACAATCCATTTTAATTAATATCAATAATTTTGCTTATAAAGGCAAAGACAAAGTCAAATATGTTTGCTATCTAAAAGATGAAGAAAATGTAGCTCTAACCAACAAATTAATTGTGATCCAAATTTATATACCTAATTTAGTCAAAAAGTGGTATACTAGTGGAGTAGATAGTTTATCTGAAGGAGAACGCTTTTTATTAGTATTAGCTCTTCCAGATATTGATACTACAAGGGATATTGGAAAGGGTTATAAGATTATGGAAGAATATATTGATGAGGCAATTCAAGTTTCAAATGATGATGATTTTAGAGATTTTTACAGCAAAGAATGGGAAATCAAGGATCTTGCCTATGACGATGGAAAATATGATGGAATCATTGAAGGAAAATGCGAAATTGTGAAAAAAATGTTAGAAGAAAAAATGGATCTAAATCTAATTATGAAAATTACTGGTCTTACTAAAGAAGAAATTGAAAATCTTAGTAAAAACTAAAATTCTTCTATATTCAAAAATCTACATGAAACAATATGTAGATTTTTTTTATACTAATTCACTATCTATTTTTGCTTTTGATAAAAACTCAACATCAATGGAATATCCTTATCCCTTTTATATTGACGATAAGCTTTTGAAATCATTTCTGCCACTTTCACACAATCACTATCTTCTAACAAATCATGAAAACGCTCATTTGCAAGAGCCACACCAGAATCATCTAAAAACAATAACCCTGCCCTTAACAACCCAATTAAAACCACAGCCTCTGACTTTTTCTGAGGATCCCTTAACATATCATCTGAATAGGACAATAACATTTTTGTATACTTCTGAACCAAAGGAAAAGAAACCCTTTTCATCATAGACCTTATTTCTAAATAAGAATGCTGTTGCAACTGACTCATACAAAAAGTTTGCAAATAAACATGAGATGGAATCTCAAAATTCTCCCTAATCAATACCTGTTCTAACTCTGAATCTGTAAATGAATAACGATACTTTGCATCAATTAAATAAGAACGAATATCTCGATTAACTGAAGCATTCATTTGCTTTCCTAAAATAGAAAGTGAACAAGCATAATAATCAGACAACACACTAGCTTTAATCCGTTCTTGCTCTGCATACTTCATCAATGAATCTTCAAAAAAGTCCAATATAGGAGACTCCAAATCGCCTCTTTCACATTCAAATTTTATCCGCATTTCTTCTTCCACAGAAATGATAGTAGAAAGCTTCCCTACAATTCTTGTATAAACATGATGATTTTCCTGACCTTCAACAAAACTAGATTGAATATAATCCATAATCGCACCAATTTTTTCAATTGATCCCTTTAGTCTTCCATAAATAACTGGCTCCATACCAATAGATGACTTCAACTCCTCTACCGTTTTTTGAAACTCACCAGTTTCTTTTTTCCCTTCTATTTCCAATTGAGCCAAAAGTCTTGTAGAATCCAAAATAGAATTTGTCACTACAATTAAAACTCGAATATCCTCATAATCTTCTTTTGTAAGTTGATAATCCATAAAAATCCCCTTTCATAAAATCTCAAATATAATACCACATTTTTCAAATTTGTCAAAAAAAACATCGTTTCTGATGCTTAATATTGATAAATTCCTTGAAGTTTCTGAAGATCTTCCTTACTCAAATCATCCAATTTCCACTCTTCATTCCTTTTCGTCAAATGAAAATCAATCGTATACTTTATCTTATCATAATTTTCTTTCATCTGCTTCAAACGATAATCCATAAACTTTTTCGAATCATGCTCACCCTTTTCATCATAAAATTCCTCAGGATGACTCTCTAAATAAACACGAGAAGCACTCAAAACTTTTCCAAAATTAACAACTTCAACCTCTGCTGTCACAATAGCTTTATCACCATCCTCTTTTTGATCCTTAATCTGAAAAGCAAGTTTTTGAAACGAGTCTTTCATAATCTGACGATATCGTTCCCTTGAACTACCATCAAAATCTTCTTCCTCTGATATCGCTTGATCTAAATCATCTAATACATCTTTATCCAATATTTGATACTTATTCAAAAATATTTCAACTTGTTTCGTTGGTGTATTCGTAAGTTCTTTCCCTAAATTACACCCTACTAACAAAAATGAAAACAAAAACACTATTACACATAATACTTTTTTCATAAATTCCCTCCTAATTTTATCTTGAATAAAAACCTAAAATTTATACATTTTTTTCTAAACCAGTAGTATCAAAAAATAAAAGTTTGTTATATAATATTTTTAGCAAATATAAAGGGAGTTCAAAATATGAAAGAAAAATATCAAAAATACTTAAACGAAGATCATTCATTTGATAAAAAAACAATGCTAGGAATCTTTTGCCTAATTATTGTACTTGCAGGAATATTTGGTTTTCTATACGAGTTTATATTCTATTACTTCAACAGTGGAATGAAACAATTCTATTGGAGAGGTGGAAACTTTTTACCATGGATCAACATATATGCAACTGGATCAATTATGATATACTTTTTAACATATAAAAAGCGCAAAAACGCATTAAAAGTATTCCTAATTAGTTCTGTTTTCTGCGGAATCTTAGAATATTTCTCTGGACTAGGAATGTATATTATTGGAGACGGATTACGATGCTGGGACTACAATTCAGAAATCTTAAACTTTGGGAATATTGGTGGATTTGTCTGCCTTAGAAGTGTTTTATTTTTTGGACTATCTAGCTTATTACTCATTTATATCATTGTTCCACTTTGCTTTTCACTCGCAACACACATGAATAAAAAATTATTTCTAATCATTAGCATTTCACTTTGTTCTATTATTTTAATTGATGAATTCTATAACCTATTTATCGCTAGAATATTAGATCTTCCAAGAGCTTCCACCATATACAAAAAAATAGGATTTCATTACGTCTATTTCAGATCATAAAGACTACTCAAAAGTCTTTTTTAATTTGTAATCCTCACTACCAAATAATTCAATTACAAATAAAGTTTTATTTTCAAAATTACCTTTAGATATAGATAACCAAATTTTTCGTATTCTACACTGATTACCATAAACATGATATTACAAATACTTAAAACACCATTATCTTATTTACTTTCAGAAAAATCAAGATAACTAAATTTATGATCCGACCAATCCTCATCAGGATCAAATCCATGTTCTTTTTCCCATTTTTCATGATACACTCTAGCATTTCTTACAGCTTCACAACCATTATTACAAGTAGCACTTGCCCCATCTGTTACAACAAAAAAAGGCAAATCATATTCACTTGCTAACTTACGAACCTTTTCACAAAACTCTCTAGCTTTTATTACCCTCATATTATAATTCATATTTTATCACCTTTCCTTTTATATACTAAAATAAATATCTCTGCACATAAAATTGAGTAAACATCAACATCGCAAAAAAATGTTTTTTATATAGACTTTCTTAACATATTCATCATAATGTTAGATTTTGATTGACATAACCATATAAAATTGAAAAGTCTTAAACCGTTTTATCCAAAGACTTTATATAAATATCTATCAAATCTGGATCATGTTGATTAAGAGGTAATTTATTTAAATCAAAAAATTTCATATCTTTTGATTCACTATTCCATTTTAATTCCCCAGAATACTTTTTTACACAATAAAGTGCTGTATTATTAATAACAATATCTCCATTAGGGTATTCATTTCTTCTAGTACTACCCGAAACAATTGCTATTAATTCTAAATTATCTTCTGTTATATCCAAATTAGTCTCTTCCTTAACTTCACGAATCACCGTATCTTCAAATCTTTCC
>CANAXT010000089.1 GCA_947365915.1 uncultured Mycoplasmatota bacterium
AACATAGTATACCTTTTCTATATCAAACTTTGTCGTTTTGTAACTATATAGTTTCCAAAAATACAAAAAGGATGATATGTATTTTTATCACCTATATATATTATAACTCAGAAAAAATCATAAAATGATTGACTTTTTCTGAGTTATATCAAAAAAAGATATTTTTCATATCTTATTTTTCAGTTTTTTCTAATTTTGCTAAGACTTCTTTTGTAACAGCAATTGCTTTTTCACGAATGGCATTTGCTGTATTTTCTAATACTGGTGTTCCCTTTTCTACTGCGTAATCAACTAATTCTTCTGCCATATTTTGAATATCTTTTGCTTTTTTCTTTGCAATTTTTAAAACTTTTTCTTTGTCTAAATCAGCCATTGCTTCTTTAATATCAAATATTTTAGCTTCAATTGTTTCTTTTACGTCTTCTGCATCTACATCTCTTAGTTTACGAATCATTTCATCAAATTTTTCTTTTAATTCTCTTCTTGTTTCACTTCCACTTTTTGGGGCGAATAAAACTCCTAATCCTGCTCCAATTCCTGCTCCTAATAAAAATTTTCCTAATCCTTTTTTCTTTTTACTCATAATCATCCTCACCTTTCTTTTTTCTTCTGAAAATTCTGTTAATACCACCTACTATAAAATTAATGGTTTTGTCACTAATCATATTTAGGGTATCTGCAGTTCTATCTACAATTTCAAAAACCCCATTTAATTTTTTTACTTTGATATCCACTTCATCTACTACTTTGTCAATTTTATCAATGACTTTGTTTAATCGTACAATAAATACAATTGATACTACTACTAATACAATTAATAATAGATATAGTATGATTGGAAGTAATTCCATGGCTTCCACTATTCTTCACCATCCTTTTTTTCATACATTGAATCAATTAAGTTAAATAAATCACTTTCTGTTAGTTCTTCCTCTTCAGGTTCACTACAAATCTTATCCATTTCTTCTGCTATCATGTTGGTTTCTTCTCTTGATTCTTCTTTGGTAACTATTTCTGGTCTATCATTTACTACAATTTGTTCTAAATCGTCAACTTCATTCATCAGTTCTAGTTCTTTGTTTTTTTCTACTCTTGATGGTGTTTTTTCTTGAATTAGTTCTTCTACTTTTGAATCTAGTTCATCAAAGAGCTCTAATGTATCATTGGTTGGTTCTTCTACGGCTTTTTTCTTACCAAATAGTGTTGTTTCTAAGTCATCTTCTAATGTTCCAAATGCCTTGTTACGAATATCATCAACTGTTAGTTCTCTTTTGTTGTATACTTCATTTACTCTTTTTTTGGGAGTAATATCGTCTTTTTTATAATTTTTATCCAATATTCCATATACTGGTGAAATAATTGGAGTTGGCTTAAAGGTTTTTTTGTCTTCTTTTATGGTAGACGCTGTCAAGGCTGGATTTTTTCCTCCATATGCTTCTTTCTTTTGATGCTTTGGAGGTGCTTTTGGTTTTGGAACTGGTTTTGGAGTTGGCTCTTTTTCTGGTACTGGATTTGGTATTTTATCAAAGTCTTTTTCATCAAAATAGACTGGAAACTTAAATTTTTCTTCCTTTTTTGGTGGTTCTTCTTGTTTAATGACTTCTTCTTTTGGTTCTTCTTTTACAATTGGTTTTGCTGGAGATGGAATTTCTATTTTCCGAATATCCGTTTGAATCGGAGTTACTTCTTCTTCCACTTCTTCTGTAAACATGTTTTTTACTTTTTCTAGAAATTTCATTATATTCACCTCTATTTATTATTTTCTTCTGCTTCTACATAATTATTGATACTAGAATCAGTATTTTGATCGTTTGATTCAAATAGTTCATATTTTTCTTCTTTGTTGGTAAAGTATTCATCGTCTAGCATTAGTTGAATCACATTATGATTGAATTTGACAGTAGATAAAATATAGGATGCATTAAGGATGACATCGTTAATATCTTTTTTATCGACTAATGATTCTATTTTTGCGTAGTTGTATGTAAATTTCACCAAATATTTTGATCCTTCTTTTGTAATTTCTACATATCCTTTTTTATTTTTTGTGTGAATTACCTTTGAATAATATGCTTGTTTGTTTTCTTTATATGTTGTTTCTTTTTGGTAATAGTAACTAATTGCATCAATATACAAATAATAATAGTTTCCGTTTGAATATAATTTGTCATTAAATTCATCTGTATCTATGTAGATAACACCTCTTGGAATATAATATTTATATCCTTTTCCAATACGATTATAAAGTGTATTCTCTTTGGATAAGATTACATTTATAGTATTGTCAATACTATCTGTATCTATTCGTACAGCTGTGCAACCTGTTACAAAAAATATATAAGAAATACAAGCTAATAATAAGATTACTTTTTTCATCTATTCACCTGCTTACTATGATTATATCAAAAAATTAGGATTTGCAAAAGATAAAAGCAATTAGAAATGTAAAAAAGTGTTAAATTGGTTTGCGTACTCTAATTTTATAAATTGGAAATCCTTTGGAAGAAAATTTTTGTTCATATTCTGTTTCGATATTTTCTTCTGTGTTTTCTTCATGTAGGTTTAAGGAAAGTTCTTCTATATGATATTTTTGTTCGTTAAAAGAAATGATAGAATATTCAAATAAATGACGATTGTCGGTTTTCATTTCTATTATAATATCGTTTCTAAATAGTGATTCATATCGTTTTAAAAAGATTGGACTCGTTAGTCTTCTGTTTTCATGTCTTTTTTTTGGCCATGGATCGGAGAAATTTAAATATATGAGATCAATTTCATGGTCAAATATGTTTTCTATTTCTGCCCCATCCATTCTAATAAAACGAAGGTTTGGAAGTTTTAGTTGTTCTGATTTTTCTATTGCTCTTACGATAACACTGTCAAATTTTTCGATTCCAATGAAATTGATATCTGGACATTGTTTTGCTTTTTCTATGATAAATTGTCCTTTTCCCATTCCTAGTTCTATATGGATTGGAGATTTGTTTTGAAAGAGATCCAAAAATTTTCCTTTGTGTTGTTCTGGGTTTTTGATTATTATTTCTGAGGATTCTATTTTTTCTTCTGCTCCTTTTACATGTTTTAATCTCATTTTTATCACCTTATTCATTATATCACATTCACCAAAATAAAATAAACTCATATAATGAATTAGAACAAATAAAGGAGTGTGTAAAATGAAAAAAGACAGAAATTGTGGGGCTAATGTGGCTTATAATCCTGTTTATCCTACTTATCCAATGATGGGGGGTATGCCTAGTGCGATGCCAGGAATTATGCCTGGAATTCCAAACACAATGCCAATGCCTACTATGCCATCTTATACGACTACTGTGAATCAAGATTATAATAATGTGGAACAACAGTATAATAATTTGTCTTCACAACTAAATAATTTGGAAAGACGTGTTACTAGATTAGAAAATGCGATGAATACAAGTTCTACTTCTTATAATACGAAATACAATTCATCTAATTATCAAATGATGTAAAAAGAGAAAATAAATTTCATTTCTCTTTTTCTTTTCAATGAAAATACAGCTTTATATTGTAAATATAATTATAATTTAATAAACAATGAAAAGGTCTCATTTTTTGCTAAGTTCTTGTCCACTATTTCTAATTTGCTTTTCCGTTAACCCAGTTACTTTTTCTATTAGCGATATTTCTAATCCTTCTTGTAGCATTGAAAGAGCAGTTTTTAATTTTTCTCTTTTTTCTCCTATTTTTTCTCCAATTTCAATTCCTTCTCTACGAAATCCTGCTGTTGCTTGTTCAAACGTCATTTCCATTTTTTCTACCTCCCTTAACCTTTGATATGTTTTTTTGTCTTTGTTATAATAGATAATTTGCTTCACAATATTTTTTAATTCTTTTTTATTTTGTAACTCTTCTATTACAATCTTTCCTTTTTCTTTGGCACCTTCATCATCTAGAGTGAAAAGTCTAGCATAATCATAATTTAATCCTTCTTTTTCTTTTAATGCTGCT
>CANAXT010000090.1 GCA_947365915.1 uncultured Mycoplasmatota bacterium
CATTAAATGTTAGAGTTTGAGTCAAACCTGTAACTGTTTCTGTTTGAATACTTGTCCCATCTTTTTTGATTTCATATGTAAAATCTTCTACTTTATTTGGTCTGATTCCACTGACACTAATCAAGATTTCTTTTTCTTTTACACACGTTTCATTACTCTCCGTCATTGTAATAGAAGGAATCATTTGTAATACAATAACGATTCTAGTAATGGTTGCTGTTTTATCATTACTACTTGTACTATAAGTAATTTTATAAGTTCCTTCTACTGAAGTATCAATACTTTCTACAACTTCATCGCCCTTTTTCATCTCCGTAGTATATTCAAGCACATCTCCACCTCTGGTACTTGCTTTCGCTCCTAATTCATTATAACTTCCATTTAACTCTACATAAATAGTTGCATCTCCATTTAAGACAATCACCGGATCCTTTTCATTTTCCAATAACATACATTTTCCTTCTTCATATTTCGTTAATTTCACTTCACTATCTAAAAATCCTTTGATTGCACACCATTCATTATTATGAATCGCTACACTAATTTCTCCATTTGGAGTTATAGTTAGCATTCCACCTTTTGGACTAGATCCACTATACTCTAATCCAACTGGTTTCCCATTATCAAAAGAAAACGTTTTTTCTTCCGATAAACCTCCATCTAAAATACTTTCCGCATATAATAACTTCGCACTTTCTATTAATCCATAAGTACTATCTTTAAAAGCACTCTTCTTAGATTTCTCTACAATATTTAATATAATAGGTACCGCAATTAAAGCAATCACTGCAAGTATTACAATAACCGCTAGTAACTCAATTAAAGTAAAACCTTTTTTCTGCATTTAGCCATCTCCATTCTAAATATATTATAGTCTAATATAGACTATAAATCGAGATTTTGTTTTCTATTCCTTATTATGAATAACAAAACAAAAAATATACTTTCTATTTTTACTACGTTATACTAGAGTGTCTGAAAATTGTCAAAAAAAAACTCCAAAAGAGTTTCATTTCGTTTTTAAAGCCTTAAACATTTTTTTCCACAAACCACTAGAAGAATAATTTAAAATACCAACTTTATAAATACGTAAACCATAACGAATCAATAACCAATTCGTAATAATCACAAAAATAATTGCAGTCACAAACTCAAATATTCCAAACTGACCTAAAACCAACAAAGACGGGGCTAAAATTGCAGAAATTAACGGAACAAATCCTAAAACTTTTATAAATACAGCACCATTAAACACACCTGCCATCATCGCCAAATAATACCCAATCAAAGAAACAATAATAATTGGCGTTTGCAACTGTTGAAAATCCTCTGTATTCGTTGTCATAGAAGCCAAAATACCAGCTAACAAAGAATAAGCAACAAACGTTAAAATCATAAGTACAAGAGATAATGGAATAATATAAACAAACTTATCCATAATACCACTTTCTCCTAAATCTTGAATCACATTTCCAACCTCAGTTCCAAGACCATTAATAATCGAATTTCCACCAATCAAATGACGAATCAAAAAACCAAGACCAACAAAAACAATCAATAAAACACCTTGTATTAACACAAACAAATTACCAGCTATTACTTTCGCAAAAAAATGTGTCTTTGGAGAAACATTAGAAATAATAATCTCCATTCCCCTAGTTGTCTTCTCATCATTCACTTCCGCACCAATCATCTGTACCAAAAATAAAGTAAGCATAAAAAATGGTAAAATAACAATTGGAAAAACAGTCGTTGTAATCATCTGCATATTTTCATCTTCTGATTTCTTTGTCTCATCCATATAAATTCTCTCAATCGTTGGATTCGCATAAATTAAAGCCATTTGCTCCTGTGAAATATTAGACTTTGATATTGCAAGAGATACTTTTGTCGTATTAATCGCATTCACCAACACTTGGGAATCCAAACTTTCCAAAAACTGTTCTGACAAAATCGTTGCCTTTAATGTATTATCCTTATCCTCCTGGAACCATACAACAATTGCTTTTTTTTCTTCTTCAATTTGCTTTTTAGCATCCTCAAAACTTTTATCATACTTTTTAACAACATAACTACCCTCATCAGACTGTTGCAAATTAAGATCAGCATCCTTCAATTGCTGTTCAAAAATAGGATAAGATTCCTTCGTATCATCTACTACATAAACTGTCGTCTTATCATTAAAATCTCCACCAAAAAAAGTAATAATACTATCAATATTAATAATTCCAGCTATCACAACCGCTAAAATAATATTGGCAATCAAAAACCATTTCGTTTTAATTTTTCTCTTTAAACTGACACCAATCAAATAATTTAACTTACTTGTCATAACTTTCACCTACTTTTGCAACAAAAATTTCATTTAAAGATGGCTCCTCAACAACAAACTTTGTAATCTTCTTACACTTAGAAATAGAATCAAATACCTTTGAAGCAACCTTTTGATCTTTGATTTTTACCTCAAACTCATCTGCCTTCTCAATAACCTCTAATACACCATCAATTTTCTCTAAATCACTTTTTTTCACATCACCTTTAATTAAAATATTCTTCTTTCGATATTGATCCTTAATCTCTGACAAATCCCCTTCTAAAACAGACTTTCCATTTAACATAACTACTAGCTTTTTACAAAATAGCTCTACATGTTCCATCCGATGAGAAGAAAATATAATCATACTTCCCCGATTTGACATATCAATAATTTCATTTTTAAATAATTCAATATTAAATGGATCTAAACCACTAAATGGCTCATCTAAAATAAGCAACTTTGGATCATTAATAATTGCTGTAATAAATTGAATTTTTTGTTGATTTCCTTTTGAAAGCTCTTTAATTTTTTTGTCTTTATAATCAGTAATTTCAAAACGTTCTAATAACGTATCCAAACGTTTTAAAATATCTTTCTCTTTCATTCCTTTCAAAGTTCCATAAAATAAACATTGTTCCTTTACGGTCATTTTCGTTAACAAACTTCGCTCTTCCGTTAAAAACCCAATCGTATCAGTAACATCATAATCTATTTTTTTACCATTCAATGTAATGGAACCACTACTAGGATCTAAAAGACCCATAATCATTCGAAATGTCGTTGTCTTTCCAGCACCATTCACTCCAAGAAGTCCAAAAATTTCCCCTGGTTTTACAATAAAAGACAGATCATCTACTGCCAAAAAATCCCCATAATATTTTGTAATATGTTCTACTTTTAACACATCTGTTCCTCCTCTCTAGCAAAAATATAAACCCTTCCCTTAGGGACAAGTCAATACTTTATCGAATTAATCTTAAAATATCATTATACGTAATCACAACCATCAATAACATAAGTAACATAAACCCTACCGCATGAATTGTATTTTCAACTTTAGGACTCACTGGACTACCTTTTATTTTCTCAATAATCAAAAATAACAATCTTCCACCATCAAACGCTGGAATAGGAAGCAAATTAATAAATCCAACATTAATACTCATAAAAGCGATCAAATAAATAACATTCAAAATTCCTGTTTTCGCAGTTTCTCCTACCACTTGAAAAATACCAACAGGACCAGCTAAGCTACTCAAACTAAGTTTTCCCATAAACAAATAACCAATAATAAAAATCATTTGTTCCACAATACTAGCGGTTTTAGAAAATGCATACTTTAAAGAAGACCACAAACCATGGGTTACTTTATTTTCTAAAGCAAAACCATATTGATACCCTTCTTGTTTATTCACAGTTACTTTTTTTGGCTTAACCGAAACCGTCTTTCTCGTACCATCCTTTTTTAAAACAACAAATGTCGTTTCCTTACTAGATTGAACTTGCAATTCTAACATCAACATATCAGAATTATTTACCTTTTTATTTCCTACTTTAA
>CANAXT010000091.1 GCA_947365915.1 uncultured Mycoplasmatota bacterium
ACCTCTGGTGTATCTGTTGTCACGCCAGTGGCAGCGCAGAGTAGCTATGTATGGAATGGATAACCGCTGAAAGCATCTAAGCGGGAAGCCAACTCCAAGATGAGTTTTCCCATTTTTTAAAAAGTAAGATCCCTTGAAGACTACAAGGTTGATAGGCTAGAGGTGGAAGCATGGCAACATGTTGAGCTGACTAGTACTAATAGATCGAGGATTTAATCCTATTAAATTTTTCATAAACTAATTTTATGAGAGACACATTATCATGTTTTCAGAGAATTATTTTCTCTAAGTTTTAAATTGGTAACGATAGCAAAGTGGATACACCTGTTCCCATCCCGAACACAGAAGTTAAGCACTTTTACGCCGACGATAGTGTAAGCGAAAATAGGAAGTTGCCAATTTTTTTTTGTTTTCAAAAGCTTATGATTTTTATCTGGGCTTTTTTAGTTTTCTAAAATCTGATTATAATTAGAAGAAAAGGTATTGCTCTTGAATTCATTTTCGATTATAATAAGGATGGTGATATAGAATGGAATATAAAGTTACAACTCGTAATGAAAGAGAAACAATTGAATTAGCGCAAAATTTTGAATCAGAGAAATTTCCAAATATGATCATTTGTCTAGATGGTGAGTTGGGAAGCGGGAAAACAATTTTTACTAAAGGTATTGCTAATGCACTTGGTATTGATCAAAATATAACTTCTCCGACTTTTACTATTATTAAAGAGTATGAAGGTGAACTTCCTTTATATCATATGGATGTATATCGTTTAAATGGTAATACTGATGGTGTTGGAATAGAGGAATATTTTCATAAAGGTGGAGTGACTGTCATTGAATGGGCAGATACAATTAAAGATATTTTACCAGAAGAACGTTTAGATATTAAGTTTAAAATTGTAGATGAAAATAAACGTGTATTAATTTTAAAACCTCATGGTAGGGAATATGAAGATTTGTGTGAGGCCGTATTATGAGGTTTTTACTGATTAATACAGCTATTTCAAATGCTTCAGTTGTTTTATTTGAAAATAATCAAATAGTTTCTATAACCCAGGAAAATAATGAGATTGATTTGTCGTCGAAAATTTTTTATATGATTGATAAAGTGTTTGATAACGTTCATTGTACTCCTAAGGATTTGCACAAAATTTTTGTAGTAAATGGTCCTGGATCTTTTACTGGAATTCGTATTGGAATGTCGATCGCTAAAACAATGGCTTGGACTTTGGGGATTGATTTGATTCCGATTTCTAGTTTGGAATTATTGGCTTCTATTAATAGTTCAGTAGATAGACATGTGTCATTGATTGATGCGAGACGTGGTTGTGTTTATGCAGGTGGTTATGATTCTGAATTGAATTCATTTTTGGACGATCAATATATTCATATTGATGAATTACTAAAACAGTTGGCAGGGGATTCTCATATTCAATTTTTAAGTTTTGATGATATTGCTGGAGTAAATGTTTTAAGACCTCAAA
The DNA here is from genome assembly GCA_947365915.1 of uncultured Mycoplasmatota bacterium. Taxonomy (GTDB): domain Bacteria; phylum Bacillota_I; class Bacilli_A; order RF39; family UBA660; genus MGBC102946. The sequence goes on from CANAXT010000091.1 coordinate 1,487, forward strand.
TTGACTATTTGAAAGTGATTAAAAAGCATGAATTTGATGAAGTGATGAATTGTCATTTTGTGAATCCAGTATATTTGAAGTTAACAGAAGCAGAGGAAAAAAGAAATCATGGTGATTGTTAAAAAAGCAGACTTAGATGATTTAAAACAAGTGAATTTATTTTTGAAAGAGATGGATCTTATTCCGTTTAGTGAATCTTCTTTTTGTGAGTCTTATCGAAATGTATATTTGCTTTTGAATGATGATATTGTAGTGGCTTGTATTTGCTTTATTATTTTAAATTTGGAAGTAGAATTGGAAGCTATTTATGTGGTACCTGAATATCGTGGAAATGGGTTTGGATCACAATTAATGGAAAAGATGTTTGAGGTGTCCAATTTGTATCATTGTGAGTCTATTTTTTTAGAAGTTCGGGAATCTAATGATATTGCTTATCATTTGTATTCTAGTCATGGTTTTGTTGAAGTAAATAGGCGAGAAAATTATTATGGTAATGAAGCAGGTATTGTAATGAAAAAAGAATTGAGGTGATTGGATGCAGGATATTTATATATTGGCTTTTGAATCTAGCTGTGATGAGACAAGTGTGTCAATTGTAAAAAATGGAAGAGAAGAGATTGCTACAGTTGTGCTATCACAGATTGATATTCATGCGTTATATGGTGGAGTTGTTCCTGAAATTGCGAGTAGGATGCATATTGAAAATATTACTTTGGTGATTGAGGAGGCTTTAAAAAAGGCAAATATGAGTATGGATGATATTACAGCGATTGCTGTTACTTATGGTCCAGGTTTGATTGGTTCTTTGTTGGTTGGTGTGCAAGCTGCGAAAACGTTGTCTTACATTTATAAAAAGCCATTGGTGCCTGTTCATCATATTGCTGGGCATATTTATGCGAATTGTTTGGTAGAACCACTTGAGTTTCCGTTAATTGCATTGGTAGTTAGTGGTGGACATACAGATTTGATTTATATGTCAGAGAATTATTCTTTTGAACGTATTGGTGGAACTTTGGATGATGCGGTAGGAGAGGCTTATGATAAGGTTGCGAGAGTGCTTGGACTTTCTTATCCAGGAGGGCCGTTGATTGATCAGTATGCTCGCGAGGGAGTGGATCGTTATTCTTTACCACTTCCTAAAGATGATGATAGTTATGATTTTAGTTTTAGTGGTTTAAAAAGTGCTGTGATTAATTTGATTCATAATGAGGAGCAGCGTGGTCATGAAATTGTTGTTCAGGATATGGCTACTTCTTTTCAAAATCGTGTGATAGAAATATTAACTAAGAAAACGATGAGAGCTTTGAAGGAGTATCGTGTAAAGAATTTGATTGTGGCAGGGGGCGTTTCTGCGAATAAAGAACTTCGAGAACGATTAGAAAAATTATGTGATGAAAATAGAATTCATATAATTGTTCCTGAAATACGATATTGTACTGATAATGCTGCTATGATTGGAGCTGCTGGTTATTTTGCTTATTTGTTAGGTAGAAGAGCTGGGTTAGAATTAAATGCGAAGGCCAATGATGAGTTAAAGTAGAAGGAGGATTTATATGAAATGTATTTTGTTATGTGCAGGATATGCAACAAGACTTTATCCATTGACAGAAAATTATCCTAAGGCTTTGTTGGAAATTGAGGATGGGAAACCATTGCTCAATTATACGATGGAACAAATCGATGTTTTAGATGAAATTGATGAGGTGTTTTTGATTACAAATGAACGATTTCAGGATTGCTTTCAGGAATGGGTGAATGGTTTAAATATTCGTAAACCGATTACTATTATTAATGATCATACGAAAAATAATGATGATAGGTTAGGAGCGATTGGTGATATTCAATATACGATCAATTCTCAAAATATTTATGATGATGTTTTCATTATTTTAGGTGATAATTTATTTGATTTTGATTTAAAACAGTTGTTGGATTTTTATCATGAGAAAGAAGCTCCTGTTGTGGGTGGACAATATGAAAATGATAGAGATTTATTGACTCGTTTAGGCGTAATTGAAGCAGATGAAAATTATAAAATTGTTGGTTTTCAGGAGAAACCTTCTACTCCTAAAGGAAATATAAAATCATTTGGAATTTATTTGTATCCAAAGCATGTTATTTCTGTTTTGAAGCAATATTTGGAGGAAGGAAATAAACCAGATGCTCCTGGCTATTTTTTAAGTTATTTATATCAAAAGGAGCCTGTGTATGTTTTTCCATTTGATGGAAATTGGTTTGATGTTGGGAATCATGAGGCTTTGGAGGAAGTTAGGGCTTTGTATAATAAAAAGAAATGCAATTAATGCGAGGTTGCTGAAAAAGTATACAAAGATTACTGTAAAGAATATCAGTAGTCTTTTT
>CANAXT010000092.1 GCA_947365915.1 uncultured Mycoplasmatota bacterium
ATTTCTCCAATTTTATTTGCTGATTTTCTTTCAAATTAATTTGCTGATCTATAAAAAACAAAAATCAACATCAAAAAAATTACTGATTACAGTAACTTTTTAAAGAATTTATTTCTTTCAAAGAATCTTTTTCATTCCTTAATTGCTCAATCTTTTGCGATAAAGTATATTCACTATGAACAACTCGAATATTCAGACTTACTTCCTCTTTTATCAATGCATGACGGAAACCAATCCCAATACGTTCCAATCGATTCTTTTGATTTTCAGTTAATTTTCTTTTACCAGTACGATACCCAATCACCGCACTTCCAGCATCATACCCTTCTCTAGATTTAACCCCACGAACAGGAATTTCACCATAATCTTCATAATACGACTCAATAAACCTTACCATTCTTTCCGTTGGAGTATCAAAAGCACCAATACTTTCCAAACGTTGTTTTTGATCCAAAGTAATAGGAACTTTACCACTCTGGTAACTATGTATCACATCCATCAAACGTTTATCACCAACTGGAAGCATACCATTCTCCTTATAAAACAACTCAATTTCTCTAACATTTTTTTCCGTTTTTGAAAGAAATTGATCAATCAATGATAACAATTCTATTTGATTTTCAGTAAGTTTTACTTCCCCAGTACGATACCGAGTAAGCGCTTTTCCCATATCTCTTCCATCACTAGATAATACTCCACGTGAAGGAAACTCACCATGAGTTAAAACAAAATCAGAAATTTCTAAAATCATACTCGTTGTTTTTTCTTCATTACTCATTTCATTGCTTCTTTTCTAGATAAATTTAATCTTCCCCGTTTATCAAAACCTAATGATTTTACAACAATTTCATCTCCTACTTTAACAACATCACTTGCCTTTTCTACTCTCTCTTTCGATAAATGAGAAACATGAACCAAACCTTCACATCCTGGCCACAATTCAACAAAACATCCAAAATCTTCTACTTTGACTACTTTTCCAGTATAGACTTTTCCATCTTCTACTTCTCTTACTACATCTTGAATCATAGAAGCCGTTGTATCAATAATTTCTTGATCACTATGATAAATAATCACACGTCCATCATCTTCTAAATCAACCTTTACAGCATTAATATCAGTAACCGCATTTACATGACTTGCTTCTAAAATGATTTTCGTAATCATTTCTCCACCCCGACCAATCACATCTTTAATCTTATTTGGATCAATCATAAATGTCATTGTTTTTGGAGCATACTTACTAACTTCTGTTCTTGGTTCCTTAATTTGTTCTTGAATCACATCCAATATTTGCATTCTTGCCTTTTTCGCTTGTTCCAAAGCTTCTTTTAAAATTTCTTTGGTAATTCCTTTTATTTTAATATCCATTTGTAAAGCACAAATTCCATTTCGAGTTCCTGCAACTTTAAAATCCATATCTCCTAAATGATCTTCCATACCTTGAATATCCGTTAAAATTGTATAATCATCATGATCGGTAATAAGACCCATTGCAATTCCTGCAACTGGAGCTTTAATCGGAACTCCTGCTGCCATAAGTGCCATACAGCCTGCACAAATACTAGCTTGAGAAGAAGAACCATTACTTTCTAAAATCTCTGACACAACACGTATCGTATAAGGAAATTCTTCTTCACTTGGAATCACCCGAAGTAACGCTTTCTCTCCAAGAGCACCATGACCAACTTCTCTTCGACCAGGAGCACCATAACGACCAGTCTCTCCTACACTAAATTGAGGAAAATTATAGTGCAACATAAAACGTTTTTCATCTTCAATCGTAAGACCATCCAGTATCTGATGTTCTCCCAAAGCACCTAGTGTAACAACTGATAAACTCTGTGTTTGTCCACGAGTAAACAAAGCCGAACCATGCGTTCTAGGAAGCAAATCAATATCTGTAGATAATGGTCGAATTTCATCCATTGCTCTACCATCTGCTCTTACTTTTTCTTTCACAACAATATTTCTAAAAATTTCATATTCAATTTCTTCTAATACCAATTTTACTTTTGTCAGTAATTCTTTTAATTCATTTTCTTCTAAATCCATTGTTTCATATTTTGAAATCGTTTCTTCCTTAATCTGATCAATTGCTGCATAACTTTCTAGTTTATCCTTAATATGAAATGCTTGATTCAACTTTTCTCCTGCATATTCTCGAATCTCTTGTTTCAAAGTTTCTGGAATATCTAAAACCTCATATTCCATTTTTTCTTCTCCAATTTCAGAAATGATTTGTTCTTCAAATTCAATCAATTCTTTAATGGCTTCATGACCAAACATAAGAGCTTCTAACATATCTTCTTCTGCTACTTCTGCTGCACTAGATTCTACCATATTAATAGCTTCTTTTGTTCCTGCAACCGTAAGATCAATATCTGATATTTCTGATTGTTCTTTTGTAGGATTAATAATAAATTCTCCATTTACTCTTCCTACTTTTACTGCTGCAATTGGACCATCAAATGGAATTTTAGAAATTGATGTCGCAAGTGATGAACCAAACAAAGCTGTCATTTCTGGACTATTATCTTGATCTACAGAAAGGATTGTATTAACTACTTGAACTTCATTTCTAAAATTTTCTGGGAATAATGGTCTCATAGGTCGATCAATCATACGAGCTGCCAATGTTGCATTTTCAGTAGGTCGTCCTTCTCGTTTGATAAATCCACCCGGTATTTTTCCTACAGAATATAATTTTTCTTGGTATAACACCATAAGTGGGAAAAAATCAGATAAAATATTCGCATTTTTTGAAACCACAACCGTAGATAAAACAACGGTATCTCCATAACGAACAAGTACTGCACCAGTTGCTTGTTTCGCAAGTTCTCCATGTTCTACAACCAATTTTCTCCCTCTAAAATCTAATTCAAATACTTTTTTCATGTTTACCTCCATTTAAACGAATAAAGACACTCGAAAAAGAGTGCCTACTTTATATTTTATTTTCTTAATCCTAAACTTTTTACGATTTCACGATATCTAGTAACATCAGTTTTAATTAAATAATTTAACAAACTTCTTCTTTGTCCTACTTTCTTTAGTAGTCCTCTTCTAGAGTGGAAATCATGTGGATGAACTTTTAAGTGTTCTGTTAAAGTTTTGATTTCTTCAGTAAGAATTGCAATTTGAACTTCACTAGACCCTGTATCCTTTTCGTTCTTTGCATACTTCTTAACAATTTTTGCTTTTTCTTCTTTTGTTAAAGCCATAATAATCTCCTTCCATTATAATATATTCGCTTAAACCTAGAAATAAGTCGGAAACTCTTACATCCACGTCTAAGTACTACTAATACTATACACGATAAACGAGGAATATGCAAGAAAATCTTGCTTTTTTAATGAATTTTCTGAATTAGAAAAGTAAATGCACACTTATAAAATGAAAATTGATTGTTTCATCATTAATCATACAGTTACACAATATTTTTTAGAAAAGAACGTACGATTGAGGACGTTCTTTTCACATCACTCAAATTATTTTACAAATTAATATGATCTATTTCTCCATTCTTGTGTCCTTTCGTTCATGGGTGTCCGTGATATAGTTTTTTCTTCTTTTTTTAATATTCTCTTTTAAAATGTAGTATTATATCTCCACAACAATCAGCCGAGCACTACCACCCGGAACGAGTTGTCGCCGTTCCAAGCACCATTAGTGCGATTGAAGTGGAACACTCCCGCATTCGTCGCAAAGTTATAACCCCCGCCACGAATGAACCACGGGCTAGTCGAATAGACGAAGTAGGCGGAATCGGAATACCATCCGCTCGTCTCGCTTAATGCATGGCCATAACATATTCCTGA
>CANAXT010000093.1 GCA_947365915.1 uncultured Mycoplasmatota bacterium
GAGTATATGACATGAGTGGAGGAGCGTGGGAATACGTAATGGGATATTACACAGGAGCAAGTAGTACATGGGGAGCAAGTTCAAACAGTAACTATGCAGGCTTTAGTAGTGCGCCAGCAGCAAAATATTACGATGCATACGGAACAACAACAGCAACAACAGCATGTAACTCAGGAATATGTTATGGCCATGCATTAAGCGAGACGAGCGGATGGTATTCCGATTACGCCAACTTCGTCGGTTCGACTAGCCCGTGGTTTCTCCGTGGCGGGAGCTCTGGCGATGCGACGGGTGCAGGAGTGTTCTGCTTCCACAGCAATAATGGTAATGTGGGCGGCAACATCTCGTTCCGGGTGGTAGTGCTCGGATAGTTGCGAAGCAACATAACTCTGGATCTCCGAACGGAGGAAAATAAAGGTAAAAAAGAGAAAAAGAAAAAGGTATTAGCACGAACACCCTTGGACGAGGGAAAAAGATGAAAACGAAGGGATAAAAAAGCTTATTAAGAAAAAAAGGCAAAGAGGGACAGGGAAACGACGGACGATGAAGGACGTCGTTTTCGGGCTCGCCTCGGTAACCATATGGTTACCAAAGTGATATTTTATAATTATATTACTTTTTTTTATTAATATTATTTATTTGTTCATTTTTATATTTGTATTCATTTACTATTTTATTGACATCTAGATTTTATAACTCCATTTATGGTACAATAGTGTAGGAGATGATAAATGTGGCATCAAAAAAACATACTATGTATTCATTATTAGATTGGATATTTCATATGATTGCATATGGATTAATCTTAATTAGCGTATCTGTTCTTTTTCAGAAAACAATTTATATTGATAATGCTTATTTTGGATTATGGGGCTTTTTGGCTGCAATTATCATATATGCTTTAAATCGAACGATCAAACCATTTTTGGTTTGGTTAACTATTCCTATTACTGGTCTTACGTTAGGTTTATTTTATCCATTTATTAATGTTTTAATATTGAACATTGTTGACTTTATTTTAGGGCCTCATTTCCAAATTCGAGGATTATTTATGTCGTTTTTAGTGGCAATTTTAATTTCTCTTATGAATGAAATTGTTCATGAGTGTGTTATTAAACCTTTACTGAAGAAAGAAGGTTCATAATGAATGCGATATTATTTGATTTTGGATTTATAAAAATTTATTGGTATTCTTTTATTTTATTTATTGCGATGTTACTAGCTGGTTCTGTAGCACTCAAAGAATCTAAAAAAAGGAATATTTCAGAAGATTTTATGATCAATTTGTTTTTTTTCACAATTCCTATTTCGTTAATTGGAGCTAGACTTTATTTTGTTGTTTTTCATTTGGATTATTATCGTGAACATATTTCAGAAATTTTTAAAGTTTGGCAAGGTGGTCTTGCCATTCATGGAGGAATTTTAGCTGGTTTGATTTTTATCATATTTTACTCTAAAAAACATAAAATAAATACCAAACGACTTTTAGATATTATTGTTGTTAGTTTGTTATTGGGTCAGGCAATTGGAAGATGGGGAAATTTCTTTAATGGAGAAGCACATGGATCACTGACTAGTTTGGAATCATTACAGTGGTTGCCGAATTTTATTGTAGAAGGAATGTGTATTGATGGTCTTTATTATCAGCCAACGTTTTTGTATGAATCAATGTGGTGTTTGTTAGGATTTATTTTGTTTTTATTTATTCGAAGACGAAACTATTTAAAATTAGGTCAGCTTACAAGTCTTTATATGATTTGGTATGGAATTGGAAGATTTGTAATAGAATGGTTTAGAACAGATAGTTTGATGTTTTTCAATTTTAAAATAGCAATGGTTGTTTCATTTGCTATGATAATCATTGGTATTATTTTATATTTTGTATATAATTGTGGATCTAAAATGGAGAATCGATATCATGATAAGGAGGATGTGTAAATGGGATCGAATTTTGATTGTGTAGTAATAGGAGCAGGTGTAGCAGGAATGACTGCTGCTATCTATTTAAAAAGATATAATATTAGTGTTTTGTTAATTGAAAAAAGTTCACCAGGTGGACAAATAACACAAACACCAAAGGTGGAAAATTATCCAGGTTGTGTTAGTATTGATGGTGCTACTTTGGCAATGAACATGTTTGAACAAGTGAACAATTTAAATGTGGAATATCGTTATGGAAATGTGACGAAGATAGAAGATAGTGGAAGTGAAAAAAAGGTGTATTTAGGGGACGAAGTCATTCAAACAAAAAGTATTATTTTAGCGACTGGAAGAGTTCCAAGAAAATTAGGACTTGAAAAAGAAAACCAATTAGTGGGAAGAGGAATTAGTTGGTGTGCGACTTGTGATGGTGTTTTTTATAAAAATGAGGAAGTAGCAGTAGTAGGTGGGGGGAATAGTGCTTTAGAGGAATCCCTATTTTTATCTACTATTTGTAAAAAAGTACATATTTTATATCGTGGTCAAAACTTAAGGGCTGATCATATATTACAAGATCGTGCGAAGGAAAAGGAAAATATCGAGATTCATTATTTTACTCAAGTGAAAGAGTTAATTGAAAAAGATGATAAACTAGACTCTATTGTTGTAATGGAAAAAGAAAATCAAAAACAAATTGATGCGAAATGTTTATTCATTGATATTGGTTTTACCCCTGATGTAGAATTGTTATCTACTTTGAACATTCAATTGGATGATTCTTATATTGTCGTAGATGAACAAATGAAAACAAACGTTGAAGGAATTTATGCTTGTGGTGATGCTATAAAAAAAGATTTGTATCAAGTATCTACCGCAGTAGGAGAAGGAAGCTTAGCAGCTTATAGTGTGAAAAATTATTTGTTGGGGTTGGATGAAATAAAATAAATCTCCACTAAAGATATAAAAAAGAGTATTTTTTAACAAAAAATGCTCTTTTTTTGATAAAATTTTCCCACTTTGCTGTCAAAAAAATGTAAAAAAGAAACTATACAGTTACATCTTTGAATACAAAAAATCGTATTTTTATTAAGCCTATAATAGGCTATTTATATTTTTTAGTTTCTTCTCTTTTGTTGATTCCTTTTTTAAAATTCATTTCGTTTTCATTCCCACTTTCGACTATATAATCCATAGAAACATTATATAATTTCGATAAATTCATAAGGCAAGATACAGGTATTTCACGTACCCCATTTTCATAGCGACTATAGACGACTCTATGGATGTTTAAATAGGTGGCAACATACTGTTGAGTGAAGTCATGATCTTCACGCAAATTTTTAATTCTCTTAAAATGCATTTTTATCACCTATTGACATTGTATCCGTTTGGTACTATAATATACTAAAATGTAACCATTCGGTTTCCCAAAACTTTTATTTTTACTCTTTTATGTAACTAAATGGTTACATTTTGAATAGAAAGGATTAGAATTAGTATGATGTGTGATAGGAAAAAAGGATTTACCTTGATTGAGTTGTTAGCAGTAATCATTATAATAGGAGTTATTGCTCTTATTGTATCTCCGATTATACTGAATGTGATTAGTAGTTCGGAGAAAGCAGCATTTGAACGAAGCATCGATGGAATTATCGAAAGTGTTAGAATTAATCTATCAGATGATGATTTTCTAGCTCCCAGGGAATATTTTTATGAAGGTTCAGAGTTAAGTTTATTAACTGTGGCTGATAAAAAAAGAAATGAGATCGTAAAAATTAATGGTCGCATTGATGGGAATGGATTAATTTATGTAGATGCAGACGGAAATATAGTAATTCAAGACGTTTGTAGTAA
>CANAXT010000094.1 GCA_947365915.1 uncultured Mycoplasmatota bacterium
ATTATGATCTAATTTCAATCTATCTACCTACTTTTATTTTCTTATCGACTGATACCAGTATATCACATTGTACTACATTATAAAAGATATTTTTGCTTTTTTTTGGCAGTTCATCACTCCACTTATAGAAGATGGGTGACTTCTTGCTTATTTTGTTAAAATATAATAAAATGAAAAAATAATTTATAATCATCAACAGCATGCAATAATCCTATTAAAGAAACTATATCTTTATCTAATTGTTTACATACATGAACTTATCATGATCGATTACCTCCTACATCTACCTTTTTATTTTTTCAGACCATTTAAATAGTTTTGAATATTGACAATATCTACTTGATCCTTTGGCGCATTTCTATTAATCTTATATTCTAAAATGCTTTGTAATGATTCTACAGGATAACCATCTTTAAATTCCCTATTAAACTCTTGTTTACTATTTACAACAACTTCTACTAAATCATTTAAGCGGTAAAATCCACAATCATTTTTAGAAGATAAATCTATACCAAACGTTATTATCATACTTTCAAACAATTCCTTTGATACACATAAATCTAAATCTTTTGCTTGCTCTCTTAATCCATATAAAAGCAGACAACCACTTGATAAAATATAATATTCTTCCTTTGGTAATTCTAAACTATCTACTAACTCTATTAACTGTTCTCTATTCATAAAAATTCCTTTCTTTATGGGTTCTCTACAATAATAATATCATAGCAAAAAATATTTTCCAACAAAAGTAGTAGATTTTCATGACAAGATTATAATCACAATCTACATATAATAGAATCAGATAAATTCAAACACATAGAAAAAATACGATTACCTATATCAAATTGTTTATTCTATAATAAATAATGAAACTTATAAAATATTCTTTGAATCATTGTATAATATGCAAAATTAAAACAAAAAAAAATATTTACCTTTACTTGAAATAATTTCATAAAAAAGAACATGATCATGGCACAAGCTTTTATATTCGAGAACAAAATATTCCAAAATTGTATAACCTATATCAGGAATCCCCTTAGGGCAATTCTATAAAAACATGAATCACTGGTAAAGCACCTGGTTTGGGACAAAAAAAAACCTTGCTTCCAAGGATTATAATCATAATGGTCGGGAAAACAGGATTTGAACCTGCAACCCCTTGGTCCCAAACCAAGTGCTCTACCAAATTGAGCCATTTCCCGATTACAATGGTGCGCCCTAAGGGAGTCGAACCCCTAACCTTTAGATCCGTAGTCTAACGCTCTATCCAATTGAGCTAAGGGCGCATACAACACCAATTTTTTCAAAATTAAAATGGTGGCTCCGAGTGGAATCGAACCACCGACACAGGGATTTTCAGTCCCTTGCTCTACCGACTGAGCTACAGAGCCAAAAAAAATAATGGCGGTCCCGACGAGAATCGAACTCGCGATCTTCTGCGTGACAGGCAGACGTGATAACCGCTACACCACGGGACCAAATTGGTTGCGGAGGCAAGATTTGAACTTACGACCTTTGGGTTATGAGCCCAACGAGCTACCAGGCTGCTCCACTCCGCGATATTATATAATGAATTATCTAAAAAACTATATGGCGGAGAAAGAGGGATTCGAACCCCCGCGCCGTTTCCGACCTCCCGGTTTTCAAGACCGGTCCCTTCAACCAGACTTGGGTATTTCTCCATAAATAATGGCTTTATCAGATAACGAAATGATTATATCATAACTTTTTTTGAAAAGTCAACCCTTTTTTAACAATTTATCCTTTGTTCTCAAGAACAAAAATCAAAATAAATTTCAAGAGTATCAATTATCTCGTTATCTTATTATATGCATAACATAAAAATATTATCACTAATTGATAAATGAAAAACGAACTAATTAAATCCGTTTATTTCTTCATGGTGCGAGTAAGAAAGTTATTTCAAACTTTTTTCGCCAAAGTAAGTAATAGATATAATAATCAACTTCTAATCCTATTTTAACACGTAATAGATATTTTTGCCATTACCAATTTGAATTAAAATATCATCGCTTATCATCTTATTTAAAATGTTAGTAGCTCTTGTTTTCGATACATCAAGTAATGCTTCTACAATTTGCCTATTTATTTTGTCATTTTTTCTTAAATATTCTAATATTTGCTCTTCCTGTGTTAAATTTGTTGGCAATATTTTTATTTCGTTATTTTTGTTATAATTAACGTTATATAAAGTTACTTTAAATAGATTTTCTGAACTTAATAGTAGTGGTTTTTTTTCATAATTTTCATATGATTCTATAATTCTTCCTATACCAGTACCAAAACTTTCTACATATTTTAGTCTATAAAATACATTAGCTAATTTAGGATTCCTAGATTGAGAAACTCCATTATAAAGTTCTTCAATATTAAGTCCTTTCACAAGTCCACCCAATGAAGTTATTTCAAAATGATCATCAAATAATGAAATCAAAATACTTCCAGTAAAATTGTAATCACGATGTATTATTGCATTTAATAACGATTCTCTAAGTGCGTATTCAGGATAATCTCTTGTATCTATTCTTTCAAGCCCTACAATTTTTCCTTTTGTTTTGTTAAACATATCTAAATATTCAAAAGTTTCGTTAACTTGTTTTAAAACAGAACCTTCAAATTCTTTTCTATCCTTAAATTCTAGCTTATTATTCCCATTAAAAATAGCACATTTTATCGAATATGGACATTCATCTGATAAGAGTAATCCTAAATTAGTATATTTATTACTTGAATTTATAATATTAAGTGTTTTAAATTTATTGTTATCAATTGCAATATTATGCTTTTCAAATAGATTTATTAGATATTCGAAGTGTAAATCTTGCAAATTAGAAACATTATTTTCAAATGAATTATTGCTACTATCCAATAGCATTTTTTTAATAATTTCTTCACTTGCTTGAATAGAAACATTACCATGTCTTAAATATACACCACTTGATTTTAAGCCTTTATCTGCTAAATAATATGGTTTATTAGGTGCTTCATATACTTTAACAACAATAATATCTTTTTCTTCAATATTTTCAATATAAATCTTAGTATAAAGTGTTAAATCCGATTTTATTCCTTCACGTATCATCCCACTTAACGCTTCCAAGTCTTTTTCAGCATGTTTTAATCCAATTACTTTACCATCATCATCAATACCAATATAGATAGTTCCATCATTTGTATTAGCAAATGCCACAATTTCTTTTTTTATATCCTTTGTTAACTCAAGTTTTAATTCAAGTTTTTGATCTTCTCTGTACATATTTTTATCACCTAATAATATTATATACAGAATCAAAAAAATTATCAATAAATTCGACCACTTTTCGACCACTTTTCGACCACTGTTTCATTCAATATAGAAAATTCCTATTTCACAAAGAAAAAACGAACTACGAGAGTTCGGATATTTAAAAAATGGTGCCTCTAGTGGTCAGATACCGAACCCCTATAAAAAGGCTGGTCCCCACTTGAGTACGTATATAATTGTAGCATAAAGTTCGGAGTTTGTGAACACTTTTTTAACAATTTTATAACATTTTTATAACAAATTTTGCTTTTGCCCTATTTTTCAAGTAAAAAACAGGGATTTTCCCTGTCATCTACTACTACGAGAGTCACTGCTATAAGGGGTTACCACCTCCCTTCGCTTGATTCTATTTTCGTATATCCCTCGTTTCTATGTTCTCATCTTCTTTCTTAAAAAAAGCAACATCGTATTCGACA
>CANAXT010000095.1 GCA_947365915.1 uncultured Mycoplasmatota bacterium
AAAAATCATCATCTGATAAATCAATACGTACTGCTTCTATAATCCCATCAATACTCCGTTCAAACGCAGCCTTTTTAGACTTACCAACTACATTCAATATAATAGGAGACACAATTAACGCAATCACTCCTATTATAATTATTACTGCAAGCAACTCTATCAAAGTAAAACCTTGATTTTTATGCCCCCCCCCCAAGTTTACTATTTGTTACTTTTATCATTCTCTATCAGTCCTTTACTATAAACACAGTATACCTTCTTCTAGTCAGATTTTGTCAAAATGTAACTATATGGTTTTAAAAAGTTTTTTACAAATGCAAATGATTTTGAAGTCAAAAATTAAAAAAATCTCTAAAAAATGTAGGATTTCACACTACTTTTATCAAATAATATTTATGAAGAAAACTTAACATAGTTCAGTTGCTACATTATAATGTAGTTGTAGTTTCCTTCTAGATAAGGAGGAAGACATGAAAAAATTTCATAACTTAAGCAATGACTATTTATTCAAGAATGTTTTTTATAATCATCATTACTTATCTATGTTATTACAAGATCTTTTCCAATTTAACATCAAAGACTATGACTACACCCCTCCAGTACTTCCTAAAGAAAACTATTATAAAGCGGACGGAAAATGTGACTTAGTCTTTAAAAAACAAATCCAATATTATAGCTGTGGAAATACAAAATCAAAAAGTGGGAAGTTTAGAAAACAGAACTTTAGTCTATGCATATAAGCTTTATGAAAGACAATTACAAAAAGGAGATTTTAGATACAAAAACCTAAAACCTATAACTATAATCTGGCTTTTAAACTATCACTATGAAAAAAAGTGAAAACCGCGGAAAACTAGAAACAGCCTCTAGCATGTTATCCAATGGTGTTTCTATCGATATTGCACAAAAATCTACAGGCCTATCACAAAAACAGATTCTAAATTATCATAAAAAACAAAACATTTAACCAAAATATTTTGTTTTTTTATAAATAATCAATTACTCTAAAACATCCGTTGGATCCTTTCCTACATTCTTCTCATAAACCACTAACTTTTCATTCATATCCACAGTAGCCAATAAAATATTCCCCATCTCTTTATAACCCTTAACCTTCAGCTCTTTTTCTAACCACTTAAGATCCTTATGAATATTCTCTAAATTATTTTTCATTACCTTGCCATCAATAATCACATTCGCACATAAACCTTGTTTAGAAGCCTTCAAATTCATATCTTTCATCGTAACAGGCTTATATTCTCCCTTCGGCAAAATACTCACAGTACCATTCGTTTCCATAATCGCATACTCAATCTCACCAATATCAAAATACCCATTAATACGACATTCTTCTAACAAATCATTCAAATCAAATTTAACCTTTCTCATACCTTCAATTAACAACTTTCCATGCTCAATCAACACCGTAGGAACACCCATAAAAAACCTTCTTAAATGAATACTCTTCATCGTTAAAATTGAAACCAAATAAGCAACAAGCCCAAAAATAACAACTGCAACCGTTCCATTAATATAATTTGTCTCCAAATTAATTGACATCTCAGCTGCGAAATTACCAATCGAAATTCCAATTACATAATCAAACAAACTAAGCTGAGAAACCTGTTTTTTCCCCAACATCTTAGTCACCAAAAACAAAGTTACTAACGATAACAAACTACGAACAACAACATCCAAAACCTCAATTGCTTTAAAATCCATATTAAAATTCATTAGAATCACCATTTATAGTATCTCTTAAAACAAAAAAAATATTCGGAAAAACTATTTTTTATGTTTCCCAAATATTTTTTTCTTAATTTCTTCCTGATCAAATACAACATTCGTTTTCACAACAAACAAAATCACAATAAATAACAACACACCATATATAATATAACCCAACATCTGATCCTTTAAAACATACACAATAGAAGCAAACGCAAACAATAAATTCATAACATAAATAACAAGTACAGTTGTCCTCTGTGAAAAATTACGATTGAGTAACTGATGATGAATATGAAACTTATCAGGAGTAGAAATACTCTCTCCTTTTAAAGCACGCCTTATAATTGCGAAAATCGTATCCAAAATTGGAATCGCTAAAATAAGAAGTGGAATAATTAAAGAAGTCATCGTAACATTCTTAAACCCTAACAAAGCAATCACCGCAATAATAAATCCCAAAAACATAGAACCACTATCACCCATAAAAATACTAGCAGGATTAAAATTATGAACCAAAAATCCTAACGTAGAACCCAACATAATAAACGTTAAAACAAAATCTAATCCACTCTTTCCTTGCATTGTAGCAATAATACCAATCGTCAAAAAATAAATCGAACTAATACCAGATGCCAATCCATCCAACCCATCAATCAAATTCATACAATTAATACAACCCAAAATAAAGAAAATTGTAATTGGATACGCTAAAACACCAAAATCAAAATACAACCCAAATGCACTTAAATCACGAAGCAAAATATTTCCATAAAAAACAACAATACAAGCAGCAGCCAACTGACCAACAAACTTATGAGTCGCTTTCAAAGGTTTAATATCATCAACCATACCAGTAATCACAATAATAAAACTACCTATCAAAATAGAATTCATCGTATCACTATGAGTACCAAACAACATATATCCTAACAAAAAACCAAAAAAGATACCCAAACCACCCAAACGAGGCATTGGTTTTTGATGTACCTTCCTAGAATTAGGAATATCCACTGCTCCAACATGAAACGCAATCTTTTTAATTAAAGGCGTTATAAACGTCACAAA
Organism: uncultured Mycoplasmatota bacterium; assembly: GCA_947365915.1. GTDB lineage: Bacteria > Bacillota_I > Bacilli_A > RF39 > UBA660 > MGBC102946. Next base: position 2,797 of record CANAXT010000095.1, read on the forward strand.
CGTAAACGTAATAAATATCATCAATAAAATACGAGTCAACATAGCTTGATCCATAAAATCACCATTTTTATTTTATCAAAAAAACATTCATCTGTCTATAACTGAAAAACAACCCATTAAAAATCAAAAATATCACGGATTAAAACTTTTAAAAAAATTGAAACAAAAAAGTAACGAAATGATAGAATCAAAAAAAGATCGTTTTTTTAACGATCAATTAAGTGCAGATTATCTAATAAAATTCCTGTTCCCTCTACCACACAAGTAAGTGGACTTTCTGCTACAAATACAGGAACCTTTAACTCATGAGAAAGCAACTGATCAAAACCATCAATCAAAGCTCCTCCACCAGTAATCACAATTCCTTTATCAATAATATCAGCGGATAACTCTGGTGGCGTTTGTTCCAATACCGTTTTCGCAGTATGAACAATAATATATACACTTTCCCGTAAGGCTTCTTCTACCTCTTCTGAACAAACTGTAACTGTATGAGGTAAACCAGTAACCAAATCTCTTCCACGAACTTCCATCTTTTCCTTTTTATGCTCTGGAAAAACAGTTCCAATCGTCATCTTAATCTCTTCAGCAGTACGATCTCCTATTAACAGCTTATACTTATCCTTGATGTATTTCATAATATCACCATCAA
>CANAXT010000096.1 GCA_947365915.1 uncultured Mycoplasmatota bacterium
CTATTATCACTTACTGTTATTCCTTCTAATACATTATATGAAGTTACTTCTGTTACTTTTAATACTGTATTTTCTGGTACACTAATTGTTGGTTTTGTATTATCAAGCTTATAGATTCCTGAAGTCACTGTTCTACTGTTATTACTAGAATCTACTGCTGTTACTTCTATTACATAATTTCCTGTTCCTTCACTTAATGTTATCTTTCCTCCATTTGTTATCGTTTGTTCTTCTCCTCTTACATTATCTTTAATCACTACATATTTAATAGAATTTACTTTTATATTATCTGTTGCTGTTATTGTTACAGTCTTGCTTTTTACAAAACTACTTTCTTCGTTAGGTGCAATCGTAATTTCTGGTTTTGTTGTATCTGCTACAATAAATGTTCTTTCTTTACTACTACTGTTTCCTAAACGATCACTTACTGTATATGTCACTTTATACGTTCCTGGTATTTTCTCTAATGTTCCTGATGTAGTTACATTACTATTATCAATGACTCCATCTACATTGTCTGTCACTATTACTCCTGTCATTAAATCATATCCTGACACTTCTTCTGATTCTAAGTTCACTGTCTCTGGATCAAATACGATTACTGGTCCTTCTTTATCTATCTTATAAGTCTTACTTAATATATTTGTATGATTATTGTTATCTGTTACATTGACTATCACTTCATATATTCCTGTCTCATTCAAAATAATTGTCTTTGTTAACCCTAATACACTTTCCCTTTCTACTGACTCTCCATCTTTCTTTACTTCATAACTAAATCCAGTTATCTTATTTGGTCTTATTCCACTTACCGTAATCAAAACTTCCTTTTCTTTTTCATAAACCTCATTCGACTCTGTCATTGTTATGATTGGTAACATATCTAATACAGCTACTTCTCTTTCTACTGACACTGTTTTTTCATTACTACTAGTCCTATAAGTAATGATATAAGTACCTTCTATTGAAGTATCAACACTTTCTACAACTTCATTATTTTTACGTATCTCTGTTGTATACTCTAAAACATCTCCCGCCTTTGTTCTAGCTATTGCTCCTAACTCTTTATATACACCATTTAATTCTACATAGATTATACTATCTCCATTTAAACTTATCACTGGATCTTCCTTATTTAAATCTGGTACTTCTCCTGTCGGATTCTTACTAATTTCTATTTCTTCTTCTTTTCCATTCGCACAATATTCTTTATTACAAATATTATTAATTATGATGTTTCCTTCACCATCTACATAAATGAACCCATTTCCATCTATTCTTCCACTTATCTTTACAATCTCATCCCGTTTTTTATCTGAAACCGTTAATAAACTTAATTCTGATCCCTCATAAAAATACTCTCGAGGCGCCAAAAAATCATCATCTGATAAATCTATTCGTACTGCTTCTATAATTCCATCAATACTCCGTTCAAACGCAGCCTTTTTAGACTTACCAACCACATTCAAAATAATCGGAGACACAATTAACGCAATCACTCCTATTATAATTATTACTGCAAGCAACTCTATCAAAGTAAAACCTTGATTTTTATGCCCCCCCCCCAAGTTTACTATTTGTTACTTTTATCATTCTCTATCAGTCCTTTACTATACTGATAGTATACCTTCTTATAGTCGATTTTTGTCAAAATGTAACCAAACAGTTTTAAAAATGTATAACTTGATAACAAAAAAACAGTAATCACTGCTCATTAGAATTCTCTCGATTTTCTAATTCCTTTTCTACTGCCTCTTTAATTTGCTTTAACGCTCCACTATCAAAAGTAGAACCATTTCCTTGTAATTCCTGAATAATCTCTTCTAATTTTTCTTCCATCTTTTTCCCTCCTAAATAAACTTCGAATATAGAAAAAAATCATATAAAAAGTTCACTACCAAATAAGAAAGTCCTAAACTACATAAAACATACAAAAGTCGCGCTTGATAATAACGATTCTTTTTAAAAAATCCATTAAAATTAATACTTTCAATTGCCCATATCGTAATCGGTACAATCACAACATATAAAATCGTTTTAACAGTCATGTTTCTCCTCATAAGTAGTAATCTGTTGAACTCTCCTAAGATGTCTTTCCCCTAAAAACGAAGTTGTTAAAAATATATAAATCATTTCTTCCATTTGATCAATTGGCATATGAGAACTTAATGCCAATACATTCGCATCATTATGCTCCCGAGAAAGTCTTGCTTCTTCCACATTACTTACTTTCGCACATCGAACTCCCTTTACTTTATTACATGCAATACTCATTCCAATACCAGTCCCACAAAGTAAAATTCCATAATCAATTTTTTTCAAAGCTACTTCCTCTCCTACCTGAAAAGCAAAAGAAGGATAATCAACCATATCTTCACTATTCGTTCCATAATCAACCATCTGATAACCTTGCCTTGTAAAATAATCAATCAACTCTGACTTTACTTTCACTCCATGATGATCCGTTGCAATTCCAATAACCATACAAAACCTCCTTATCTTACAATACAGCTTTTTTCACAAAATACAATTCCATATTCCAGCACTTTTTCTACTTTATCTAATTTTAATTCTTGATAATATTCTTTTTCTTTCATTTGATTTAATCCTTTTATAGCTTCTTTTTCCATTTCTTCATACGTTTCCGCAATTTTAATTTCAATTATAATTCCAATACTTCTGTCTACTTTTTCAATTAATAAATCATATCTTCCAATCCCTGCTTCTCGATTAGATTTTATGATAAAATTTTTGTTAATAAATCCAGTAAATAGACCTAATACATATCCATGGTAAAACATTTCTTTGGCATCATGATAACTCATACTTAATAACTGATCATTAATATATTTTTCTATTTTTTCTTTTTCATTGTTTAAAAAGAATCTCAAAAAATGAACTTGTTTTTCTAAATCTTCTTTACTGATGGTTTCTGTTATGATTTTTATGAATTCTTCTTTTACTTCTTTATTTGGTATTTTAAAATAATGAATTGATTTATCTGTTAATTCATCGTTAATACTTTTGTCATATGTTAGGTACCCTGATGCAAATAATAAATTAAATATAACATGCTTATTGCTGATATTGTCTTGTAAATCTTGAAATGTAATCATATTGTCATAAGTAAATGATATACTTTCCCCTAATATTAGCTTTTCTATTTCGATTTTGTTTTCTTCACTTGTTTCTTTTAAGATTTGCTTAATTAAAGCATTATCTGATGTATTAAACCAATAAGGAACTATTTTTTTATCTTGAACATAGTTTAAAATGCTCCATGGATTATAAATCAATACTCCTCCAAAATTATACCCATCATAATATTCTTTAATACTATCTGTAAGTTCTAAACCATAATAATTTAACAATTTTTCCGTTTCAGCTTCGGTAAACCCAAAATATTCATTATATTGTTCACTCA
>CANAXT010000097.1 GCA_947365915.1 uncultured Mycoplasmatota bacterium
CCATATTAATTTTTTTAAGAAAAACTATTGACTTTTAATAGTTAGCCTCTCTAAAGTTTCAAAAAAACGAAATCACAAAATAATTTGCTTCATTTGAAACCTTTTTTACTGTAACTACAGTATAACTTTTTTATATCACATTTTGTCGTTTTGTAACCATATAGTGACAAAAAAATTGCAAAAAAGATACGAATGCACCCGTACCTTTATGAAACAACAAGTTCTAAAACATTACCACGTTCACTAATAATTTGGAACTGATATGTTTTTCCATTAATCGTCTTCGTCTTACCATTCAAATCCTGATTAAATAAATCAGTTAACTCAGAATAATCAGAAATAACAGAAGAGTTTCATGATTCTATTGAAAAAAGAAAATTCATTAGTATCTCTAAAAAAACTGGTGATACTATAAATTCCAATGAAGAAATTAAAATGATTATTTCATTAGGAAAATCTGTAGAACTTCCAAACTTTATTGGAATGAATGTTACTAATGCCAAAAATAGGTGCAAAAATATAGGAATTACTTGTCAAATGTCTTATGTCTATAGTTCAAAAACAAAAGGAACCATATTAAACCAAAGTATAACTGCTGGATCTAAAGTCATTGGTAATACGCATATTGTATTAACAGTTAGTAATGATCCAAAACCAACAAATCAAGGAAGTAATTCTGGTAACAACAATTACTATAATGGTGGTTCTACTACTACAAATCCAGGAAATACTGGAAATCAAAATCCACCAACATAAACATGTGTAAACTACACATTACGACTAGATGCAGCAGGAAATGTCCAACAAACACAATTTATTATTAAACAACTAAATCCAAATGGAAAATTCAGTTTTAAAACAGTTAACCCTAGATACGGAACCAATGGTTCACTCAGAAATGATATGCTATCTACTTATCAAGGAACAACACATACTTCTTGTGAAACCATTACCATTTACATTATTGATCGATCATTATAAGAGCACAGTAAAGTGTTCTTTTTTATAAATTTGTATAAAAAAAGAAAACAAGTGCATAAAAAACTTCGTATAAAATTGCCTAAACTAGAATAATACAGAATATTAAAAATTGATTGAGGCATCCTCTTTTTGGGAATTCAATATTATCTTATCTTAACAAATTTTCAAATATCAATTTAAACAATTTGAATATCCCATAGCTGTTCCAAGCTCCACATTCATCATAGTTTGAATAGTATTATTAAAAATATCCTTTAACACATCAGCAATATCATTTGTACTTTGAACATTATAATTTTCTAATATATACTTTATAACTTCACTATTTTTATTTTCTTTCATACAAAAAATCCTTCCTTGGCTTTATATTGCCACAGAAGGATTTTTGGTTGACACAAAATTATGGTTCTTAATCGTTTTAGTTGAAATTCTGATCTTAATAGTAATATTTTAGTTAAAGTTTTAAGAATTCGTACAAAAGAAATTCAATATATCAACTAACTTAGAGAAGAACCAAAATTATTTACAAACTCAATTATAGTAATTTAGGCATAATTCCTTGCCCCCCCAAAAAGGCTCTATTTTTCAATTCTTATTAAAATTTAATCAAGTAATACTACACGAAAAGAATAGTTTCCACTTGAATTACCAGTGCCAAATAGCAATGCAAATATCCCTGCACTTGTTTTACTTGTCATAGTCGAGCCACGACCTACCCATGGATAAGTTGAACTCGAAGTTCCAGGATAATCAGAATACCACCCTTTCGTCTCACTGAAAGCATGCCCATAACAAATTTCATTGTTGCACGAATATTCTAGTGATGACAAATTAGAGTAATTATCATAATACTGTGCAGATGGTAAGACATCAAATCCTGAAGAACCCACTTTTGAACTTGCACTTAATACTCCCATTACATATTCAGCATTTCCTCCACTCATATCATATATTCCATATATTGTTCCTGTTGTTGACGCTCCTGTTCCTCCAGGTGATTTCTCATACGTATACGCACATGAGGAACTATCTGAAGCGCTTGGACTTCCAGCGCTACACCCTGTTAATGTTTTATCACTCCAATAATTATTTATATACACTTCCTTATTTGCTCCTGTATAACTACTATTTCCTCTTTTTCCGTATTTACTTTGACTTAAATACGCTACCGCTCCCCATTCACTATTCTTCATCATATGCGCATCTGCACGTGTACTTATTCCATAACTATTTCCTGACACACTAAACTTTTGAGAGGTCGTAAAATACGTCTTTATTTGCTTTGAATACATTGAATTTGCGTTAGGCTTTATAAATGGTGATTCTTCACTCCCAGCCGTTTCAAACTTTCCTACCCATATCCCTGCTAATTGTGTTCCTCCAAATGTAAATGCTGGATGAATCTTATAATTACTACTTGGACTTGTTTTACTTATTGCTATAAAGTTTATATTAATCTGACCTGGCTGTTCTTTTGTTCCTCCTGCATAATTTGCTATGTTTACATAATCATATTCATATCTTGGAATCCATACAAAGTATGCATTTATCGCACTTTCTGGTATTGTCGTTCCTACTGCTGAATTTCTGTAACTACTTGTTACCGAAGCTGCATTCGCCCACATTTGCGTGTTATAGTCATACCATTGATTACTCCCTGATCCATTCTCACTATCTGCTCTTATCCAACTACTTCCATTCCATTTTATTGGTACTAATCCATTTGTTAGTGTTGGTTTATTCGCTCCTGTTGTATCTACATTTGGCGCTTTTATAATTATCGTTTTACTTGCTGATGCTGTTAATCCATTTTGGCCTGTCGCTGTACATGTTATCTCATGTGTTCCTACTGCTAATGCACTTGTATTCGTCACTGTTGTACTTCCTACTTTACAACTTACACTTCCTGTTCCACTGATACTCCATGTTGGTCCATCGAAATATGTACTTTGAATCGCATTACTTGCTCCTTTTGTCACTGTTACACTTGAATTACTCTTCACTGAAATTATTGGTTTACTCTTATCTATTTTATATGGTCCAAACGTCTTTGTTACCTTATTTCCTGCATTATCCTCTGTTGTTACTGTCACACTACTTCCTGTTGTATTGCTTGTTATACTAGTAGGACTTACTGTCGTACTTTTATGCCCTGATAATCCATCTGTTCCATTTGTTACTGTAAATGTTACATCGCTTGTATACCAACTATTGCTTCCCATTGTTCCACTTGGACTTACACTTCCTACCACCGGATCTGTTACATCTATTTTATATTCTCCACTAGAGAGAGTTGTACTATTTCCGTACTCATCACTTCCTGTTAATTTAATCACATATATTCCACTCTCATTTAATGGGATATCTACTTCTGCACTTTTTCCACTTACACTTACATTGTTTACTCCTTTTGTTACTCCAT
>CANAXT010000098.1 GCA_947365915.1 uncultured Mycoplasmatota bacterium
CCATTCCTTTTCCGTTATCGGTTACTTTGATTTCTTTGGTTCCTGATTCTAATAGTTCTACTTTGATTTCTGTACTTTCTGCATCAATACTGTTTTCGACTAATTCTTTTACAACTGATGCACATCGTTCTACTACTTCTCCTGCTGCGATTTTGTTAGCTAGTATTTCATCCATTACTTTAATAATTGGCATTTTTACACATCCTTTATAAAATCATTATAACAAAAAAAGTGCGAAAAAACCAGATTTTACTGGTTTTCCTTTAATACAAATGATTTAAAAAATCAAGCTTCTTTGTATTCTTTTAGAAACTCGAATAAGTTGTTAGCTACAGTAGAAGGTAAAATGGTAGAAAGTTCTTCTAGTGAAAGTGTTTTTAGTTTGGTAATGGTTTTGTATTTTTTTAATAGTTCTTTTTTTCTTTTTGTTCCAATTCCTTCTACCATGTCTAATACGCTTTCTAGTGATCCTTTGCTTCTTAGTTGTTGATGGTAATGGATGGTAAAGTTATGGACTTCATCTTGCATTCGTTCTAGGTAATAAAATAAGTTACTTTTTTTATCGATTTCAATCTGTTCTATGGGTTCAAATGCAAGTAATTGGTTGGTACTGTGTTTGTCATCTTTTTTTAGTCCTACTACCATGATATCCATGTTTAAGCTCTTTAGTACTTCACGAGCAATATGCATTTGTCCGATTCCTCCATCGACAATAATTAAATCTGGTTTTTCTAGGTCATCTTTTAATACTCTAAAGTATCTTCGGTACATGACTTCCTTCATGGTTCCATAGTCATCATTTTTATCGACACTGATTTTAAATTTACGATAGTCGTTTTTGGATGGTCTTCCGTTTTTGAAAACCACCATTCCTGATACATTGAATGTTCCAAAAAGGTTTGAGTTATCAAATATTTCAATTCGATCTAGTTTTTTTAGGTTTAGAATTTTAGCAAGTTCTTCGTTTGCTAGAACGGTTCTTTCTTCGTCTTTATTGATGAGTTCAAATTGTTCTTCAAGTCCTATTTTGGCGTTTTCCGATACCATTTCGATGATTCGTTTTTTCTCTCCTTTTTGTGGAGTTTTCACTGATATTTTTAGGTATTCTGAAAGTAATTCTGTATCTAGTATGTCTGGTACGAGTATTTCTTTTGGTGGAATCACGTTTTTTTCATAAAATTTGGCAATATACATGCTCATTTCTTCTTCTATTTCATCTACGTATGGGAATATTTTTGAGTGTCGTTCTAATATTTTTCCGCCTCTGATAAAGAATACTTGTAATGATAAGTATCCTTTGTCTACAAAGTAACCCCATACATCTCTATCGATCGAATCTCCTATTTCTACTTTTTGTCTGGTTAAGGTAATTTTAATGTAGTCTAATAGTTCTTTTAATTCTTTTGCTTTTTCATAGTGCATTTTACTGCTTTCTAGGTACATTTCTTCTTCTATTTTTTTTGTAATTAAGCTATGGTCTCCTTTTAAGAAGCGAATGATGTCTGTTACCATTTGGTGAATGTATTCTGGATCTATTTGATTGGTACAGTATCCTAGACATTGACCGATATGGTAGTATAAGCATGGTTTCTTTGCGTAGGTGCTACATTTTCTTAGTGGGTACATTCTATTTAATAGGTTTACAGTGTTTCTTGCTGCTGTTACATTTGGGTATGGTCCATATAAGTGTTCTTTGTTTCTTTTTTTTCTATGGATGTTTCTTACAACAGATAGTTTTGGAATTCCATCTGTTGATAGTTCAATATAAGGATAGCTTTTATCATCTCTCAGTAATATGTTATATTTTGGATCATATTTTTTGATTAGGTTAATTTCTAGTATAAAGGCTTCGGTTTCACTTCCAACCACCATGTATTCAAAGTCTACAATTTCGCTTACGAGTTTGGCTGTTTTTCCTGTATGTTTGCCTCTAAAATAAGAGCTCAGTCTATTTTTTAGTTTTTTGGCTTTTCCTACATAGATAATCACACCATCACAGTTTTTCATTAGATAGCATCCTGGTAAGTTTGGTACTAAGGATAATTTTTCTTTGATCATGTTATCACCTTTTTTTATTATAATGTTTTTTTTGATAAATTGGAATCGTTTTTTGTAAAATGTATTATTATTCATTGAAATCAAATATGATTTATTGTATAATCGGTATGTAAGTATGTTTCTTACATAATAAAAAAGGATACATTTGATTGTTTGGTATCAAATGCTTTCCTTATTTTTTGGGTAGGCATCTGACAAATCACAAACGTGAGAAATCAGATGCTTTTTTTATTTTGTTAATAGGATAAAAACTATTAAGAATAATAAGAGGATTATGAGATAAAGACCTTTTTCGTTCTTTTTCATCAATGCCTCTCCTTTCTAATACTTCGAAAGGAAAGCACCTGACATCAATCAAATATATCCATTGATTATTATACTAAAACAGTACTACATTGTAAAGTATAATTCCTTTATTTTTAAAGGAATTTTTGAAGCATTTTTACTACAAATTTTAAAAATCTGGAACATTCTATTTCTATTCATAACTTTTATTTTTTTGAATGCTATTTTTTTTCATAAACTTTTGGTGGTTCACTACTTTTATAGTCTGTCAATAATTGAATTCTAGAACTAGCAATATTTGAATCAAATCCTGTCTCGTAACGTTGTTTTAGTTTTTCAATATTTTGAGATAGTATTTTTTCCATTGAAATACCAAGTTCCATTTTAGCGATTTTAGATAAAGTCAGTAGTAAAGTGGCGCTTTTTTCTAATACTTCTTCTCTATTGTTAGAATAAATAATTTCACAGGCTGATTGAACAAGACTTTTCCACTCACTATCAAAGCAATAATCATCATTAATGATTTGATTCAAATATGAAATTGGAATTTCATTTTGTTCTACTTCCATTAGGTATTCTGGATCCCGTCTTTTGGCACTTTCTTCAATAGATCCTTCATCTATTGATTTTTTTTGTAGTGGTTTTTTTTGAACTATAAAGTCTCCAATATCTGTAAAAGTAAAGTGGTAAAAGCTAGACAAAGAGGCTGTTAGATACCATACAATATCACCAATTTCTATTTCTAAATTCTTACGAATAATTGTTTTACTTTCTTCTGTTAAATTATGGATTTTATATTTTTTTAATAAGTCTACTAGTTCTCCAATTTCTCCTACAATTTCCATTTCTCCATTCATCTTTTTTAGTTCATTTATGTCAAAACTATTCATGGTTCTTCTTGCATAATTTCCATAGGAAGTGAATGGTGACATACTCCCACCACTTAAATAAGAAGTGGAGCTTCTTGCTCAAGGTTAGCAACCTAACCAGTATCAACAAGCTAACCCCGTGTGC
>CANAXT010000099.1 GCA_947365915.1 uncultured Mycoplasmatota bacterium
CATTTATTGTGAATCTTGGTTTTCTGATATTTTTTTTCTATTTTCTAGTGCCATTTCTAGGGTTAATGAGTCTATGTAATCCATTTCTGCTCCTAATGGTACTCCATGAGCAATTTTTGATACTACAACATTTTTATTTTCTAACAATTTTACAATATAGAGTGCTGTGGTTTCGCCTTCTATACTTGATTTTATTGCAATTATTATTTCTTTAATATGTTCTTTATCTATTCTTTCTATCAAAGAGTCGATTTTTATATTTTCTGGATTGATTCCATCTAATGGAGAAATTAATCCGTCTAAGACATGATAAACTCCATGATATGTTCCTAGTTTTTCAAATAGTGCAACGTTTTTTGGATCTTCTACTACACAAATTGTTTCGTGATTTCTACTAGCATCTTTACAGATTCCACATATTTCTTCTTCTGATAAATTGTTACAGATCTCACATCTTTTGATTTTTGTTTTTGTGTTTTCTAATGATTCTGAAAATAAGTGAATGATTGATGGGTCTAGGTTTAATGTTGCTAGTGCTAATCTTTCTGCTGTTTTTTCTCCAATTCCTGGTAGTTTTTTGAAACATTCAATTAAATTCTTTATTGTAATCGGATAATTCATATTAAAACATTCCTGGCATTCCTTGTGTATATTTTCCCATTTTTTGTTCTGTTGTTTCATCAATTTTTTTCATTGCTTCGTTAATAGCGATCATAACCATATCTTCTAACATTTCTATATCTTCTTTTTCAATTTTTTCTTGATCTATTTTAATACTTATAATTTCTTTTTTTCCATTGGCTTTGGCTGTTACAAATGATGAGGTTCCTTCAAATTCCATATTGTCAATTTTTTCTTTTTCTTCCATCATTTGTTTTTGTAATTTTTGTGCTTGTTTCATCATTGCTTGTATATTCATAAAAATCTTCCTTTCTTATTCACTGTATTCTATTATATCTTCAAATATTGTTTCTATTTCGTTTTTTTGTTTTTCTTTTAATGGTTCTTTTGTTTCTATTTCTGGTTCTTCTTTCCATTCATAAGTTCTACTCTTTGAATTGAATTCTTGTTTTATTTGATTCCAATCATCTATATTGGTAGCGACTACTTTTATTTTTTCATTATATAATTGTTCTAATATTTCTTCAATTATTGACCAATGCTGGTTAAATAAATATGCCATAGGTTCATCTTTGTATACAAAGATTAAGTAATTCTTTCCTGATGCTTTTAGTTCTCCATCCATAATTAGGTGTACCCATTGGTTATATTTTTCATTTAATCGATAATCTTTTACTAAAGAAATTTTTTCTTTATATTCTAACAATTGCTTTTTATTGAAACAGCTAAGTGTGTTATCAATTCTAATTCTTTTTATTTCATTTATTTTTTCGATTGGAATTGATTCTATCTTTTCTTTTTTTTCTTCTATTTTTTCTTGCGAAGCTTCTTTTTTTGTGCTTTGTGTATTTTCAACACTATTATTTTTTTGAGTTTTTTCTTCTTTTTTTGGTGTTTCTTCTTTCATATTTAATGTTGAATTCATCATTTCTATAATGTTTAATTCTAATGTTATTTTTTCATTATCTGAATGTTTCATTTCATAAATAGCATTTGAAAATTGTTTGATATATCTTAATAATTCTAATTGGTTTATTTCTATATTTATTTTATCATACATTTCTCTTTCGTTTTCTTCAAAATAAGTTGGTGAAATTTTATAAATTAATATATTTTTTAAAAAATATACTAATTCTTCTATTAACTTAATTAAATTTTTTCCTTTTTCATCTAATTCATCAAATATCTTTAATGTTTGAGCAATATTTTTTTTACAAATTTCTTGAATTATCTTTATCATGTCTTCATTTCCTATTGTACCATTAATATCATGAATATCATTACATGTAATATTTTCAGGGCAGTAAGAAATTGCTTGATCTAGTAAACTAATAGAATCTCTCATTCCGCCTTGGGACAAAACTGCGATTTCTTTTAGTGCATCTTCTTCTATTTTTATATTTTCTGTTTCTGCTATTTTTTTTAAATTATCCATTATTTTTTTTACGCTTATTTTTTTAAAGTCAAATCTTTGACACCTAGATAAAATTGTCATAGGAATTTTATGTGGTTCTGTAGTTGCTAAAATAAAGATAATATGAGAAGGTGGTTCTTCTAATGTTTTCAATAATGCATTAAATGCTCCTGTACTTAGCATATGTACTTCGTCAATTATATAAACTTTATATTTACTGTTGGATGGAACTAAATTGGCTTTATTTTTTAATTCTCTTATCTCGTCTACTCCATTGTTTGATGCTGCATCAATTTCAATGATATCTGTTGTTTGTTTATTATTAATTTGCATACAACTATCACATTGATCACATGGTTTAAAGTCTATTAGGTTACTACAATTAATTGTCTTCGCTAATATTTTTGCAGTACTTGTTTTTCCTGTTCCACGAGGTCCTGTAAATAAGTAGGCATGTATTAGTTTGTTATTTTTAATTGCATTTTTAAGTGTTTTAATTATAACTTCTTGACCAATTACTTCATCAAATGTAGAAGGCCTATACTTTCTATATAAAGCTTGATACATTTTTTCACCTCCTGCTTCTTTTATTATAACATTTTTTACTTTTCATTTAAAGTAGAAATCGTTTATTTTCTTTTATCCTTAAAGAACTTTTTCAATAGAATTGAAGCTTGTTCCTCACATATATCTTTTTTTATTTCAGGAATATGATTGTTTTTTTTATTTTGAATTTTATCAATACTTGAAACATATCCAAATTTAGGGCTTGAAGTAGCATATACGATTCTTTTTATTCTTGATTGAATTATAGCTCCTGCGCACATTAAACATGGTTCTAAAGTGACATATAAAGTACATTCATCTAAATGCCAATTTTTTATTTTTTTACAAGCTTTTTTGATAGCTAAAATTTCAGCATGATAAATTGCATTTTTTTTATATTGTTTTTGATTATGTGATTTTGCTAAAATTTTATTTTTATATACTATTATTGCACCAACTGGTACATCACCTTTTTTTTCTGCTTTTTCTGCTTCCTTCAAAGCTTGCTTCATATAATATTCATCTGACATTTTATCATTCTTCTTTCAAAAAAAAGACACACACATTCAGAGATTCTTAAGGCTGCTATCTTCCGATTCTGACCTGGTTCAAACATGAATGTTGTGTCATTTATATGATATATGATTTTTGTTTTTTTTGCAATCTTTTTTTCGATGTTTCACGTGGAACATTATTCTATTCTATTTTCGATGTTTCACGTGGAACATTATTCTATTCTATTTTCGATGTTTCACGTGG
>CANAXT010000100.1 GCA_947365915.1 uncultured Mycoplasmatota bacterium
AATTCGTTCTGTTGTTTGATCTTTAAATAAAGCCATCATACGGGTAATTCCACCTTCTGCAATCATTTCGTATACTATATATGCATCGTTTAATCCAGCATGATTGGCCCAAGCTCTAGAGTTATTGTTAATCATGACTGCATATGGTCTGGTTTTTGATTCTTCATTTACAATTTTTAATTTTGGCTGTGGTTTTGGTTCTTGTTTTTTTTGTTCTGTTTTTGGTTCTTTTTTTATTGGTTCTACTTTTCCTTTTTTGAAGAAGCAAAGATAAATTGTAAGGGAAGCTATAAGGGCTACAATGATTACAATTGCAATGATTATTTTTTTCTTTTTCACATTATCACATCCTATTTTAAGTATAGCAGTTTCATTTGAAAAAAGAAATGAAAAGTTTGACTAGTTTTGTCAAGGAAAAGACAAGTTTGGTTTTATCAAAGTTAGTCTAAGAGGACTACTCGGAAGAAGTAATATTCACTTACTCTACTATCTCCATAACTAAAAGCAAATACTCCTGAATGTGATTGTTCCAGATGATATCATCTATTTTCTATTGCCAATAAATCTTTATTAACATCTTTTTGCAAGATTTCCAACTGCTTTATTCTACTATCGTTTTTTAATAAATTTATTTGCTTTTTTGCTGATTCATTTAATCTAATTAATCTTTCTTGTTGTGACAACCCTAATTTAATTAATTCTGCATTTGTATTTTCTAAATTATTAAGAATTATCAAATGAAGTAAATCTGTATAATCTCTAATATTACCTTCCAACGCCAACTCGGGATTACTTTTTCTCCACTCTTTTGCAGTCATTCCAAATAAAGCAACATTAAGAATATCAGCTTCGCTAGCATATATAAAATTTTTCTGACTATCTGTTAAACTTGGAACCATCATTTTTTTAATTGCATCTGTGTGCATTAAATAATTAACTTTAGAAAGCAACCTGCTGGCTTGCCATTCAACTTTATATTGAGAAGACTCTTGTCGCTTTAATCTTTCAAATTCAGTAATTAAATAGAACTTGAATTCAGGTGATAGCCAACTTGCAAATTCTAAAGCAATATCGGAATGTGCATATGTTCCACCACCATTACCAGATTTGGATATGATCCCAATTGCATTTGTTTCATTTATCCATTTTTGTGGAGATATTTTAAATTTATTACTACCCGATTCATTTTTAAACGTGTCGAATTCGACACGTTTAAAATTTGGGTTATTCACAAGTTCCCATAAACCTAAATAAGAAATAACCTCTTTATTTCTCATCCAGTTCTGTTATTTCTTCTTTTATAAAATTATTTTTCAAGATTTTCAAACTCCTCTCATTGATATTATTATAACAAAATCTTCCCTATTTATTTTTATTACTTGATTCAAATACTTTTACATGATTTGATCTTTTACTATTAATTAAAAAAACTACTGCAATAATTGCATCTAAGTTATAGTATTTCTTCTTACTTATTTGTTCCTTTCAAATTAATAGAAAAATATTTTTCATCTAATTGTACTTTCCTAGACAAATTAATATCATCTACGAAACATTTTAAATCATATAATACTTTTTGTCTTACTCTAAATGACGTTAAAAGTGAAATATTATTTTCTTCTGCAATTCTTCTTAAGCTAAATCCATTTAATAGATTATCAATTACATTACTCCATATTTCAAAAGATAATTTACTATGACAAATTATGGTATTAGTTGTTTCTGATGAAGTTATTTTACAACTACTATAGATATACTTTGAATGCCACTTTTTGTTTTCCATTTTTATATAATTTACATCCACATTTTTCACAAAACATTTTTTTATTTTTAAATTTAAAAATTACTTTTGAGTTAAAATTTTTTGTAGAACAAAAATCAGATAAATGATCAATAATATAATTTTTAAATTCAATAATAGTTACCAGATCTAGGTCTTTTATCAACTCTTCTATTCTCATACTATATAAAAATATCCTTTCTTTATCTTTTTGTTTGACTATTATAACTATACATCTGTTTTGTTTATCAGTCATCATGTTTAACACAATTTTCAAAAAAACAATTTCTACTGAAACTGTCTAATTTGATTTTCTGTTAAATTCGTTGCTTTCATAATTACATTGATATCGATTCCTTGTTCTAATAAATTACGAGCTGTTTCTAAATTTGCCTGTTCTCGTCCCTGTTTTATACCTAACTTTAAACCTGATTTTTTTCCTTGACTAAGTCCCAATTTTTTCCCCTGAGTTAGTCCTAATTTTTTTCCTCTTGCTTCTCCCCTTTTTTCTCCAGTTCTTTCTGCATCTAGTTTTATCATCGCTGTTGCTTCTTCAAACGTCATCTCTAACATTTCTTCCTCCTTCATTTTTTGATATGTTTTTAAGTCCATGTTGTACCGTTCTATTTGATTTACAATACTTTCAAATTTTGGATTTTTTTTGGTTTCTTCTAAAATCAGTCTACTTATTATTATTTCGTATTCACTTAAGTGAAACAATCTGGCATACCAATAATCAATTGTATCTTTTTCTTTTAATGCTTTTTGAATATTCCAAATTTGAATAGAAAATAAATCTCCAAATCTTTCTTTTATGTTTTCTTCCAACATTTGATATTTTTTAAGTATTTTTGAAATTCCATATGGATAATTCAGTATCAGTAACACTTTTAATGGTTTTACATTTTCGTAGTTTTTTTCTGGATTTTGAGTACTATAGTGATTAGAGAAATACATTGTGATTCTTGGCTCTAAGTTTTTTAAATCTTGATTCCGCATTTCTATCATGATTCGTTCTTTTTTATTTTCTATTACAATATCACTAAATCGAGTAGAAGCACAGATTACTCCATGCAACCCTCACAGATCCGAAC
>CANAXT010000101.1 GCA_947365915.1 uncultured Mycoplasmatota bacterium
TCTTTATCACTTCATATGTAAATGTTTTTATATTACTATTATCTGTTGCTGTTGCCTTTATTGTTTGCGCTTTTGTCCATTTTCCATTTGTACTTGCATTACTAAAGTTTAATATTGGTCCTTCTGCTTCTACTACTGTAAACTTACGTGCTACTGTTTCTTCGTTTCCTGCTTGGTCCACTGCTTTGTATGTTACTGTTTGTTCCCCTAATGTTGCTGTTAGGCTTCCTGTTGTTTCTACTATAGGATCTATTCCACTATTGTCACTTACTGTTACTCCTGTTAGTACATTATAACTTGTTACTTCTGTTACTTTTAATACCGTATTTTCTGGCACACTAATTGTTGGTTTTATATTATCCAACTTATAGATTCCACTTGTTACTGTTCTACTATTGTTACTACTATCTACTGCTGTTACTTCTATTTGATAATTTCCTGTTCCATCACCCAGTGTAACTTTTCCTCCTGTACTAATTGTTTGTTCCGTTCCTCTTACACTATCTTTAATAATTACATAAGTAATAGAATTTACTTTTATATTATCTGTAGCAGTAATTGTAACAGTTTTACTTTTTACAAAACTACTTTCTTCACTTGGTGTTATTACAATCTCTGGTTTCGTTTGATCCGTTACTACAAACGTTCTCTCTTTACTACTCCTATTCCCGAGTGTGTCACTTACTGTATACGTTACTTTATAGGTTCCTGGTATTTTCTCTAATGTTCCCGAAGTTGTAATTTTACTATTCTCAATTACTCCATCTACATTATCAGTCACAATTACTCCTGTTAACAAGTTATACCCACTTACTTCTTCTGATTCTAAATTTACAGTCTCTGGTTCAAATACTATTACTGGTCCTTCTTTATCTATTTCATAGGTTTTATTTAATGTATTCGTATGTCCATTATTATCTATTACATTGACTACAACTTCATAAATTCCTGTTTCATTCAAAGTAATTGTTTTCGTTAACCCTAACACACTTTCTTTTTCAATTGAAACTTCATCTTTCTTAATTTCATAACTAAAACAATCAACTTTATTTGGTCTTATTCCACTGACTGTAATTAACACTTCTTTTTCTTGTTCATATGTTTCATTCGATTCTGTCATTGTTATCATTGGTAACATATTCAGTACTGCGACTTCCCGTTCTACTGATACTGTTTTCTCATTATTACTCGTACTATAAGTAATAATATATGTACCCTCTATTGAAGTATTAACACTTTCTACAGCTTCGTTATTCTTCTTTATCTCAGTTGTATACTCCAAAGCATCTCCTGCTTTTGTTCTTGCTATTGCTCCAAGCTCTTTATATATACCATTTAATTCTACATAAACCATAGAATCTCCATTTAATGTTATCACTGGATCTTCTTTATTTAAATCTGGTACTTCTCCTGTTGGATTCTTACTAATTTCTATTTCTTCTTCTTTTCCATTCGCACAATATTCTTTATTACAAATATTATTAATAATTATGTTCCCGTCACCATCTACATAAATAAATCCATTTCCATCTATTCTTCCACTTATCTTTACGATCTCATCCCGTTTTTTATCATTCACCGTTAATAAACTTAATTCTGATCCCTCATAAAAATATTCTCTAGGAACCAAAAAATCATCATCTGATAAATCTATTCGTACTGCTTCTATAATTCCATCAATACTCCGTTCAAATGCTGCTTTTTTAGACTTCCCAATCACATTTAATATAATAGGAGACACGATTAAAGCAATCACTCCTATTATAATTATTACTGCCAAAAGTTCTATTAGAGTAAAGGCTCTATTCCTTATGCCCCCCCCCCTAGGTTACTATTTGTTAATACCATATTTTCCTTCCTCCTTAGTTTCAAAAATTCAAAACTTATCCTATAAACATAGTATACCTTTTCTATATCAAACTTTGTCGTTTTGTAACTATATAGTTTCTTTAAACTTTTTTATAAAACTTCAAAACTTATTTATCTGTCTTATTTTGATCAACCAATGATTCATTTCTGTTTTGCAAATATAAAAAATCTGGTTTCAATACTCTCCAAATTCTCCATTTTCCTCTTTTTACGCCTCCCCCCACAACATGATATACTCCCCTTCAAGGAGGTGTAATAATATTACAATTCAAATTAAAAACAATCAAACCACTTTCTTAGAAGACCGCTCTTCCATTTCTAAAACCGATCCAGATTATCAATATATTATTCAAACTAAACGTTTAGAAGATATGAAAGAAAACGAAAAAGTTTCTATTTTTTGTGATCCCATGTTTAAAACAATGTTCACAAATGAAAACAGAAAAAAGTATGGTTGTAAATTGCTTTCTTATATTTTAGAGGTTCCTTATGAAGTATTGTTAGAAAATTTGACTTTCGGAAAAAACGAACTTGATAAAACAAAAGAACGAGATAAAGGTGGAAGAGCTGACTTTGTCGCACATATAAATAATTCTAGTATTGATATTGAAATCAACTGTAGCGGAAAAATACATATATTAGAGCGTAATATCGACTACATGAATCGTTTATATTCTAAAAACAACAAAATAGGACCAAAATATAACTATACTCAAAGCATTTTGATCAACATCAACAATTTTATTTACGAAGGAAAGGACAAAAT